>UQDO01000012.1 GCA_900539855.1 uncultured Oscillospiraceae bacterium
ATAAGATAAAGAGTGTGCTGAGACCCGTAAAAAATCTTTTGGTGAGGAAAAACGGCTAAGCAACGTTTATATTACCTTGATTTTGTTCGTGCATTATCAACGCTTATAATAGTTTTGACGCATTACAATGCACTTTATATCTATAACGCTCAAAATCCGCGTGCATTTGTGATCTGTGCATACCCGTTTAATATTTATATTGGTTCTTTGGGAGTTTCGCTGTTTCTGATCATATCTGGTGCTTCTTTGTATTTGACATACGGAAATGCCGATAAATTTGATTTCAAAAAATTCTATACGCGCCGCTTCCTCGGAATATATGCGATGTTATATGTAAGTATTCGTACCCGTGTTTTATAATTCATCACTATGTGACCTTCAAGGTCGTCGAAGGGTTTGATCTTGCAAACATGGGAAGGCTGAATTCCTATATACTCTTTACGGCATGTCTGGTTGCCGTTTGCATCGCAAGCTGGATGCTGTATGCTGCCGAAAAGGCTATCATGGGTGCACTGCTCAAAAAGCGCGCGGATGAAGGGTCAGACAACACCAAGCAGGCTGACACAAAACCGGCCGAGGTCTGAATAACTGCTGTTTTGGCGGAGTACGCTTCCATGTATTCCGCCTTTATTTTATTTGTGTTATAAAAAATTTATGAATTTTGGAATTTGCCGGTTGTCAGCCGGCAAATTTGATGTATAATGAAATAGTATTGCGAAGTGAGCTCTATTTTTTGAATTCTACTCTAAAGGAGAATCAAGATGCAGACTTTGACTGTTTACGATGTCACTCTGTTCGGCATCCACATGAAATTCGATTCGGTCGCATTTACCCTGCCTATAGGCGGCGGCTGGAGCATTTACTGGTACGGCATATGTATAGCTATAGGCTTTTTGCTTGCCATTATTTATTGCTTTAAACGTGCCCCCCGTTTCGGCGTTGATGTTGACAAGCTTACAGACATAGTGCTTGTGACAACGCCTGTGGCGCTGCTTTCGGCAAGGGTGTATTATATACTGTTCGATCCGAGCGGCACAAAGATAAAATCCTTGTCGGACTTTTTCGGTTTCAGCGGCGGCAACGGCGTGTCCGGACTTGCCATCTACGGCGGTGTTATCGGCGCCGCAGTCATGGGAATTGTCATGTGCAGGCTCCGTAAGGTTAATGTGCTTGACGTTTTTGATCTTGCTGCAAGCGGATTTCTGATCGGTCAGGCTATCGGCCGCTGGGGCAACTTCTTTAATCAGGAGGCATACGGCTCCTACACAAACAGCACATTCTGGGGCATGACCAACCAGACGCTTGACGGCAATGTGCACCCCTGCTTCCTTTATGAGTCCATATGGTGTTTAATAGGCTTTGTGATACTTCATTTTCTCGGCAAAAAGCGCCGTTTCAGCGGTCAGCTCGCCCTCACCTACGGCGCGTGGTACGGCTTCGGCAGAATGTTTATCGAGGGACTTAGGACCGACAGCCTCTATATAGGTCCGCTCAAGGTCTCGCAGTGGCTTTCGGGTCTGCTTGTGATAGCCTGCGTCGCACTTCTTATCTGGAAGTTCAGAAAAATGGCTGAGGCAAAGGTCGATGAAACCTATACCGCCATGTTTGACGATATCGACCCCAGCTCGGTCAAGGGCGTTTCATACTATGAGGGCGATGAGCAGGAGGGTGCCGACAGCACCGGGGACACCGAAGATACCACCGGCAGTGAACAGGATGCCGGCGATACCGACGGAGAAGATGCCGAACCTTCCGAAAATGACGATAGCAACGATAAAAACAACGACGGCGGGGAAGAATAATGGCTGAAATAATAAACGGCAAGGAAATATCTGCTGCCGTAAAGCAGCGCATAAAGGCGGAGGTCAAAAAGCTTTCAGAGCAGGGCACAGTCCCGGGGCTGGCTGTCATAATTGTGGGCAGCGATCCGGCGTCGCTCGTTTATGTCGGCTCAAAGGAAAAGGCGTGCGCTGAGCTCGGTATACATTCCGAAAAATACGCGCTGCCCGAAGAAACGACCGAACAGGAGCTGCTCGACCTTATAAAGAGGCTCAATAATGACGACAACATCCACGGAATACTCTGCCAGCTGCCGCTGCCCCGTTCGATAAACGAAAAGGCGGTCATAAACGCCATTTCTCCGGAAAAGGACGTTGATGCGTTCCATCCGCAGAACGTCGGCAGGATAATGATAGGCGATTATGATTACCTCCCCTGCACGCCTGCAGGAATAATGGAAATGCTGCGGTATAAAAATATTGAGACAAAGGGCAAACGGTGCATTGTTATCGGCAGGTCGAACATAGTCGGCAAGCCTATGGCAATGCTTATGCTGCACGCCGATGCCACCGTTACGATATGCCATTCAAAAACGGTGGGACTTGGCAGCATATGCAAAGAGGCGGACATACTGATAGCCGCCGTCGGCAGACCCAAATTCGTTACCGCCGATATGGTCAAGGAGGGTGCTGTCGTCATTGACGTCGGCATGAACCGACCGGAGGGCGGAAAGCTCTGCGGAGACGTTGACTTCGAAAATGTCGAGCCGAAATGCTCCGCGATAACGCCGGTACCCGGCGGCGTGGGACCCATGACCATAGCAATGCTTATGCAGAATACGCTCACTGCCGCAAAAAGAGCGGCAAAGGTAAAATAAATGCTGAAAAAGAGGAGGGGAAAGGGTGAAAAGGATAATTACGGCAGCCGTTTCTTTGCTGCTTATAATACTTACCGCTTTTTCCGCTTCGGCAGCATCGACCCGTCATAAAATCGACGGCTTGGAGTTTTACCTTGACAGCGACTATAAAATATACACGGCAGACGATCTTTTGCCGGGCTCGTCGGTCGACGGGCTGCTGTTCTTTGCAATATCGGGCGACAGGGATCACCAGATACAGGCAAGGCGCACGAAAACCGAGTTTTCCACGCAGATAGGCTCTTTTTCGGGACTTGACGATGCAACAATAAAGCCGGCAGGGGACAAGCTTTTCCCCGACGGATATACGACCGTGACGGTCGGCAAGGTAACATATCTTAAAACGACCGGTGACGCGGACGGCGAGCACAGTACGGTGTATGTCACCGTGTCGGACGGTGAGCTTTATACCTTTGCTTATTTCGGCAAGGACCCCTCGAGGATAGGCGAGTTTTTAGCAAGCATCAGTATTCCGGGCACCAGCTCAGGCTCGCACCTCAAGGTGTATATGATAGTTATTTTCGCTGTGCTGATCGTACTTGATATTGCATTTATAGTCTTTTTGGTGCTTTCATTTGTGAATGATCACAAGCGCAGGAAGATGGAGCGCGACAAGAATATTGTCAGCCAGTATATAAAGATAAAACGAAGGAAATATTAAGAGAGGTTGATACTATGCTCGCAAATCTTAACGACGTGCTGCCAAAGGCAAGAGAGAACGGCTACGGAGTGGGACTTTTCAACACCATTAATCTTGAAATGGCAAAAGGGGTTCTTTTGGCAGCCGAGGAGACCGGATCACCGGTAATAATCGGTTCGGCTGAAGTGCTGCTCAACTGCTCGACGCTGAAAGAGCTGTCGTATATGCTGATACCCATGGCACGGGAGGCATCGGTTCCGGTGGTTCTGCATTTTGATCACGGGCTTACCGAGGAAAAAGTAAAGGAAGCAATAGACTGCGGATTTACCTCGGTAATGTATGATTGCTCGTCTAAGCCTTACGATGAAAACGTCCGGTCGGTGGCAGAGATCGTGCGGTATGCCCACGAACGCGGAGTGACAGTCGAGGGTGAGCTTGGCCACGTCGGTTCAAACGTCAATGAGAGCGATTCCGGCGTTTACACCGAGCCGGAGCAGGCAAAGGATTTTGTCGAAAGGACCGGCGTTGACGCACTTGCGGTGGCTATAGGTACCGCCCACGGTCTTTATAAGTCAAAGCCTAAGCTGAGGCTGGATATTTTGAGCGACATAGCAGCCACGGTGCCGGTTCCGCTTGTGCTTCACGGCGGCTCGGGACTGACCGACGACGATTTTAAAAACGCCATAAAGGGCGGAATTGCGAAGGTAAACATTTTTACCGACCTGAATGTTGCCGCCGAAAAGGCAGCGGCGGAGATGTATTCCGAAGGACTGGGCTATTCAAAGGTGATGCCGCATGTTGTCGATGCGGTCTTTGAAGCCGCAAAAAGGAAAATGATCATTTTCGGAAGCGGACGTACCGGTACATACTGATCAATATATATACTGTTAAGCGATCGGCAGGGCAAATCTCCTGCCGATCTGTTTTATACCCATGCAGTGATAAATTTTAGTTTATAGGTATAAGAAACCGAAAATCTAATTGTGCATTTGTAGGGAACGACCTATGTGTCGTTCCTCAAAAATCAATAAAACCGCACGGAACGACACATAGGTCGTTCCCCTACGTCTATCAATTAATTATACGAATACCATTCACCTATAAACTAAAATTTAATTGCATATTTTTAGGAAACGTTTCCTTTATAACATTGCTGCCCAAAGCTGTTGATTGATTTACATATCTGCGATATTGATGATTCGTTTTCCCTTCCGTTTTGCCTTTTCCGTATATGTGTACGCTCCACCGAAACGATTTACAACATAGCATATTACAGCGTCTGAATTGTCTATCATCCAATCATTCCGTTTACATATAGCAAATCTTGGTGGGACGTTATCGACTTCATCCGGATAAATAGTATCTGCATATCGGTCAGGCACATCAAACTCGCATTTCTGATACGGCATATATGGAAGGACTACCGAATAATCAACGCTTTTTCCTTCAGAGGTCAACTCTTTCATTACTCCGCGAACCATTTCATCAAACTGTCCGTGATTACCTACATAGAATCTGACCTTGTCAGATTCCGTCATTATTTTTTCAACTTGAGTTTTAATCTTTGGTCAGATATCGGACGGACAGGTGCCGTGCCCGAAGAAACAGCAGGTCATCTAACCACTTCCTATTCAGAAATATTTGTTTATTTGTATCAATCTGGGCTTATTTTTATTTTATATCGTAATTATAACATATTTTAATGGCAATATACATATATTATACTAATAATTTGAAAATAAAAGCGTACACCATACGAATAATCGCCTCACGTTTTGTTTTACAATAGCAGTAAATGCCGAGGAGGGTAACAAAATGGTGGATGCAGATTTTATCAAGGATCGGATCACAAAGCTTCGCTTGCAAAAAGGCGTTTCGGAATATCAGATGGGATACGACCTCGGTCATAGCAGAAGTTATGTTTATAATATTTCGTCCGGCAAATCACTGCCGCCATTGCCCGAATTCCTTGAAATATGCAATTATTTCGGCATAACGCCGAGTCAGTTTTTTGATACATCCGTTGAAAACCCCGCATTGTTGCAAACAGCGATTGAAGAACTGAAAAAGCTCAACGATGACGATTTGATGCTCATGATTAGCAATATGCGAAGATTGACAAAGGATCGATAAACGCAGCGCTGCAGTTATCTGCAGCGCTCTTTTTGGCTTTTGTGATGTAATTTAGCCTATCTGCGTGGTTTGATTTATTGACAGACGTAAGTTGCATGGCTGCATGTAGTTAATAAATTAAATTCACCGGCATAAAAATGCTGCAGAGCCCTGTCCCTGTCCTACAAAATGTCAATTGGTTTTTAGTCTGCTTATTAAGAAACGACGTTCAGAATTCAGCTATGCAGACATCCGTATTTTGGCGGTACTTTGGAGTATTTGGTATAAACTTTTGTTGCGGAACAGATAAATTTTATAAATATTGATAAAAACACACTTGAAATAATATATTTGAATTGTTATACTTGTAACATATCATTTATGCGAGGTACAAAAAATGCGAGGATCATGGTTTAAAAAATTGACTGGATTTGTCGTTGCCGCGGCTCTGCTCACCGGCATCGCAGGCACCGCCTTTGCCGCCGGTGTCAATGCGTCACAGTCGTCGTTTTTGTCGGACTACACCTGTGATTTTGAAAATAACTATTATCCCGGACAGGGCGCTTCGGTAGTGCCGGAAGGCGACGGAAACGTTTACCGGATGACGGTTGATACCAACGGGGAAAATCATAAACTTGAAATATACAACAGCACGCTTGGCGATTTTACTCTTACCGACGGAAATATTTATGCCGTTACGCTGAAATATAAGGTGGAAAACATATCCGCTGCCGAAAAGGCCGATTCGCCGACCGTTGTAAACATAGCAAAAAGCAACGGCTCCGGCGGAATAGTCAAAATAAAAAATTTCTCGGGACTTAATTTCTACCCCGGCGACACCACGGAATGGACGACCACATCGGTCGTTTTCAAGGCAGGCATCGCCGATTCGCCGAGTTACAACAAGCTTGCGATCAACGTCTATTCGCCGACCTGCCCCTCGTCGTCGGCAGGTACGGACAGCCTGAAAACAATAATACTGTTCGACGACATAACCGTTACCGAATGTATCGGCAGCACTTCGTCGGTCGAATTCCAGTCAAACGGCGGAAGCTACTGCGATGTCGTAATGGGCAACGCCGGGGACGCGCTGGAGCTTCCCACCCCGGAACGCAAATGGTATGATTTCGGCGGCTGGTATAAAGACTCAAACCTTACCGAAAAATTCACCGGCTCGACCATACCGAGCCGTATTACAACAAGGCTGTACGCAAAATGGACGCCGAACGAATCGGCTGTCAAGCTGACCTTCAACGGAAACGGAGCAGATGCTCCCGAAATGCTCGCCGGCGGAGCGGGCGAAAAGGTCACGCTGCCCTCGCTTTCAAGAGACGGATTCCGCTTTGCAGGCTGGTATAATAAGGAGCTTACCGAAAGATATTCATTTAATGAATTCCCAAAAGCGAGTCTTGAGCTTTATGCCAAGTGGGAGCTTATTCCGCAGTTTGTCGGTTTTGAAAACACTGCCGATTTTCCGACCCCCAACAACGGCACCTTCACTCAACGCTGCAAGCTCGATTCATCAGATCCTTACGGCGGCGGCACTTCGCTTTTTTATGATTATGACATAGGAACACCGGGTAACTACAAGGCTTATGCCGGTGTCATACTGATAGACGAGCACGGAAACAAAATAACGCTTGAAGAAGGCGTCGAATACGTTGTCACATTCAAATATAAAATCATATCCTGTAAAAATGCAGGCGGATTTGAAATTATAACCGCATCTGACAGCGGCGCGTGGTCCGACCGTATGGAGCAGAACAAATCGGCAGACTATGTAAAGAAATATACTGCCGCCGATGTAGGCAAGGGCTGGCAGACCTGCACCATAAAGCTGAAGCCGAGTCCTAAGAGCGCAGGCTCGAACTACGCGTATATCGGAATATCCGGGCACACACAGCTTATGATCGACAATATATATGTATACCGAAGCGACTCATTGGCGGAGTTCAAGGGCAATATGATATGCTTCGACACTGCGGGCGGTACATACTGCGAAACTATATACGGTGAGTTCGGCGACGATGTCACGCTGCCGGAACCGACAAGAGAGGGCTACACGTTCCTCGGCTGGTCGCTTGACAAGAATGGCACCGAGCCTTATACCGGAACAAAATTCGAGCACGCGTATCTTGTGCTCCATGCCGACTGGCTCAAAATTCACGAGCCGGAGCCCGACACTCCGTCGCAGCCCGACGTTACACAGTCAGATACAGAACCGGACGGGGAACGGGAAGAGGGCAGCGGCGCGTGGCTGTACATTGTGATCGCAGCCGCGGCGGTGATTGTGATCGCCGGTGCCGTTACCGCTGTCGTGCTTGTAAAAAAGAAAAAGCAGACTGCGGCTGACGGCGAAAAGGATAAGACCGATAATAAAGAAAACAATGCAAAATAGCGCTGTGATTTCCCGATTATCGGCAATTTGTCGCTCGGGATTTCGCTGTAAGCGCATTTAAACGTCAATTTTAACAATAATTCAGTACATAATTTGTTTATTAATACTTAACAAAAAACTTGATATTTAGCATTTTATTTGCTATAATGTGGTTAAGAGTGGCGCTCTGTCCGGTTTTCCTATGCCGTAAAAGCGTCTGGACTCAAGAACATCTTAAAAGGAGATACTTATTATGACAAGGAACATCAGAAAAGTCGTCAGCATCATCTGTGCTGTTGCGCTTCTGCTGTCGCTGTGTGCGGTCTCGCTCACAGGCGTCGGTCAGGCTTTTAAAGCGACCGACACACCGGTAGGCGGAACGCTTAAGCTGACGTTCGACGGCAACAAGGGCGTTTCGGATACGTCTGATCGAACCAATTGCAATTATGACGTCGATCCGGCTGACCCCAACAATGCGGTATTCCGCCTCAGGACGAATTCTTCGAACTCGCCTAACCTTGAGATCGGAAAGGACGCTAACGTCAGTGCGTATAACGGTGCGGATGCGTTTACTCTGCAGCCCGATACGCAGTACGTTATAACCTTCAAGTATAAGTTTGCAAAAGGCTCGTACAGAAACACCAATTCGCTTGATATCAAGCTCTACACCAGTGTACAGTCGGGCTGGAACCCGAATGTTTCCAAAACGGAGCTTCGGTGCGAGTCGGTTATAGCATCGGCTGACAACGGCACTGCCGATTCACAGGGACGCTTTGTCCTTAACGAGGCTACCGAGTGGCAGACCTTCAAGTATGTCTTCTATACTGATAGAACAGTTACAAAGGATAACCTTTACATAACCCTTCCGAACGATCAGGGCAGCAATACCGGTAATGTCACCTGCTATATCGATGATTTCACTATTGATGTTGTCGATGAGAGCAGCGGCGAAGATATGATGAATAATCATTTTGTCTTCAACTACAGAAATGACACCACCGGCGAAGTGTGGGCTCCCAACAACCATAAGATCCTTGCCAACAGCAACACCGGTGCTTCTTATGTCGATGCTGCCGGTCTCCATTTCACCGGCTCGCACTCTTCCGCTAAGGATAACTCCGATGCCTGGAGACACGTCTGCGGTGTTTACGACGTTGATAACGGCGGCTTCCTCCAGTTCAAGGAGAAGACAATGTACGCCATCACCGTAAAGTATAAGTTTGAAAGCTTTAACGGCGCATCATATGCCCGCCTTGCAATAGCACGCTCGGGGAATAGCGGCAGCGCTTCCTATAACATGAATCCTGCGGCATTCGGTCCTAATAATCAGCACACATTGGCACCGCTCGTATGGTCCGATGACGCAACTGCTCCGCAGAGCGACTGGCAGTATCTTTCAACTGTCGTTGACGGAGACAGCATAAAGAATTCATGGCTTTACCTCACAATGTCTACTAATCTCAGCGGCAAGGCTGCTACCGCGCTTATCGAGAGCGTTACCGTTGAGGAAGTCAGAAATGACGAAAAAGGCGCTGCTGCCATAAGCTTTAATACCGGAAGCGGTAACTTTACATATCCGATGGTCGTTACCGCAGGTTCGCCTGTAACACTTCCGACCCCTACTACCGATACCGAGAGTGTTGCGTTCGGCGGCTGGTATTTTGACGCTGAGCTGACCGAGCCGGTCGGTGCTGATTATGCACCCGAAGCCGGCAGTGTGACCCTTTATGCAATGTGGTCCAAGGATTTTGTCAAGGTGACCACCAATAATGCAGGTACTATTACCACCACTACTATGGCTCGCGGAGCAGTGCTTCAGAGACCTTTACGTCCCAACAGCAAGATGTTCTTTGAGGGCTGGTACACCAATCTCAACTTCACCCACAAGGTGACCGAGGTTCCGGGTGACGACTGCACTCTGTACGCAAAGTACACCCACAATTACATCGGCTTTAATAACGGCGGTATAAGCGACAAGACCGACGCGAAGATCAAGATCGTTGACGATCCGGATGATGCAAACAACAAGGTCCTTCTCCTTACCACCCAGCACAGCAGCTCATGGAACTTCGAGCTTGCAGGTTACGATGCTGCCGGTGCAAAGGCATATCAGTTACCGAAAACCAACACAACATATTTTATCTCCTTCAAATATAAGGTTAAGGCTGGTTCATGCGGCGGTAACATCCTGGTTTACACCGGTGAGCAGTCCGCATACAGCGGTGATCATTCAAAGGGTTCTACAAATATTGGTTCATGGTGGGACGATAACGCCGGTGCAAAGGGCACTGATTGGGTAACGGTCAGCGGCTACTACACCGTAGGCGATAACTTCTACCGTGAGCGTGTAAACTTCTCGGTACAGAATCAGCTCTACTTCGTTCTTGACGGACGTAAAGAGGGCAAGGTCAACAACGGTTCACCTATAATATACATAGATGACGTTGTCGTCGGTCCTGTCCTTACCGAAGCTCCGGAAGGCGCAGTTACGATAAACTACAGGACAAACGGCGGTGAGATAGAGCCGTTATTCGGTTATCCGGGTGAGGCATATACCGCACCTGAGGATCCGACACTTTCAGCTCACAAATTCCTCGGCTGGTACACCGATAAGGCACTGAAAAACGAGTTCACCAGCAAGACCTTCCCGAATGAGGACATCACACTTTATGCAAAGTGGGCTATGGAAGATTGGGTAATGGACTTTGACGTGTATGACAACAGCGGCAACTTCGGTCGTTATTCGCACATCACCGATACCGATAACCCCTATCTCTACTACAACTTTGAGCAGGGCAAGGCGCAGTCGTCTGCTCCGGCATCTTCACTTGCACGTTTCACCCTTAACAGGGGTTCAAAAGATTTCTACAACTGCGATAAAGGCGTAAAATACACCATTAAATTCAGGTACAAGGTCGTTGAGATAGAAGGCAGCGGTAATATCACGCCGATTCTCTCTCTCAAGAATAACACATGGGGCGACTCCAAGGATCAGACCGGCAGCATAGCCATTTCGGCTCCGTGCGACTGGACTAATGCTACCATTGAGTTTACAGCCAACCCGTTGACCGATAAGACCAAGTGTACCTATCTTTCACTCGGTGTTTCGGGCGATGCGACCTACATGTTTGACGATGTCACCGTTATTGCATCGGTTGATAATGCAAACGTTTACGGCTCAGTAGTATACATGCTCGATACCCTCGGCGGTCCTGACCTTCAGCCCGTTTCGGGTGACCCCGGCGATCCGATAGAGCTTCCGACCCCGACCCGTGCCGGATACAGATTCGGCGGTTGGTATAAGGAATCCAACCTTAAGGAGAAATTCACCGATACCGTATACGGTGAAGAGGGCGGCGTCCTGTACGCTTACTGGATACTCGGTAAGTTCAACGAAAGCTTTGAGGATCTCCCGACCACTATCGAGACTCAGGGTATTTCAAGTGCCTACACCATTTACAAGAATGGTACAGACGGATTTGATAAGGCGAATGTACACAGCGGATCGACTTCACTGTTCCGCAAGGGCGATGCGGCAGGCTCCAAGAGCTTTACCATTTGCCGCAACGGTGATCTTGCACTTGGTGTCGGCAGCCAGTACACCATGACCTTCTGGGTAAAGCCTGCAAAGACCGGCGATCCCAGCGGCACTATTAACCTTATCGGTATGACCTCCAACACTTCGGTTTCGGCACCTGACAGCACCAAGACGATAACAACCGTCGGCGAGCTTAAGGAAGGCGAATGGCAGCAGGTAACCTACACATTCACCGCCGATAAGAGGTACATCGGTATTCAGACCACAGCCGGCAATGACATCTATTTTGATGATTTCACCGTGACACTGCACGGCTACACCGGCTCTTCAACCGGAGATTCTTCTGTAAGCCCGCTCGTCATTCTCATGATGGTCGTTCTTGCAGCCGGTGCTCTCACAGTTACCGGAAAGAAGATCTTTGATTGATCTTTAAGTAATTAAAATACCGCTCTCATCTGAGAGCGGTATTTTTTGTTTTCTAAAAGTCTGAAGCCAGAATTAGCTGCGGCGTTCACGCAGCATTTTTTCTGACCGGCTCACACCGTTCTGCCGCTTGACAAAAGCTTTGTCAGATGATAAAATCAAAAACATCTGATAGTAAAGGCGGTGCATTATGAAGGTTCAGTTTTATACACTTGGCTGCAAGGTCAATCAGTATGAGTCGGAGGCAATGGGTGAGCTTTTCGAAAAACGCGGCTACACTGTTGTCAGCGAGGATGAGCCTGCCGATATTGTTATAATTAATTCCTGCACCGTCACAGCCGAAAGCAACCGCAAAACGCGCCAGACAGTGCGTAAGGCAAGGCGCAAAAACAGTCAAGCCGTGATAGTACTTACCGGATGCATGGCTCAGGCTTTCCCTGATGAAGCGGCAAAAATAGTCGAGGCTGATATCGTCGTCGGCAATAAAAACGAGGATAAAATACCCGATCTTTGCGAAAGGTTTATTGCCGAAAGAAAGGCAATGCATATATTCGAGGAGCATGAAACAGGCGAAAAAATAACCGATTTCACTGTTACAGGCTTTTCAGAGCATACACGAAGCTATATAAAAATTGAGGACGGCTGCAACCGATTCTGCTCCTACTGCATAATTCCGTATGCCAGGGGACGGGTCCGTTCAAAGTCGGTCGGGGCAATAGCTGCCGAAGCCGAGGGACTTAGCAGAAGCGGATATAAAGAGATAGTTTTGGTTGGAATCAATCTTTCGGCTTACGGTCAGGATACCGGTGCGGGACTTTGCGACGCGGTTTTGGCAGCCGCGGCGCCCGAAGGTATAGAGCGCGTCCGTTTAGGCTCGCTTGAATGTGATCAGATAAGCGACGATGCTTTGCTGAAATTGTCGGAATGTAAGGAATTTTGTCCTCAGTTTCATTTGTCGCTGCAGTCGGGCTGCGACAGGACTCTCCGTGAAATGAACCGCAAGTATGATACGGCATTTTACCGTGACCTTGTTGAGCGTATAAGACGGATCTTTCCCGACGCTTCGATCACAACCGACATAATGGTTGGTTTCCCGGGCGAAAGCGATGAGGACTTTAAAGAGTCCTGTGATTTTGTGCGTGAGACAGGCTTTGCAAGATCGCATGTGTTTATTTATTCCGAACGTGAGGGCACGCCTGCTGCAAGGCGGTATGATGCTGTGGATAAATCGGTGCGTGCTGAGCGCGCACACATAATGGGCGATATTTGCAGACAGTGCGAAAGGGATTTTTTAAAGGCTCAGTGCGGAAAGACCAAAAAAGTATTGTTTGAGACCGAAAGTGACGGATACTGGGAAGGCTACACGGGCAATTACACAAGGGTCAAGGTAAAGTCAGCCGGTGACCTTGAGGGGAAAATACTGCCGGTCGTTTTAACCACAGCCAATGAAGATTACTGCATCGGAGAATTGAGGGGAGAGAGCGAAAATGAATAAAAGCGAAGTTTACGCATTTTTGGATAACAACAAGGTCTGGCACGAGATAACAGAGCATGGCGCCGTTTATAACATGGCAGAGTTGGAAAACGTGGAGCTGCCGTATCCCGACCGTGACGCAAAAAACCTTTTTGTGCGCGACGACAAGCGCCGTGAATACTATCTCATAACCGTAAAGGGTGATAAACGCGTCGATCTGAAGCAGTTCAGAAGGGACCACGGAACAAGACCGCCGACCTTTGCATCACCGGAGGAGCTGCAGGAAATACTGGGTCTGATACCCGGCGCGGTGACGCCGCTCGGCACACTGAATGATAAGGAAAACAGGGTTGTGTTTTACATGGACGGCGAATTTCTTGGCGGTTCAGGTATCATCGGCATACACCCGAATGACAACACGGCGACGGTGTGGCTGAAGGCGGATGATCTTGTAAAAATCATAAAAGACCATGGAACCGAGGTCAATATTTTCGAAATATAAGCGGCAGTAAAATCCGATCACGCAATAAAAGATGTGCGGCAGGAGCGAAACACGTGAAGTGACCCCGAAAAGTTAGACAATATTTTGAAGTAAAAATTGTTCAAGCAACCGAAAGGGCTTGTTGTCTGTGAATTGCAGGCGGCAAGCCCTTCAGTTTTGCCTTGATCCTGCGATTGTTGTAGTAGTCCAGATACTCAATGAGCTCTTGCTTGAAGTGTTCCATGGAATGAAATTCCTGTAGATACAACAGCTCGCTTTTAAGTAATCCAAAGAAGTTTTCAATCACAGCATTGTCCAGACAGTTTCCTTTGCGGCTCATGCTTTGCCGGATGCCTTTCTCCCGGAGCATGCGCTGGTACTGCTTGTGCTGATACTGCCAGCCTTGATCAGAATGGAGAATGAGGTTTGTTCCGTCCGGAATTTTTGCAAATGCCTCGTTCAGCATGGTTGTCACCGTGCTGAGCACAGGACGATCCGATATGGTATAGCCGACCAGATCGCTGCTGTGCAGATCGAGGATCGGAGACAAGTAGAGCTTTTCTCCGAACAGGCTGAACTCCGTCACATCCGTGACCCATTTCTGATTCGGCTTGTCTGCATGGAAGTCCCGGTTTAACAGATTTGGCGCGACTTTGCCCACTTCTCCCTTGTAGGAACGATACTTCTTCATCCTGACACGGCAAACCAATCCCAACTCCTTCATCAGCCGTTGGACGGTCTTGTGGTTCAGAGAAAATTTACGCTTGCGAAGCTCTGCCGTGATTCGGCGATAGCCGTATCTTCCCTTGTTTTCGTGGTAAATTGCTGCGATTTCTTCCTTAACAGATGCGTATTTGTCTGCTTTCCGCATTCGTTTCAGATGATAGTAGAAGGTGGCACGGGACAGTTGAGCGATTGAGAGCAGTATACTGAGTGCGTGTCTTTGCCTTAGCTTTTGAACTACCAGCGCTTTTTGTGCTGGCGTCGCTCGTCTTCCAAAATCAAGGCTTGCAAGTTTTTTAGGTAATCGTTCTCCGCACGCAGTCGCTGCACTTCGGCCAGCAGATCTTCTTCTACATCCTTTGGCAGCTTCTTTGGCCGACCAGTGCTGCCGCGGCCGCGCCGTTCGACGGCAAAGCCTTCCGGCCCTTCCTCCAGATAGATTCGTTCCCATGATTTGATCTGATCTCTGCTGTTTACCTCAAATCTGCGGCAGGTTTCGCTGTAACTCAATTTCTCTTCCTGCATGGTTTCAATCACCAGTTTTTTGAATTCAGGCGTATATCGTTTGTTTGGTACTCCTTTTGGCATTAAAATCACCCCATCTGTTAGACATTATATCATACTGTCTAACAAATGGGGTGCATATCAATGTGTTTCCGGTCGGATTTGTTTTTTAATATGTTATTCCGATTTTTCCGTGCTGCCGAGGGTAAAGGTCTGACCTTCCTTCTGATAAAGCCTTACCCAGTCAACCGTGACATCCGCCGGCCATTGCGCTGCTTCGTCGTCCGCTGCCTGATTGGTCATTTCAACACCTATGAAGAATTCCGGATAAAGCTCTTTGTTGAGATCCTTATACTTTGAGTCGGTCGTTTCCACGGTGCCGTACGACCTGCCGTCAATGTAAAACTTTATATACTCCGGCGTCCATTCCATTCCGTAGGTGTGGAATTCACCGTCGTTAAGCACCTGACCGTATTCGAGCGTACCCTCGCGGTATGACTCATATCCCGGCTCGTTGAGCTTTAAAAATTCCTGATAATACTTTTCCTGCGACAGGATGCCGAGACTGCCGAAAACGGACTCGTTTGTCGCTATGGAGTTGAAAACATCGATCTGCGTGACGGTATCTTTTCTGTCCATCTGATCGGTGAGCATCAGCTTGACCCAATACCCCGGTGCGGTGCGGAATTTTGCCCTCACCTCAAAATAGCCGTATTTGAAGCGCATTTTGTTGTACGAGTCAACGGCTCCGGTGACATACCCGTCGTTTCCGAGATAGGTTCTTATAATGAGATTGTTGCCGTCAAGTCTGACGTTTTTCGGGTCATAGTACATGATAGAGGGCGCTGAGCCGTAGGTCGGGATGGCGTTCTCCGGCGTGTTCCATATATTGCTGTCTATAGTCGTCGAGTTGAATTCATCCGAATATCTGAGCGTGTAGCCGCCGAAATTATTTTTTGTATATCCGAGCGAGCTTCCGGTTTTGCAATAGCCTGCGCGCAGATGCACCGGTTCGGCGGTTATGACCGCATTGGTTATCATATCGGTCAGCACCGACACGGCGGCGACGGTCGATTCGACGTTACCGCCTCTGAGTATCAGCTTCGAACCATATTCCGCAACCGCAAAGCGGCGCTCCGCAAAGAACGATGTGACATAGGTGGCTCCGCGGTTTGTGTCGCCTACAAGTATTTCATAGGTTGATTCCTCGACCGCGTCGGTCACAAGCGGCAGCTCGGTGCCGGTAGCGTCCTTTATAGCCTTTACAAGCAGCTCCGCCGTGCTGCGCTCTATGTAGGAAGGCGAGCCGGGAAGTACCACCGAATACTGCACGATGTTTACATCGTCCACGGTAACGACCGGAGAATCCGACCGCTGGCTGAGGTAAAGGTGGCTGTACCCGTCGACAAAAGCAGCCGAAAGATCGTTGCTCAGCAGTGTGTCGGTCAGGTAACTGAAGGCAGCCTCTCTGCCGAATTTGGAGACCCAGTTCACCGTCAGCACCTTACCGTATGCGCGAAGCATATAGTCATAGTAATTGTTGCGGCGGATCGTGTTTATTATTGACGACGATTTGTCCGATTCCCCGTATGAGGTGGATCCGAGCAGGATTATTTTCTGATCGGGCTTGGTGACGGTCAGTGTGTCCGGGCATATCTGGAAGGTCAGCTTCGACATGCCGCTCATTTTTTCAAGCAGGTCGATACATGCGTCTATCTCGGCATAGCCCGCGGTCGAATGGTACACCAGCAGATAATCGCATTTTATCTTGTCGGACGAATCGATTATCATATCATGCCTGCCGGAGCTGTAGCCTATGCTGACCGTGTTTCCGGCACCGGCACTTTGGGTGCCGCAGCCTGCAAGGCCAAGGCAAACGGCGGCAGCCAATATAAGGGCTGTCAGCTTTATACAATTAAATTTCAAACAAAACACCTTCTGCTATCAGATCATATTTAGTGTACAGTATAGCGGCTTAAAAGTAAAGCAGTATATTTTAACATACTGTTAATAAACAAATCAAATGTATTTTTTCAGCGTTTTCTCGGCGCTCTTTACAACCTTTTCGGTAGACTCCCTTAGTGAGGACGGAAGTCTTTTCTTTTCCTTTGGCAGGTCGCTCATACGGCTGTAAAGCGAGCCTTCAGCCGCGTTGCAAAGATTTTTATAGTCCTTTGACTCATATTCAAACGTAAACGTATCGCTTCGCATCGCGTTGTCGCAAAGCGCGCGCGCCATGCGGTAGGCGTTAATCTCCGCTATGTCGCTGAGCAGCTCATGCGCCGGCGCAGAATGTTCACGCGACGCCTTGAGCAGCCTGTCTATAGCCAGTGCCTCGGGCTCAGCCTCATAAAGGTCGGGCTTTTTTATCTCACTTTTGCCTAGCAGATAATCACAGCTCACCGAATAGTATTCCGAAATTCTAAGAAGAAAATCAAGCCCGCACTCTCTGATGCCGTTTTCATAGTGCGACAAAAGCGCCGGCGATATGCCGAGCTCCTCTGCCGCTTTTTTTTGGGAAATGCCCCTTTGACGGCGTAATTTTGACAGAGTCTGCGGAAATTTACACAGCATTTTTTAAAACCTCTCTTGAAATCGTGCGATAAGACTATTATATTATAATCAAGAGGTTTTGTATATCGTTAAACTATACAAATAGTATACGCCGCTTTAGTGCAAAATAAAGGTTTTAAGAAGGGAAGCTTCAGATGAGAACATATAAACTGCATATGATAAGACACGGACTGACCGAGGCTAATACCGACGGAAGATACATAGGAGTAACCGATGTGCCGTTGTCGGCTGTAGGCATTGATTGGCTCCAGTCGCAGCGCAAAGAGGGCTTTTATCCTGCCGCCGATATAGTTTTTTCAAGTCCGCTTGCAAGATGTACCGAGACGGTGGGGATAATCTACCCTGACAAGGAACCCTACCTGATCGATGAGCTAAGGGAGTATGATTTCGGCGAATTTGAGAACAAAACTGCGGATGAGCTTGATGGCACAGACAACTATATGGACTGGATATCGGGCAAAATACCGTCGCCGCCCGGCGGTGAGGACCCGACGGAATTTACAAAGCGCCTCTGCTTAGGACTTAACAGGGTTGTAAAGACCATGATGGAAAAGCAAGTGTTCGAGGCGGCGGCAGTCATGCACGGGGGAGTCATAATGTCGCTGTTTGCCGCGGCTGCGCTGCCGAGAAGGCGCCCGGTCGAATGGACGTGCGATCCGGGCACCGGTTTTACGGTCAGGATAACGCCGTCGCTTTACGCCAAAAGCGGAGTTATAGAGGTAATAGATACGATTCCGGCGCAAAGTACCGCCGATGCGTCATTTGATGAAGAATGACCGGCAATGCGGCGGACAGCAAAGGACATATGATTTGTTTTAAAGCTGATTGTATTGTTTATGAAGCGGAGAAGGAATACATTCCTTCTCCGCTTCGGCTCTTGTAACGGCGCAGATAAACTAAAATTCATCTGACCGTTTTCGGTGTTTTGACGGCAGGGGTACAAAGGCGGTCTTTAATTTAGGTTTTGTAATTGACTTTGGAAAGCATTTATTGTAAAATAATATGGAATGAAACCGAAGGAGTGCTTTTATATATGGAACCTGCTTTTAAAAGAATACTGCTCAAACTCTCGGGCGAGGTGCTTGCCGGAGATAAAGGAACCGGAATTGACTTCCAAATGGTCGAAACGGTGTGCAAAAGAATCAAGACCTGCCGTGATATGGGGGCCGAGATCGGCATAGTTATCGGAGGAGGAAACTTCTGGCGCGGACGCTCGAGCGGCAAGATGGACAGAACAAGAGCCGACAGCATGGGTATGCTTGCGACGGTAATAAACTGCCTTGCGCTGAACGATACTCTGGAGCAGATGGGTGTACCTTCGGTGGTCATGACGGCGGTCGATATGGTCAAAATAGCCGAGCCGTTTACCGCAAGGGGCGCCAGAGCGCACCTTGAAAGCGGAAAGGTGGTCATTTTCGGAGCCGGAACAGGCAGTCCGTTCTTCTCGACCGATACCGGAGCCGCGCTGCGTGCGGCTGAGATAAACGCCGATGTCATCTTCAAAGCCACAAATGTTGACGGCGTTTACGACAGCGATCCCAAGACCAATCCAAATGCCAAAAAATATGACAGGCTTACACATTCTGAGGTTCTGGCGCGTGACCTGCATGTCATGGACGCATCGGCGGCGTCCCTTTGCCGCGACAACAAAATAGATATTCTTGTCTTTAATCTCAACGACCCCGACAACATCGTTAGGGCATTAAGCGGCGAAAAAATAGGCACTATAGTAGAATAATACAGTATACGGAGGTCATACCTATGAAAACAGTTCTTAAAACAGCGGAAGAAAAAATGGAAAAGAGCCTTGACGCGGTAGCGAGAGACTTTGCAAGCGTCAGAGCAGGCAGAGCAAACCCGTCGGTGCTTGACCGTGTCTCGGTCGATTACTACGGCTGCCCGACGCCTGTGAACCAGATGGCGTCGGTATCGGTATCGGAGGCAAGGGTGCTTCAGATACAGCCCTATGACGCATCGTCGTTAAAGGCGATAGAGAAAGCCATTCAGGTTTCTGATATAGGCATAAATCCGCAGAACGACGGACGTGTTATCCGCCTTGTGTTCCCTCCGCTGACCGAGGAAAGACGTAAAGAGCTTGTCAAAGAGGTCAAAAAGCTGGCTGAGGACGGCAAGGTTGCTATACGTTCCATAAGACGTGACGCCATTGAAAAGCTGAAGGCTCTCAAGAAAAACAGCGAGATAACCGAGGATGAGCAGGCTGACGGCGAGAAGAAGATACAGAATTATACCGACAAATACTGCAAGGAGATCGACGACATAACCTCCGCCAAGGAAAAGGAGATCATGGAGATCTGACCGTAATATTTCAGTGATGAAACGGGGTGTGCCGCATGTTCGGCAGGAAAAAACACAGTGTATTGCTGCCGGATGCAGATAAGCTTCCCCGGCACATCGGAATAATCATGGACGGCAACGGCAGGTGGGCGAAAAAGCGCATGCTGCCGCGCTCTGCCGGTCATGCCGCAGGATCGGAAAATTTCAAGACCATTGCGAGATACTGCAACAAAATAGGCATTGAATACCTCACGGTGTATGCCTTTTCGACCGAAAACTGGAAGCGCCCGAAGGCGGAGGTTGACGGTCTTATGGATCTGCTCCGCAAATATCTTAAGGACTCTACAAATTTCAAGGCTGAAAACATAAGACTGCGCTTTATAGGCGAGCTGTCGGCGCTGCCCGAGGATATAAGGGAGCTGATGCGGCAGGCGGAGTATGACTCCAAGGACGCCACCGGCCTTGTGGTCAACATGGCGGTAAACTACGGCGGCAGGGATGAGATAGTCCATGCCGTGAAAGCCATTTGCCGCGATGTTCAGAACGGAACGCTAAGTATCGATGAGATAAACGAAAGCGCGGTCTCAAAGCGGCTGTATTTAAGCGACGAGCCTGAGCCGGAGCTTATTATAAGACCGAGCGGCGAGCTGAGGCTCTCCAATTTTCTTGTCTGGCAGTCGGCATACGCCGAGTTCTGGTATTCGGATGTTTTGTGGCCGGATTTCAAGCCGCACGATCTTGACAAGGCGCTTCGCGATTTTGCAAAGCGCGACCGCCGCTTCGGCGGCGTGGACGAGGCAGTGTCCTCAAAACTCAACGGTAAAAATGAAAGGCGGAGCAATTAATGAAAACCCGGATCATAACCGCGATAGTCGGAATAGGACTTTTTGTGGCTGCGGTTGCGGCATCAATAAAATGGAGCAGCATGATACTTTTTGTGCTGCTGACTGCGGTAGGCGTTGTCGGTGTTTACGAGGCGCTGCACAACACAGGGTATGTTAAATCCAGATTTCTGCTTTTTTGCTGCATAATCTATTCCGCAGTTGCACCGTTTGCCTACAGCGGATATATTCCGGTGAACCACGCCGGATTTATAGTGATGCTGGGCTCGGTCATGTTCTCATACGCTATGTTCAACCACAAAAAAATAACTCCGCACGACGTCACATATGCTTTCTCCATGACCGTCATAATAACCTTCTGCTTCTGGGCGATGGCGGCGGTCTTTGAAAGCGCGGACGGTCATGGACTGTTCTATCTCATACTTGTGTTCGTAGCCTCGTGGGGCTGCGATACCGGCGCGTATTTCACCGGATACTTCTTTGGAAAGCATAAAATGGCGCCGGAAATAAGCCCTAAAAAGACGGTCGAGGGTGCGGTCGGCGGTATTGTCGCCGCCATGTTCGGCATGCTCATAGCCTGTCTTATTTTCAACCGCATAAAGGACGACACCGCCAACACCATGCTGCTCGTAGCGATCACTCCGGTACTTGCCTTTGCCGGTATGATGGGCGACCTTATAGCGTCCTATATAAAGCGCGCATGCGGCATAAAGGACTACGGAAAAATCATGCCGGGTCACGGCGGAATACTCGACCGCTTTGACAGCGTTGTGACCGTGATACCGCTCATGTATATCGTTGTAACGCACTGCCCGGTGCTGCTTTGACAGGCTCCCTTGCTTTTGATCTGATATTATAGAAAGGCTGTGTCTTTATGGAAAGAACGATATCTGTGCTCGGCTCGACCGGATCGATAGGGACGCAGACGCTTGACATAGCGGAACGTAACGGTTATAAAATATCCGCGCTGTCCGCAAATAAAAATATAACGCTTTTGGAGCAGCAGATACGCAAATTTCACCCACATATAGCCGCCGTTTCTGATGAAGCGGCAGGAAAGCAGCTCAAAACAGCGGTGGGTGACACCGGTACACATGTGATCTACGGCGCCGACGCCGCAGTGTTTGCCGCGGCAGAGCCGGGAGCAGGCACCGTGGTCAATGCAATAGTAGGCATCGCAGGCCTTAAGCCCACAATTGCCGCTATTGAGTCCGGCAAGGACATAGCCCTTGCAAACAAGGAGACCCTTGTAACTGCCGGTGCGCTTGTCAAAAGGGCGGTGGCTCTGAAAAATGTGCGCCTTCTGCCGGTAGACAGCGAACATTCGGCGATTTTTCAGTGTCTGCAGGGCGTGCCGAAAGGCGCTTTGAAAAGAATACTTCTTACCGCGTCCGGCGGTCCGTTTTTCGGGAAAAGCACCGGGGAGCTTAGTAAAATGACACCGAAGGAGGCTCTGCGCCACCCGAACTGGAGCATGGGAGCCAAGATAACGATAGACTCCGCGACCCTTATGAACAAAGGTCTTGAGGTAATAGAGGCGGTGCATCTTTTTGATGTTTCGCCCGACGACATCACGGTGGTCGTACACAGGCAGAGCATCGTCCATTCTGCGGTCGAGCTTGCGGACGGCGCGGTCATTGCCCAGCTTGGAACGCCCGACATGCGTCTGCCGATACAGTATGCGCTGACCTATCCCGAGCGGATGGACTGTCCGGAGGAAAGACTCGATCTTTTCAAGGTTGGGACAATGACATTCGAAAGACCGGATACCGATACCTTTGTCTGCCTGCCTGTCTGTATAGAGGCAATAAAGCAGGGTGGACTGAAGCCTGCCGCCGTAAACGGCGCAAACGAGGAGGCTGTAAAGCTTTTTCTTAACGGCAGCATAGGTTTTCTTGATATAGGCGCTGCCGTGACTGAGGCGCTCCATGCCCAGCCGCAGGTGGAAAGCTACACCGTCGATGATGTTTTTTCGGCTGACAAAGCGGCAAGAGAGCTTGTACGCAAAATGTTCGTAAAATAATTTGTTCATACACATGAAGTATTAAACTTCTGTTAATTGCAGTAGACAAAGCAATCAGGGTATAATGGTTTTTCGGCTAAGCGGTATACTTTATCGGCTTTGTTGCCATCCGCTTGCCGAAATTTTCGACCTAAAACGAGAAGATTTTTCTGCTTTGGAAGTCGAAGAACGCCGATATACTAACGTATTTCAAGTGATGAGACAAACAAAACGGGAAAATAATCCGTTTTAGGAACCGTTAGACCATGATTGTTTTGTCCAAACTAAATTTAGGATGATGCCGCGCCGCAAAGGGGCAAAGCCCCTTTGCGGCGAAAAAGGCGGTAAAGCAGGCAGTGTTTCTTTGCAGTCTTTCTTCCGCCTTTTTCGCCGCAGCAAAATGCTCTGCATTTTATTGCGGCGCGGTATTGCAGTATACTGAAATTTTTAGCTTCCAAAGGAGATACCATGGCTCATTTTTTTGGTACGATATGGCCTTATCTTGTCGCGATCCTGCTTTTTCTTGTTATGATAGTCATTCATGAGTTCGGGCATTTTTTAGCCGCAAAGCTCATGGGTGTCAGGGTAAATGAATTTTCGGTCGGCTTCGGTCCCGCGCTTTTCAAAAAGCAGGGCAAGGAGACCCTTTATGCCCTGCGCGCCGTACCGTTCGGCGGATACTGCGCCATGGAGGGCGAGGATAACGGCAGCGAGGACCCGAGAGCCTTCTGCAACAAGGCGGCGTGGAGGCGGTTTATTATAATAATCGCAGGTGCTGCCTTCAACATTATTTTCGGTTTTGTACTCGTAATGTGTATGCTAAGCCCTGCTAAGCGCTTTATAACCACCACCGTTGACGGATTTCATGAGCAGTCGCGCTCATCCGAGGTACTGCAGGAGGGAGACCGGATAATGCGCGTCGGCGGCAGAAGGGTGCTGTCAATATATGACCTCAGCTACTGCCTCAGCAATGTTGAGGGTGATACGCTCGATATGCAGGTCATGCGAGACGGCAAAAAGACCGAACTTACGGTCCCGTTCGACGCCGAGGAGGTAGACGGGATAAACTATGTGAAGATCGATTTTTACCTTGAGACCGAGGCAAAAACGTTCGGCACATTTATTTCTCAGTCGTTTACCCGTACCGTTTCTTATGTAAAGGTCGTGTGGTTTTCGCTTATCGATCTTCTGACCGGCAAGTACGGCATAAGTCAGATGTCGGGACCGGTCGGCGTTACCGCTGCAATAGGCAGCGCCGCAAAAACGGGACTTGGCGATCTGCTCGCTATAATCGCACTTATAACTATAAATCTCGGAGTATTCAATCTGCTGCCGGTACCGGCGCTCGACGGCGGCAGGGCGTTCTTTATATTGGTGGAAATGATATTCCGCCGTCCCATACCGAAGAAATTCGAGGCTGTGGTCCACGCGGTGGGGCTGGTGATACTGCTTGGATTCATAGCGGTCATAACGGTAAAGGATATAGTCGGATTTTTCTGAAAGGACGGGTCCTACAGTAATGTATACTCGCAGTGATACCAAAAAGGTTAAAGTAGGAAATATCACCGTGGGCGGCGGCAGTCAGGTTACGGTGCAGTCGATGCTCAATGTGCCGTCGTACGATATAGACGGCAGCATAAAACAGGCGGTGTCGCTCGAAAAGGCGGGGTGCGACATCATCCGTGCCGCGATACCCGATATGGACGCCGTGCGGCTGATACCTGCACTTAAAACGGCAGTGAAAGCACCTATAGTAGCCGACATTCATTTTGATTACAGGCTGGCGCTTGAGGCTGTCGCCGCAGGAGTTGATAAAATAAGGATAAACCCCGGCAATATCGGCGACGACGAACATGTGAAGGCTGTCGCCGACGCATGCAGACTTAAAAATATACCGATAAGGATAGGTGTCAATTCCGGTTCGGTCGAGCGGCATATACTTGAAAAACACGGCGGCCCTTCTGCCGACGCGCTGGTCGAAAGCGCCATGTACCATGCGTCGCTGCTCGAAAAATTCGATTTTTCTGACATAGTTATATCAATAAAATCATCCGATGTGCCGACCATGTACGCAGCGTATGTAAAGGCAGCCGAGCGCTGCCGTTATCCGCTGCACCTCGGAGTGACTGAGGCTGGGACCGAAAGGGGCGGCGTCATCGCGTCAAGCGCCGGAATAGGCGGACTGCTGCTGAGAGGTATCGGCGATACTATAAGGGTGTCGCTGACCGACGACCCGGTAAAAGAGGTAAGAGCGGCAAAGGATATTTTAAAAGCCGTGGGACTGAAAAAGGACGGGGTGAAAATAGTTTCCTGCCCTACCTGCGGAAGAACGAGGATAGACCTTATATCGATCGCGAAGCGCACTGAGGAACTGCTCTGCGACTGCGACAAAAACATAACGATCGCCGTTATGGGCTGCGTTGTAAACGGCCCCGGCGAAGCGAGAGAGGCTGACATAGGCATCGCCGGCGGCGACGGCTGCGGTCTTATCTTCAAAAAAGGCGAGATAGTAAGAAAGGTGCCGGAAAGCGAACTGCTTGACGCACTTATGGAAGAAATAGAAAAGCTCTGAAAAGGTGTGACGTTTGATTGGCTGCGGCTATTGGCGAGGTGTTCTCCCCGGTCGGAGAGTTTAAAAAGGAAATAATGAACGGTGTGCTGCTCAGCTGCTCGGTCAATCCGGACGAAAGGCGGCTTACCGGCTGCTGCTCGTTTGATACATACATAAGAAGAAACGACCTTCTGATGTTTTCCGAAGCGGTGAGATCGCGGCTGTCACTGGACAGTGTGAAGTTTTCATATGTATTTCCGAAAACCGCCTACTGCCCGGCGGCGGCTGAGGATATCGCCGCCGAGCTGCGCGCCGAAAACGCGATGCTCAACGGCTATTTCAACAAGGCTGTTTTCGAGGTAACCGACGGCAAGGAACCGCTGTCGGTGACTAATGTCACGCTGAAATTCGGCGGAATGGAAACGCTCAAAGCCTGCAATTTCGAACGGGAATTTTTGCAGCGCGTGCATGACCGTTTTTCGATAGACGGAGAGCTTGCGTTTGACGGTCAGCTCGACGACGTCACTATGGAAAGACCTGAGATAAAGCAGGAACCGATAGTAAATAAAGCCGCAGTGCCGCAGCCGGTACAAAAGCCGGCGGCAGCGGCAGCACCGGCAAGGGTACAGGCACCCAAAAAGGTGACAGGGCTTAATATACCGCCCACCGCCGGAATAATTGCCGACACTGCCGAGCAGGTCTACGGCAAAAAGCTGACCGGCAATTTGATAGAACTGTCAAACCTTACGCCAGACGAGGGTGAAAGCCTTGTCTGGGGAGAGATATTTTTCTCGGAGATAGTCGCCACCAAAAGCGGCAAAGGCTACAGGGTAAAGTTCCAGATGTACGACGGGACAAATTCGGTCACCGTCAAAATGGTCACGGGAAACAACCAGTTCGATATACTGTCCGGAGCACTTAAAAAGGGTAACTGCGTTATAGTGCACGGCGTCTATAAAATGGACGACTGGGAAAAGGATTACTGCCTTGAGCCGGACGGCATCGCGACGGTCAAAAAATGCCCGGAAAAGACCGATACGGCAGAAGAAAAGCGTATCGAGCTGCACCTGCATACCAGCATGTCGCAGATGGACGCCGTTTCGCCGGTCGCCGACGTTGTAAAGCAGGCGGTAAAATGGGGACACAAGGCTGTCGCCATAACCGACCACGGCGTAGTACAGTCCTTCCCCGACGCCATGAGCACCCTTGACGACCTCAAAAAGAGCGGCGAAGCAGAGGACTTCAAGCTGATATACGGAGTTGAGGATTATTTTATAAACGATA
The DNA here is from genome assembly GCA_900539855.1 of uncultured Oscillospiraceae bacterium. Classification (GTDB taxonomy): domain Bacteria; phylum Bacillota; class Clostridia; order Oscillospirales; family Acutalibacteraceae; genus UMGS172. Next base: position 26,516 of record UQDO01000012.1, read on the forward strand.
TCGAAGGCTCGCCCGACGGCAACGATATCGACCACGGCGCCGATCCGACGCTGCTGCCGCGGTTCCACCAGATAATACTTGTCAAAAATCAGGCAGGTCTTAAAAACCTGTACAAGCTGGTGTCATTCGCGCATCTCAAATACTATAAAAAGACCTTCAACAAGGAAAATCCCGGCAAGCCGAGACCGGCAAAGCCGCTTGTCCCCAAAAGTGTTTTGAAACAGTACAGAGAGGGGCTTATAATAGGCAGCGCCTGCGAGCAGGGCGAGATATTCCGCGCGGTGGTCGAAAAGCGCCCCGACGAGGAGATAATGCGCCTTGCCGAGTTTTACGATTACCTTGAGATACAGCCCATAGGCAACAACATGTTCATGCTGCGCAACGGAACGGTGAGCAGCGAGCAGGAGCTTATAAACTTCAATCTTAAAATAGTTGAAATAGCCGACAGGCTGAAAAAGCCGGTCGTGGCTACCGGCGACGTGCACTTTTTACGCAAGCGTGACGCTGCGCTCCGCACCATTTTAATGGCAGGACAGGGCTTTAAAGACGCTGAGCATCAGCCGCCGCTCTATTTTAAGACCACCGATGAGATGCTGTCCGATTTCAGCTATCTCGGCGACCGCGCAAGGGAGGTCGTCATCGACAATCCGGCAAAAATAGCCGCCATGGTCGACGGCAATGTCCGTGCCGTGCCGTCGGGCAACTATCCGCCTAAAATAGAAGGCTCGGACGATATACTGACCGAAATAACACACAAAAGGGCACATGAGATATACGGCGATCCGCTGCCGGACATCGTTGCCGACCGGCTTGAAAGGGAACTGAATTCCATAATCAAGCACGGATTTTCGGTCATGTACGTTACGGCGCAGAAGCTGGTGGCGTTTTCCGAAAGCAAGGGATACCTTGTCGGCTCCCGTGGATCGGTCGGCTCGTCCTTCGTCGCCACTATGGCGGGAATTTCGGAGGTCAATCCGCTTTGTGCACACTATGTCTGCCCGTCGTGCAAAAATGCCGAATTCATAACCGACGGCAGCGTAGGCTCGGGCTTTGACCTTCCGCCTAAAAAGTGCCCTAAATGCGGCGCAGAGTATAACCGCGACGGTCACGATATACCGTTTGAGACCTTCTTAGGGTTCGACGGCGACAAGGTGCCTGATATAGATCAAAACTTTTCGGGCGAGGTGCAGCCGTATGTCCACCGCTACACTGAGGAGCTGTTCGGCTCCGAAAACGTTTTCAAGGCAGGAACTATAGCTACCGTTGCCGAAAAAACGGCGTTCGGTTATGTGCGGCACTATGCCGAGGACTACGGCAAGACCCTTAACAAGGCGGAGGAAACGCGGCTTGCGTCGGCTATAAGCGACGCGGCGGTCAAGCGTACCACCGGTCAGCATCCGGGCGGCATGGTCGTTGTGCCGAGGGATATGGAAATATACGATTTCTGCCCCGTTCAGCATCCTGCCGACAAGGACGACTCCGACATGGTCACCACCCACTTCGATTTCCATAAGATACATGATAATATACTGAAGCTTGACGAGCTCGGACACGATGTGCCGACCATTTACAAATACCTTGAGGAGTATACCGGAATACCGGTTCTTTCGGTCTCGATGAGCGATCCGGACGTTATGAGCCTTTTTGATTCGCCTGCCGTGCTCGGCGTGACCGAAAACGATATAGGCTCAAAGACCGGCACCTTTGCACTGCCGGAGCTTGGCACCAAGTTTGTCCGCGATATGCTTGTAGAGTCAAAGCCCAAGACCTTTTCCGACCTATTACAGGTATCGGGTCTGTCGCACGGTACCGACGTCTGGATAGGCAACGCGCAGGAGCTTATACGCAACAAGACCTGTACCATATCCGAGGTCATAGGTACGCGTGACAGCATAATGACCTACCTCATATATAAGGGCGTTCCTAAAAAAATGGCGTTCAAGATAATGGAGATAGTCCGTAAGGGCAAGGCGAAAAAGCTGCTGACCGAGGAGCATTTGCAGGCAATGCGTGAAAACAATATCCCGGAGTGGTACATAGATTCGTGCTATAAAATAAAGTACATGTTCCCTAAGGCACATGCCGCAGCCTACATGATAGCGGCGCTGCGCCTCGGATGGTACAAGGTGCATAAGCCGGTCGAGTTTTACTGTGCATATTTTACGGTGCGTTCGGATGATATCGAGGCTGACACGCTGATGAAGGGTCACGACGCGGTAAAGCGCCGCATAAACGAGATAAAGCTTATGGGTAACGCCGCCGGCGTCAAGGAAAAGGGCGTGCTTGACAACCTTAACATATTCAATGAAATGATGTGCCGCGGCATAAAGGTACTGCCTATCGATCTTCTGAAATCCGATCCGAGGAAGTTTCTGGTCGAGGACGGAAATATGCGTCTGCCCGTAGGCGTTCTGCCGGGTGTGGGCGAAAAGGCTGCCGCCGATATAGGCAGGGCGGTAAGGGCAGGCAATTTCCTTTCGGTAGACGATCTGCAGATAGAGTCGGGCGTATCAAAATCGGTCATAGAGGCGCTCCGCAGCGCAGGTGCGCTGAGCTTCCTGCCCGATACCAACCAGATGTCGCTTTTTTAAGGTGCTTTTATGTATGAAGATTATTTTATACCCTACCCGACAATAGAAACGCCGGATCTGCGGCTTCGGATGGTCAGAAGGTCTGACGCAAAACAGCTCTACGAGCTGTGCAGCCGGCCCGAAACTTCAAAATATTCGATGTGGAGCCCTCATTCATCGCTCGGCGTAACCAAAAGGTTCATATCATATCAGCTTACCGCACTAAGGCGGCACTGCTGCACGTTTTTTGTGATAGAGCAAAAGTCGACCGGAAACGTGATAGGTACATGCAGCTATGTTTCCTTTGACGACTCATACAAGGTCGCCGAGATAGGCTACAGCATATTAAGGGAGCTGTGGGGCAGGGGCTATGCAACCCAGGCCGCCGGAGCACTGACCGGATATGCGTTTGAAAGGATAGGCGCACAGAGGGTCTTTGCCAGAGTTCTCCCGGAAAACACGGCGTCGGCAGCCGTGCTCAAAAAGCTGGGCTTCGGCTTTGAGGGCAGGCACAAAAAGGAATATTATTATAACGGTATATCGGCAGACATTGACATATACGCAATGACCGACGATGAGTACGCAAAGGGTGATGAAAATGGAACTGAGGCAGATAGCCAGCTTCAGCGTGAATCACAACACGCTTGAAAGAGGAATTTACATATCGCGGATAGACGGCGATATCACTACCTATGACATAAGGGTCAAGCTGCCTAATGCCGGCGATTATCTGGAAACGCCGGCGATGCACACGACCGAGCATCTGATAGCCACATATGTCCGCAGCAGCTGCTACAGTGACAGAATAATATATTTCGGTCCCATGGGCTGCAGGACGGGGTATTATCTGCTCGTGCGTGACATAAAGCCTGAAGAGGTGATAGCCCTTGTGCGCGACGCTTTCAGGTTCCTGGCGGATTTTGAGGGCAAAATACCGGGGGCTACAAAGATAGAGTGCGGAAATTACCTTGAGCATGACCTAAAAGGCGCAAAGCGCGAGGCTGCCGAATATGTAAAGATGTTAAACGGGTATACGGTCGACAGACTGAAATATAAGGAATAGAAAGGAAAAGGCAAAATGACTGAATTCAGATATGACACGCAGCTGCTTATTGAGGGCACGGATCTTGACGAGGACGTAATAGGCGATTACTTCCGCGAAAACTTTAAGGGAGACTGTCTGCTCGCGGTGGGTGACGAGACGCTTATAAAAATACATTACCATACCAACGAGCCGTGGAAGGTGCTTGAATACTGCGCCTCGCTCGGTGAGATATTCGATATTGTCGTCGAGGATATGGACAGGCAATCAAGAGGACTGAAGGGCTGACGTATTTTTTTTGACGTGTTAAGAGACAAAAATCTCTTGATTTATGAATAAAATAAAAAAATTGTAATAAAATCATCCAAAAAGGTTGCAATTTTGTAAACTATGTGTATAATTAAATTTGTGCTTGTTACAAAATTGTAATCGTTGGGTGATTTTTTGTTTTTCGTAAAATCATTTAAAACCGAAAATAAACGCGGTCAGCAGAAGGACGCTGCCGTTAATATGCTATATTCAATGCTTCCGATCATAAAGACGCTGGCAGGTCTTGCTGCCGCCAGCGCCGTAAAGGGCTGGGGGCTTGTCTGCCGTGTGCTGCGCCGCGCAGCAAGGGTTGTAAAGCCTTATGCCGTGCGCGCTTTCGGTGCCGCTTATAGGACCGCCGGAGTACTCATTTCTGCCGGTGCGGAAAAAATGCGCTCGAGCAGAGCAAGGGGTATACTTGCCGCCGGTACGGTGGCTGCTGCCGTTGCTGTTATAGTCACCGCAAATGCCGCAAATTATACCGCCGGTGTTGCCGTTAAGTTTGACGGTGAGACGGTGGGGTATGTTACCGATGCAAATGCGGCGCTGACCGTGGAAAACGATGTGCGGTCTAAAATATACGGAAATAAAATGGATATTGCATCCATGGAATATGAAGAAACGCTTGTAAAGCGCGACGATCTTTCGGACAATGACGAGCTGGTAAGCGTAGTCCTTGACTCAATGGACGGCGTTAAGAAATGCTCGGCACTTATCGTTGACGGTGAGGTTATGGGGGTTGCCGAAAGCAGAGATACCATAGAGCAGGCTCTGGCGTCGCTGGTCGCAAGCTATACCGGCGATGATTTTGAGTTTATAGGATATGAAAACGATCTTCATATAACCGACATCTACGTTACAGAGGACGGTATCGAGGGTATCGCAAGCAGCCCGGAGGATTTCCTCTCCGGAAAGGCCGGGATATCGGTACTTACCGCAAGGATCGAAAACGGATATGATGTTGAACTGCCGTATGACACGGTAGTGACATATGACGACAGCCACACGTCCGACTATTCAAAGGTAAAGACCCAGGGTCAGAGCGGAGTCGGTTTTATCAGCGAGCGCGTTATATACTGCAACGGCAAGAGGGTAACCTCCGGTGTTCTCTACAGTGAGATATTGCAGGCTCCCGTCAACGAGGAGGTCGTAAACGGTATCAGCACCAAGTCGGTAAGGCTGACATCCGGTGGATATGTTCCGGCGTCATCCGCTTTGGGCGGCAGGACGGGATCAATGGTGTTCCCGTGTGCGGTAACCTCGCGCACATATATCAGCTCATTCTGGGGCGACGGACGCGGACACAGAGGAGTCGATATTGCTTCGCCCTACGGCAGTGATATTTACGCCGCGATGGACGGCGTTGTGACCTTCTCGGGCACTAAGGGTGCCTACGGCAGATGCATAATCATAAAACACAGCGACGGGCTTGAAACGCTTTATTCGCATAACAGCCGCAACCTTGTCAAGGTCGGTGAGATCGTTTCAGCCGGCGAGTTGATAGCAAAGGTCGGCGCGACCGGAAACGCAACCGGAAATCACCTGCATTTCTCGGTCATGTTAAACGGTGAGATGGTCGATCCGGGTCCGTATATAGGATTGTCCGGCGGCTCCGGCAGTGCAAAGGGCGGAAGCCAGACTGCGGCGCCTGCCGATACAAAGCATGATGATACCGGTTCGGCACCGGACGACGGCGAAAAGGCAGAGGATACACCTGCAGAGGAGCCTGTGGAGCCGAATAAGCCTGCAGAGGAGCCTGATGCCGGCGGCAAAACCGAAACGCCGACCGAAGAGGACAAAACATCCGAGACCGGTACCGACGACAAAGCGGACGGCACCGAAAAGGAAACGGAGTCTGAGGATAAGCCTGCGGCTGAGGAACAAAATCAGGAGCAATAATGAAAAACGGATGCAAAGATAACCTTTGCATCCGTTTCGTTGTATATACGTCGAAAAAACGCCGTGCGTATTTGCCTGTGTTTTTAGTTTGAATTGTATTGAAAAAGGACCTGCTTTTCAGCAAGTCCTTTTTCTGGCGGAGCAGGAGAGATTTGAACTCTCGCGCCGGTTACCCGACCTACGCCCTTAGCAGGGGCGCCTCTTCACCAACTTGAGTACTACTCCATAGCTGCCTTAACCTCCGCTTATAAAAAGCGGACATATATATATCATGCAGAAATCTGCGTGACTGCTGTTTATGGCGGAGAGGAAGGGATTCGAACCCTTGTGGGGTTGCCCCCAAACGGTTTTCAAGACCGCCTCGTTATGACCGCTTCGATACCTCTCCGATTAAAAGCCGGCGGCGATGAATTTCAGCACGCCGTATGCGTGTGAGACATCTTCCGTTCGACGCTCTAAAATTTTACCACATACAAATGGTGTTGTCAACACTTTTATTCAAAAAAATTCACGGCACCGTCACACCTTTTTGCATTTCGCACTTGATTTGAATACTCCTGTAATGTATAATTAAACTCAGTATGGATAACTATGTACTGGAGTTTTTAAATTTGGAAAGAAGTACACAACTGCAAAACGCAGATAACGAGCTTGAGCAGCAGTTCGGCTATGCCGAACGGGTTAAACAGATACTTTGCTCAAGATATGAAAAACAGCCGCTTGCCTTTGTTCACACCTACGGCTGCCAGCAGAATGTCAGTGACAGCGAACGCTTAAAAGGACTTCTGGAGCTTATGGGCTACGGCTTTACCGATGAACTTGAGGCAGCCGATCTTGTGCTTTACAACACCTGCGCCGTAAGAGAGCACGCAGAGGACCGCGTTTTCGGAAATGTCGGACTGCTGAAAGCCTGCAAGCGCAAAAAGCCTGAAATGACGGTCATTGTCTGCGGCTGCATGACGCAGCAGACGTCGGTCGCCGACAAAATAAAGCGCAGCTATCCTTATGTCGATATACTTTTCGGCACCCATGTGCGCCACAGGCTGCCTGAGTTTTTGTACAGGCGGCTCTCTGGCGGTGAAATGGTGTTTGAAAATCCGGACACAGGCGAGTCACTGGTCGAGGGCGTGCCGCTGCACAGGGACGGCACCTTCAAGGCGTGGCTGCCAATAATGCAGGGCTGCAACAACTTCTGCACCTACTGCATCGTGCCGTATGTCAGAGGACGCGAACATTCAAGGGAGCAGTCGGCAGTCATCGATGAAGCTAAAAGGCTTATTGAGTCCGGCGCAAAGGAAATAATGCTGCTCGGTCAGAATGTCAATTCCTACGGCAGGGGCAACAGCGAAAAGACCGATTTTGCGGCGCTGCTGCGCGCGGTAAACGCTCTGCCGGGGGATTTCAGAATAAGGTTTATGACATCGCATCCGAAAGACTGCTCGGATGAACTGCTTCTTGCCATGAGCGAGTGCGAAAAGGTGGAAAAGCACCTGCATCTGCCGGTTCAGTGCGGTTCGGACAGGCTGCTGAAAATAATGAACCGTCATTATGACACTGCAAAATACATGAGCCTTATAGAAAAGGCAAGAGCACTCATGCCGGATATCAGTTTTACGAGCGATATAATCGTGGGCTTCCCCGACGAGCGCGACGAGGATTTTCGCGGCACCATCGATCTTGTAAAGCGCGTGGGCTACTATTCGCTTTTCACCTTTATTTATTCCAAAAGACCAGGCACTCCGGCGGCGGAAATGCCGGATCCTGTGACCAAGGCTCAGAAATCGGCACGTTTTGCCGAGCTTTTAAAGGTGCAGGAAGAAATATCGGGCAGGATCAACCGTTCACTTATAGGAAAAAAGGTGCGGCTGCTTATTGACGACACGGCAGGCGACGGCTTTATAAGCGGAAGATCGTCCGAAAACTATGTAGTGAAGCTAAAAGGCTCACCCGATGAACCGGGAACCTTTATAGACGCCCGTATAACCGCCTTTGACGGCGTGCTGCACGGGGAAAGAATATAAAATATAAATATTTCGACAACAAAAGGAAGGATTTTTAAAAATGGATATAATAGCTGCCGCAAGGGCTCTCGGAGCCGCGATCCAAGCCGACGAGAGATACAAAAAAGTATTGGAGCAAAGAAGGATAAACGACGCCGACAAGGAGCTTCAGGAGCTTATCGGCGAGTTCAATATGGCGAGGATGTCGGTAGACAACGAGCTTGGCAAGGAAGAGGGCAGAGACGAGGAGAAGATAAAGGAATTCAACTCCACTCTGCGCCGCCTTTACGGTAAGATAATGTGCAATGACAACATGATAGAATACAATAAGGCGAAGGAAGAATTTGACGCCGTTATGCAGCGTGCAAATGCCATAATCGAGCTTTGCACCGAGGGTGAGGACCCTGCCACCTGTGAGCCGGCGACCGGCTGCACCGGCTCATGCGCCACCTGCGGCGGCTGCCACTGATAGTATTTTATCACTGGAGGGATAAAACATGGGTGAAAAGGGCGGTAAAAAGCCGTTGACCATGATGGAGCAGTACCTTGAGATAAAGGAAAGCAACAAGGACTGCCTGCTTTTCTTCCGCGTGGGAGATTTTTATGAAATGTTTTACGACGATGCCGTCACTGCGTCGCGTGAGCTGGAGCTTGTACTTACCGGAAAGGACTGCGGTAAAAAGGAACGCGCCCCCATGTGCGGCGTGCCGTACCACAGCTGCGAGGGGTACATTGCGAGGCTCATAGAAAAGGGATACCGCGTGGCTATATGCGAACAGACCGAGGATCCGGCGCTTGCAAAGGGCATTGTGAACCGTGACGTTGTGCGTGTGGTGACTCCGGGCACTGTGCTTGAAGCCAGCATGCTTGACGAGGGCAGCAACAATTATCTGGCATCGCTGTATTTTGAGCGGAACGATTACGGGCTCTGCTTTATTGACGCATCGACCGGTTCGGTCAGTGTGACCGAGATAAAGGGCGGTGACGCCGAGCAGAGGGTCATAGGCGAGCTCAGCCGTTTTTCCCCGAAGGAGCTTATAACGCGCGGCAAGCTGTCCGAGAAAAAGGATCTTGCCCGTTTCCTCAAGGAGCGTCTGCAGTGCTGTCTTACGGTGGTCGATGACGAGTGCTTTGATGCCGACACGTCGGCTATAGCGGTCTGCCGCCAGTTTAAGATAGATGATGTGTCCAAAAAAGGACTCAACGAGGGCAGCGTTTCCTTAAGAGCGCTCGGCGCAGCCATAGGGTATCTGCTCAAGACCCAGATGATAGGCATGGAGCGCATAACCGATATATGCGTTTATAAGGATAACGAATATATGCGGCTCGACGTTTCGGCTGTCAGAAACCTTGAGCTGAGGGAGACCATGCGCGCGAAGGAGCGCCGCGGTTCGCTGCTATGGGTTATAGATAAAACAAGGACGGCTATGGGCAAGCGCCTTATAAAGCACTGGCTTGAGCAGCCGCTTATGAGGATAATATCGATAGAGTCCCGTCTCAATGCCGTGGACGAGCTTGTCGGCAACACCGTAGCCAGGGGCGAACTGAGGGAAGCACTTGCCGGGGTTCAGGATATGGAGCGGCTCATGACCCGTATAGTTTACGGTACTGCCGGGGGCAGGGAGCTGCGGTCGCTGTGCTCTACAATGAAAAGACTTCCCGGTATAAAGGACATTCTGTCGTCATTTAAAAGCCGCATGCTGCATGACGCCGCCGAGGAGCTTGACACTCTGGACGAGCTTTGCAGTCTTATAGACAGCGCGATAGTCGATGATCCGCCGTTTTCGGTACGCGAGGGCGGAATTATCAGACCGGGCTATAATAAAGAGCTTGACGAAATGAGATCCGACCTTACCCACGGCCAGGATATTATACTGAAAATAGAAGCCGAAGAACGGGAAAAGACCGGTATCAAGACGCTGAAGGTGCGCTATAACAGGGTGTTCGGGTATTATATCGAGGTTACAAATTCCTTCAAGGATCAGGTGCCGCCGGAATACATAAGAAAGCAGACGCTTGCAAACTGCGAAAGATATATCACCGATGAGCTCAAAAAGACCGAAGCCAGGGTGCTCGGTGCCAAGGAGCACAGCGCACAGCTTGAATACAGGCTGTTTGACGATATAAGGAAAAGAATTGCAGACGAGCTTGACAGGATACAAAAGACAGCCGACGCTCTGGCTGTTGCGGATGTGCTTGTTTCCCTTGCCACCGTTTCGGTTGACAACGACTATTGCAGACCGACGCTCAACATGAATGGGTCGCTCAGCATAATAGGCGGCAGGCACCCGGTGGTCGAGCTTCTGAGCCCCATGCCGTTTGTCCCGAACGACACGGTGCTTGACTGCGACAAAAACCGCTGCGCCATAATAACCGGACCCAACATGGCAGGCAAATCAACATACATGCGGCAGGTCGCGATAATCGTTTTAATGGCGCAGATCGGCTGCTTTGTGCCGGCTCAGTCGGCTGACATTCCGATATGCGACGCGATATTCACGCGTGTCGGCGCGTCGGACGACCTCGCGACGGGTCAGTCAACCTTTATGGTCGAAATGAGCGAGGTTGCAAATATTATAAAGAACGCAACGTCGCGCAGTCTGCTTATTCTTGACGAAATAGGCAGGGGCACCTCGACCTATGACGGAATGGCTATCGCAAGGTCGGTGCTTGAATATGTAAGCAACAAAAAGAAGATAGGTGCAAAAACGCTTTTTGCGACCCACTATCACGAGCTTACCGCGCTTGAGGGGCAGCTTGACGGGGTTAAGAACTATAATGTCGCCGTTAAAAAGCGCGGAGACGATATAACATTCTTAAGGCGTATAGTCCGCGGCGGCGCGGACGACAGCTACGGTGTTGAGGTTGCAAAGCTGTCGGGCGTTCCGGATGCGGTTATAGAAAGGGCGAAGGATATACTGCACACCCTTGAATCGGGTAACGGAGTCAGCGCCGCACCGGCGGTGACGGGCGATGAGGCTGAAATGCAGATGACCTTTGAACTGCACGGCGCCAAAAAGCTGCTTGAGGAGCTGAAGCTGCTTGATGTCAACACCCTGACGCCGATAGAATGCATGACCATGCTCAACGATATAGTCAAAAAAGCAAGAGATATAAAGTGAAAAGCATAAAGGAGGAAGCCTTATGAATATCGGCGGAAGATACAAGCCGGTGGCTAAGAAAAAGCATGCCGTTGTCGACATGCCGTACGGCGAGGTAATGAAAATATTTGAAAACACGCTATGCGGAGCCGACGGCTCGTCGCGCCTTGTGGGCAGCGTCTGCGGCGACGGGATGTTCAAGATAGAATACCGTGTTGCGCTCGGTAAAAAGGAAGTCTACGAGACCTACTGCATGCTGGTAGAGGTGAGCGAGCAGCCAGACGGCACGACAAAGATAGAATATGCCTACGTTTATGACAGGCTCATGAGTTGGTACACTAAAATATTGTCGATAATATGCTTCGCGGTGCCCTGCGCCGCGGCGGCACTGGTGTTTTTCAAATTTCAGCTTCGCACACTGCCGTATCTTGCAGTGTACATTCCGCTTTTGCTCATAGCGGCTTTCGGACTTTTTTCACTGTTCGGATACAAGGAAAAAAAGCAGGATATAAAACCTATGGTAAAGGAATTTGAGGAGCTGCTGATGTCGGCATTCAGCGATTAAAATGTATTAAGTAAAAGGGAGGTCGCCATGGCAAAAATCAATGTGCTGCCCCGCGAGGTCGCGGAGCTTATAGCCGCCGGTGAGGTCGTTGAGCGGCCTGCTTCGGTTATAAAGGAACTGGTCGAAAACTCGGTAGATGCCGGCTCGACCGCCGTAACGGTCGAGATTAAAAGCGGCGGCGTTACCTTTATGAGGGTGACCGACAACGGCTGCGGAATAGAAAAGCAGTATGTTGCAACGGCATTTCTGCGCCATGCGACAAGTAAAATAAAGACCGGCGACGATCTCGGCTCAATAGCCACTCTCGGCTTCAGGGGCGAGGCGCTTGCCGCGATATCATCGGTGTCAAGGGTCGAAATGCTGACCAAAACACGCGACGAGGCGACCGGAACGGCTTACCGCTCAAGCGGCGGAAACGACGTGTCGAGCGAGGAGGCAGGCTGCCCCGACGGCACGACCATTATAGTAAGGGATCTGTTTTTCAACACTCCGGCAAGAATGAAATTCCTTAAAAAGGATATAACCGAGGGCAATGCCGTGGGGGCGCTGCTTGAGCATATCGCGCTCAGCCACCCGGAAATATCCTTCAAATTCATAAGGGACGGGAAGCAGGTTTTCTCGACTCCCGGCGACGGCAAACTTATATCAGCCATATACGCCGTTTTGGGGCGCGATTTTGCAATGTCGCTTATTCCCGTGAGCGGAGAAATGGGCGGTATATCGGTCAGCGGTTATACCTGCAAACCTATGGCGTGCAGACCCAAAAGAAACGCGCAGTTTGTATTCTTAAACGGCAGATATGTGCGTTCCGGCACGGTCAGCGCCGCTTTGGAGGCGGCATATAAAAATTCAGCGATGATAGGCAGGTATCCGGCAGCGGTTTTGCATCTTACCGTTCCTTACGGCGCGGTGGACGTAAATGTGCACCCGGCAAAAACCGAGGTAAGGTTTTCGGACGACCGCAGGATATTCGACTGCGTGATGTACGGAGTCAAAAATGCGCTGAAATCGGGCGACGAACGCCCCGAAATGCGGCTGCCGCAAAAGAATGTCGGGCAGATACATATGACGGCTGATGAATACAAGACCGCCGTTCAGACCAAGCTGCCCGGTCTTAAAAGCGACAGTGTAAAAATAGCAAACTACGAAAAGTTGATAAACTGTGCGGCGAAAAAGGCACAGCCGGAATTCCGTTCGGCTCCCATAAAGGCAGGGCTTGCGATAGACGCCACGGCTTTAGGGGCGGCGCCGGAAAAGCCTGAGGAGCAAAAGCCGCAGATACCGCAGGATGAGCCTGTGACCGCCGAAGATATAGGCGAGGTCACGGTTACATACTACGGTGATAAAATGAATCAGGCAGGCAAAGAAAATGCAGGAAGCTTCACGGCAGAGCAGCCGGAAAACGAGGAAGCCCTGCCGGAAAATATCACTGCCGGGGCAAAGGATAACGCACTGCCGGATCTTCCGGATACTGCCGGTGTGGCTGACGTTGTGACCGGTACGGACGACGCCGACACGGATGACATCCGGTACATCGGTGAAGCGTTTGCCACCTATATAATAGTTCAAAAGGGCGAAAGCGTGTACTTGATCGATAAGCATGCCGCGCATGAAAGGATGCTGTTCAACAAGCTGAAGCGCGACGACGGGAGCACGCCGCAGCTGCTTCTGACACCTAAGCGCGTGACGCTGGGACGCGACGATTATTCGGTCGTGACCGATAATATTGAGCTTTTGGAAAAAGCCGGCTTTGACCTTGAACCGTTCGGTTCAAACTCGGTGCTGGTGCGCGCGGTGCCGTCGGTTTTGGCGGACGACAATATTGAGCAGCTCATAATGGAGGCTGCCGCAAGTATCTCCTCAAAAAGATCAATAGAAATAGAACGCCTTGAGCGTCTTTATGAAACTATGTCGTGCCGTGCCGCCGTAAAGGCAGGCAACCTGTCCTCAAGGGAGGAGCTGACCGCTCTGGCGAAAGCGGTACTTACAACCAAGGAGATAATGTATTGTCCGCACGGCAGACCGGTGGCAATAGAGCTTAAAAGACGCGAGATAGAAAAGCAGTTCGGAAGGATCCAGTGATGACTGAAAAACAACCGGTGATAGCGGTCGTAGGACCGACGGCGTCGGGCAAAACGGCGCTGTCTATAGGGCTTGCAAAGGCGCTTTCGGGTGAAATAATATCGGCTGATTCGATGCAGATATATAAAGGTCTCGAGATAGCCTCCGCCGCCCCGACCGATGCCGAGATGGCAGAGGTGCCGCATCATCTTGTGCGGTTTATAGAGCCGACCCACCGCTTTTCGGTGGCGGAATATGTAAATAAGGCATCAGCGGCAATAGCCGAAACGGCAGACGCCGGGCATCTGCCCATAGTCGTCGGCGGAACGGGGCTTTATGTGGACTCTCTGCTTTCAGGCATCAGGTTTAAAGACGAGGATGACCCCTCGGTAAGGCGGCGCCTTGAGGCGGAAGCCGATCTGTACGGTATGGAACATATGCTTGAAAGGCTGCGGCTTGTCGATCCGAAAAGCGCCGCAAGGCTTCATATAAACGACCGCAAAAGGATAATCAGGGCGCTTGAAATATATGAGATCCACGGCATGACCGTAGACGAGCAAAACGAGCTTTCGAGGATGAACGGCTCGCCATACCGTGTCCTTTGGATAGGCATAAATTATAAAGACCGCGAAACGCTTTACAAAAGGATAGAAAAGCGAATTGATCTGATGATAGAAAACGGGCTGACCGACGAGGCAAGGGCGGCATATGAGGTCAGCGGAAAGACCGCCGTTCAGGCGATAGGTCACAAGGAATTTTTCTTATTTTTCGAAGGCAAGGAGACTCTGGAGCAGGCGGTGTCAAGGCTTAAAACCGAAACAAGGCACTACGCCAAACGCCAGATAACGTGGTTTAAGAGAAACGGCGATATAAACTGGATATACGCCGATGAGACCGACGACGTTTTGTCGGCTGCACTGAGCTTGGCAAGAGAAAACGGATATTAAAATGTTAAGAGGTGAGACCTTTGAATAAGCGTGTGTTTGATGTGCTCAAGTGGGTCGCTATCGGCTTCGTCGGAGTTTACATATTGGTGCAGCTTTATTCGGCGGTGATAGAACCCGTTACCACCGACACGGTCTACACCTATTCCTCATTTTCGGGATACAGCGCCAAAGGGTGCATAATCCGGAACGAAACGGTGGTCGAGCACGATAACGGCGGCGCGGTGGGCTACAAGGTTGAAAACGGCGGCAGGGTCGCCAAAAACGGCGCGATAGCGGAAATTTTCGCGAGCGATGCCGAAGCCGAAGCCAACGTCGAATGTGAACAGCTTGATAAACAAATAGAGACTTTGGAGCAGCTGCAAAGCTATAACGATCTCAATGCCGCAGACCTTGGCGCTTTGTCCTCAAAAATACGCACGGCACTGACAGATGTCACCGCCGCTACGCAAAACGGGACGGTAACCGGCGGCAGCGAACAGGCACAAACGCTTCTGGGACTTATAAACCGCAGACAGATAGTAACCGGCGAGACCAAGGACTTCAGCGCCCTTATAGCGTCGCTGAAAGAAAAAAAGGCTGCGCTGGGTTCGGCGGCAAAGCCGACGGGTACGCTTCGTTCTCCCGGCTCGGGGTATGTAATATATTCGGTCGACGGGTATGAGAATATACTTGGCACCGACAATATAACCGAGCTTACCGCAGACAAAATGCAGTCGCTGGAGCCGGAGGAAACATCCGGCAGTGCCGTCTGCAAGATAGTCGGCGACTATGAGTGGTATATTGCCGCCGTCGTGCCTTTCAGTGAGTCGCTCAACATGAAGGAGGGCTCGACCGTTACGGTAAGAACGGCGCTGCGCTCGGTGCCCGAGCTGCAGTGTACCGTGAAATACATAAACAAGCAGTCGGTTCAGGAAAACGCCGTGGTGATCCTTTCGTGCAGCACAATGAATACCGAGCTTGCGTCGACCAGATATTTTGACATAACGGTCATATATAAGGAATATAAGGGTCTTAAGGTAGATAACCGCGCGATACGCGTGGTTGACGGCAATAAGGGTGTGTACGTCGTGACGGCGTCGCAGGTCAAATTCGTGCCGGTAAATGTTCTGTGGTCCGGGGAAAATTATTCGGTGGTGGAGCAGCAGGCATCGACCTCCAAGGTGCTCAGGATATATGACGAGATAGTTGTGAAAGGAAAGAACCTTTATGACGGAAAAATTATCAGATGAATTGGTAGAAAAAATACGTAATTTTGACGCAAATTATGCCGATATAAGGTCGCGCCTTTCTGCCGCATGCAAGGAGGCAGGGGTCAGCACCGGCAGTGTGATACTGCTTGCCGCCACCAAGACCGTGCCGGCAGAGGTCATAAACCACGCTATGGACAGCGGCATTGAGTACATAGGCGAAAACCGCGTTCAGGAGCTGCTTTCAAAGAAAAAAGACCTTAAAGCAACGGCGCACCGCCACTTTATCGGTCATCTGCAGACCAACAAGGTCAAGGATATCATAAATGAAGTGGAAATGATCGAGTCGGTCCATTCTGTAAAGCTTGCCGCGGAAATAGAAAAGTGTGCCGCGAAGGCAGGAAAGACGATGGATGTGCTGCTTGAGGTCAATATCGGCGGCGAACAGAGCAAGTCCGGTTTTACTCCGGACGAGGCCGAAAATGCTGTGGCTGAAATTTCAAAAATGCCGCATTTAAGGGTCAAGGGACTCATGACCATACCGCCCGTATGTGAAAGTACCAAAAAACAAATTGAATATTTTACGAAAATGCATAAACTGTTTATTGACATTAGGGACAAAAACATGGATAATGTAAATATATTGTATCTTTCCATGGGCATGTCCGATGATTTTGAGCTGGCGGTAAAATGCGGCGCAAATATCGTGAGGATAGGTACCGCACTTTTCGGAAAAAGAAATTACATGTAAAATAAAAGCGTAAGGAGAATGAACGATGAGCTTTTTTGATAAAATCAAGGATATCATGAGCGCCACCGACGAGGACGACGATTTCGATGAGGTTGAAACCTCCTCGAAGAATGAGCAGAGGGGAAAAGAGAGAGACTCAAAGGACGATTACTATTCCTATGACGGACGCAGCAGCTACGACCGTTACGACAGGGAAAAGACCACACAGTTCCCAAGCGAACGCAAGAGCGGCAAGGGCAGCCAGCCCTCGTTTACTTCGGGTCTCGGTAAGCCGGGATCACAGATACAGGTCGCACTTGTAAAGCCGGAGAGATTTGAGGACGCTACCGCTATAGCCGACCATCTTGCCGACAACCGCACGGTAGTGCTCAATCTGGAGGCTGCAAACCGTGAGACGCAGCGCCGCCTTATAGATTTTCTCAGCGGTGCGGCTTATGCTCATGACGGCAGGATCAAGAGGGTAGCAAACAGTACATTTATCATAACACCCAGCAACGTTGATGTCATGGGCGAGCTGCTGCTTGATGAGCTTGACGGCTCGGGCAGCTACAGCGGCAGTACAAGGTACTGATATTGAAGGACAGCCACGAACTGCTTCCGGCTAAGATAAATGACGCGATAAAGCGCAGCTATTTAAGGGGCGCGCCCTGCTTTGTGGGCTTTCTTGATGCGGCAGGCGCGGCGCTTGCCGAAAACATTGCAAAAGGTGACAGGGCAAACTATATGCTTTTCGGAGGATACGACGGTGCCGAGAGGGTATATTTCGGCGTGTTTCCGGACGGCTTTTTGCCTGATGGGTCGCTCTTTCCGATAGTAAGGCTCACAGTGACCGACCGCTCCGGCAGGGGCTTTACCCACCGGGACGTTCTCGGCACGCTCATGAGCGAGGGCATTGAGCGCAGCACGGTCGGCGATATACTTATAGGAAGCCCCGATTCGGCACTGTTTGTGTCGGCATCGGTCGCAGAACACATAATGGCTGAGACCGATAAAATAGCCTCATGCGGCGTCACGGTCGCAAGGTCGGACGGCGGCGAGCTGCCGGAGGGCGGCGGCTTTGAGGAGCGGTCCGACACGGTTGCATCGGCAAGGCTCGACTGCGTAGTAGCGGCGGTTTGCCGTGTGTCGAGAGGAAAAGCGGCTGAGCTTATAGAAAACGGTCTTGTGTCATTGGGCGGAATACTGTCCGAAAAGGTCACAAAAGAGGTGTCGCCGGGCGATATTATGACCGTAAGACGGTACGGAAAGTTTGCCGTGGATGATCTTTCTTATAAGACTAAAAAGGGCAGAACGGTAATAAAATACAGAAAATATTTATAAATCGGAGGAAGCATTATGAAAACACCTGAACAGATCCGTAATATGGAATTTCAGAAGTCCCCGATGGGCGGATATAAGCAGAGCGACGTTGAGCTTTTCCTTGAGGAAATGGCGTCGGAAATAGAGATACTTATGCGTCAGAAGGCGGAAGCCGACCGCAGACTTAAGGAATATGCCGCAAAGTCTCCGGACGGAGCGCTGTCTACCGCAGGTATTCAGAATGTGCTCATAAGCGCACAGCGCGTGGCTGAGCAGATAACCGACGAGGCAAAGGAAAATGCCGAGCGCATCGCAGCCGAGGCGGAGCTTAAGGTCACCCAGGCTGAGATAAAGGCGAAGGATATCATAGGCGACGCCGAAAACAAGGCGAGACTTCTCGGCGATACCGCCGAAAAGGAAGCGGCAAAAATAATAGCCGCCGCCGTGGAAAAATCCGAACAGACGCTTGCCGCAGCCAAGGAGAGCACCGAGCTTGAGCAGAAGCTGTATGACAGGCTTAAAATAGAAATATCTGATTTCCGCAAGAAGGCATCGGCGCAGTGCAGCTCACTTATCGAGCTTATAAACCAGCTTCCTTCGGAAATACCTTTCAATATAGAACGCGCAAAGACCGTTCTTTCAATAGATTTCAGCGATCCGGAAGCACTGCTTGACAAGGCTGTCGAGGAACGGCTTTTAAAGGAAAAGGCTGCCGCCGAGGCAAGGATGCAGGCTGAAAAAGCAGAGGCAAAGGCTGAAAGTGCCGCCGCTCCTGCTGCACCTTCTGCACCCGTAGTACCGGCTGCTCCCGCAGCACCTGCGGCAAAGGCTGAGCCCGTATCGGTGCCGGTGCAGGCGCCCCAGGCTGCAAAGCCTGTAATGCCCACAGTGCAGGAGATAGTGTCAGCTCCCGAGATGGCTGAGGAGCCGGCTGCGTCGCCCAAAACACTTGAAAGTGCAGCCCCTGCCGAAAGAGCAGCGAAGCTTGACGCGTTTTTAAACGCAGATAAGGATAAAAAGGAAGACGAGCAGCCGAAAAAGGGTCGTATAAGCTTCGGAATATCAGACGATGATGACGATGACGACGATGACGATGATGACGACGAGCCGAGACTGTTTTTCAAAAGAAAAAAGAAATAAAACCGCAAAGTCCGGACCGGTAAAACAGCCGGCCCGGATTGTCCGCGCAAAAAGGAGTTTTAAATCTAATGGATTACAATAAGACGCTTAATCTGCCTGTTACCGAATTTCCGATGCGGGCAGGTCTGCCGACAAGAGAGCCCGAGGCACTGAAACAGTGGCAGGACGAGCATGTTTACGAAGAGCTTATGAAGCAGGGTGAGGGCAAGCCGCTTTATATCCTGCACGACGGTCCTCCCTACGCAAACGGAATAATCCACATGGGAACGGCGCTTAATAAGTCGCTCAAGGATTTTGTTATCAGATATAAGAATATGTCCGGTTTCAAGGCTCCTTATGTTCCGGGATATGATACCCACGGTCTGCCGACCGAGCTCAAGGCAAGAAAAAAAGCCGGAATGAGCGCGTCGGGTCAGGTCTCGGCACTGGAGCTTCGCAAGATCTGCCGTGATTTTGCGCTGGGCTTTGTCGAGGATCAGAGAAGGCAATTCGAGCGCCTCGGAGTGCTTGGAGACTGGGAGCATCCGTATCTGACGCTCAAAAACGAATATGTCGCAAAGCAGGTCGAGATATTCGGTGAGATGGCTGATAAGGGATATATTTATAAGGGACTCAAGCCGGTATACTGGTGCCCCGAGTGCCAGACCGCTCTGGCTGAGGCTGAGATCGAGTATGCCGAGGATCCCTGCCATTCAATTTATGTGAAATTCACCGTCACCGATGACCTCGGAAAGCTGTCTGCACTTGGTGCAGACATGGGCAAGACCTATTTCGTGATATGGACAACTACCACATGGACGCTTCCTGCCAACGTTGCCATATGCGTGGGACCCGAGTATCAGTACGGCGTATACAAAGCTAACGGCGAATATTATGTTTTGGCGACCGAGCTTGCCGATAGGACTATGAAGGCGGCAGGCATCGAGGAGTACGAGCTGCTCGGCACGCTTAAGGGCTCAGAGCTTGAATACATGAAGTGCGCTCATCCGTTTATCGACCGCACCTCGCTCGTTATAGTCGGCAGTCATGTGACGCTTGAAAGCGGTACGGGATGCGTTCATACCGCTCCCGGTCACGGCGTTGACGACTTTGAGGTGTGCCAGCATTACAAGGAAATACCCATGGTCGTTCCGGTCGACTCAAAGGGCGTGCTGACCGAAGAAGCAGGCGAGTTTGCCGGTCTTACAACCGATAAGGCGAACAAGGCGATAGCCATAAAGCTTGATGAGACCGGTCACCTTTTCGCGCTGCAGAAGATAATCCACCAGTATCCGCACTGCTGGAGATGCAAGTCCCCGATACTTTTCCGCGCGACCGAGCAGTGGTTCTGTTCGATCTCCGCTTTTGCCGACAAGGCGCTGAGCGAGGTCAAAAAGGTAAAATGGATCCCTGCATGGGGCGAGGACCGCATTTCCGGAATGATAAAGGACCGCAGCGACTGGTGCATATCGCGTCAGCGCACATGGGGCGTTCCCATTCCGATATTCTACTGCAAAAAGTGCGGCAAGGAAATGATAAATAGGGAGACCATAGCGAAGGTCGCGGCTGTTTTCCGTGAAAAGGGCGCCGACGCATGGTATTCCATGAGCGAGAGCGAGCTTATGCCGGAGGGCGCGACTTGCGAATGCGGCGGCACCGAGTTTAAAAAGGAAACCGACATCATGGATGTCTGGTTCGATTCCGGTGTATCGCACGCGGCTGTTCTCGGTCAGCGTGAAGGCCTTAGAGCTCCTGCCGACCTCTATCTTGAGGGTGCCGACCAGTACAGAGGCTGGTTCCAGTCGTCGCTGCTCACATCGGTAGCGACATACGGTGTCGCACCTTACAAAACCGTTGTAACACACGGATGGGTCGTTGACGGCGAGGGCAAAAAGATGTCAAAATCGCTTGGCAACACCATAAACCCGGACGATATAGTCAGCCAGTATGGTGCCGATATACTGAGGCTGTGGGTCGCATCGTCGGATTATCATGCCGATATCCGCATTTCCAAGGATATATTGAAGCAGCTCAGCGAGATATACCGCAAGATAAGAAATACGGCGAGATTTATTCTCGGCTGCATAGGCGATTTTGATCCCGATAAGGACGCTGTACCTCACAGCGAGCTTGAGGAAATGGATCGCTTTGCACTCATGCGCCTCAACAGCCTTGTAAAGATGTGCACCGAAGCATACGACGAATTTGAATATCATACGATATTCCACGCAGTGCACAACTTCTGCGTGCTCGATATGTCAAACTTCTATCTTGATGCGGCTAAGGACCGCCTTTATGTTGAAGCAAAGGACTCGGCTACAAGACGTGCGGCACAGACCACGATATACGAAATCCTGCATGTGCTGACAAGACTTATAGCGCCGATACTTGCCTTCACTGCCGATGAGATATGGAAGTATATGCCGCACAAGGCGGGCGACGACGCGAGAAACATCGTGTTCAACAGCTTCCCGAAGGCGGAGGGCGAATATGACGACGCGTTCATGGCACGCTGGGAGAAGATCCACGCCGTGCGTGATGACGTAAAGAAGGCGACCGAGCTTGCCCGTGCCGAAAAGATAATAGGCGCTTCGCTCGAAAGCGAGGTCACCGTCTATGCCACAGGTGAGGATCTGCAGTTCCTGCGTTCGGTAGAGCCCATGCTGTCAACACTGTTCATATGCTCGTCCGCAAAGGTTGAAGAGGGCGAAGGCGGCGAATACAAGGGCGACACCGGTGTCGGCGTCACCGTAAAGCACGCATCAGGCAAAAAATGCGAGCGCTGCTGGACCTTTACCGATACTGTCGGTGAGTGTGCCGAGCATCCGACGCTTTGCCGCCGCTGCTCCGCTATTATAAAGAATATAACTGTAGATTAAGATAAATAAGCTTTTCTGCCGCCGGAACGTGGCAGAAAAGCTATCATTTGACGGAGGCAGATATGTCGGCTATACTTGCAATAATTTGCGGCGTTTTACTTGTCGGCGCCGACCAGCTTACCAAGTACCTCGTGACTCAGCATATGGAGATAGGGCAGGTAATAAGGGTCATTCCCGGTCTTATAAACTTCAATCGAATACCGCCGAATGCCGGCGCGGCGTTTGGTATTTTGGAGGGCAAGACCTGGTTTCTTATAACGCTGACACTTATAATAATGGTCATATGCGTATGCATGCTGATAAGAAAGACCTTTGACAGCAAGCTTATGTTCTGGGCGCTTTGCCTTGTGCTTTCGGGCGGTGTCGGAAACATGATCGACAGGGTGGCGAGAGGCGGCAACGTGGTCGATTTTCTGGAGTTCGGTTTTGTTGATTTTCCGGTATTCAATGTTGCGGACTGTGCGGTCACGGTGGGCGCCGTTATGATAGTCATATATTTTATAGCGGACTTTATTGCCGATGCCAAGAAAAAGCGCCTGACCAGCCCTGACATTGATATTGTACCCGAAAAAAGTGCCCCTCAGGGTGATGAGCAGGATGGAAACAAGGATTCTGACAGCTGACGAAAGCGGCATAAGACTGGACGCTTTTTTAGCGTCACGCCTTGCCGTTTCGCGGTCGCTCGCAGCCTCGCTTATAGATGATGGCAACGTTACATTAAACGGTACGGTGCCAAAGAAAAAAACGGCGGTGAATGTGGGCGATATATTAGAGGTCGCAATGCCTGACCTGAAGCCTGCCGAGGCGATACCGCAGGATATACCGCTCGATATAGTTTATGAGGACGGCGAGCTGCTCGTTGTCAACAAGCCTAAGGGCATGGTGGTGCATCCGGCTCCCGGCAACTATGACGGCACGCTTGTAAATGCGCTGCTGTACCATTGCGGCGACAGCCTTTCGGGTATAAACGGCGTGTTAAGACCGGGAATAGTCCACCGTATCGACAAGGATACGAGCGGTCTGCTCATAGTCGCAAAAACCGATGCGGCGCACAAATTTCTGGCGGAGCAGATTGAAAAACATTCCTTTACAAGGGAGTACAGCGCTATCGTTTACGGTAATGTAAAGGAAGATAAAGGTACGGTCAACGCCCCTATCGGCAGAGACCCCAAAAACCGTCAGCGCATGTGCGTTATCTATGAAAATTCAAAGCCGGCTGTTACGCATTTCGAAACGGTCGAACGGTTTGTTGGCTTTTCTGAAATGCGTTTTAGGTTAGAGACCGGCAGAACGCATCAGATAAGGGTGCACATGGCGTCAATAGGACACCCTATAGCGGGCGATCCGCTGTACGGTCCGAAAAAAATAATAACCGAGCTTAACGGTCAGTGCCTGCACGCCGGAAAGATCGGATTTATACATCCGTCGGGCGAATATATGGAGTTTACCGCGCCGCCGCCGGAGTATTTTACAAAATTCAAAGCCAGACTCAGATTACTGTGATCAAGCAATTATGGAGGTTCAAAATGGACGAGCAGAGGAAAAAGGAGCTTAAAAAACTCGCGCTGAAGGTAAAAAAACATGTTATCGTCGGCACGAACAGGGCAAAATCGGGTCACCCGGGCGGATCGCTTTCATGCGCCGAGATACTTACATACCTGTATTTCGAGAAAATGAATATTGATCCCAAAAATCCGCAGATGGAAAACAGAGACCGTTTTGTGCTCTCAAAGGGACATGCCGCACCGGCACTTTACGGAACGCTGGCGCTCAGGGGCTTTTTCCCGGAGAGCGAGATAGAGCTGCTCCGTAAGCCCAACGCACTTTTACAGGGACATCCCGACAGAAAGCATATCCCCGGCGTTGATATGTCTACCGGATCATTGGGTCAGGGAATCTCCGCAGCAGTCGGAATGGCACTTTCGTCAAAGCACTTCGGCGGAAACTGGCGCGTGTACAGCATAATAGGCGACGGCGAATCGGAGGAAGGACAGGTCTGGGAAGCAGCAATGTTTGCCGGAAACAAGAAGCTTGACAACCTTGCCGTTTTTGTCGACCTCAACAATCTGCAGATCGACGGAACGCTCGAGGAGGTAAACTCTCCGCTGCCGCTCGATAAAAAGTTCGAAGCCTTCGGCTGGAATGTTATCGTCATAAACGGTCACGATTTTGATGAGATCGAGGCAGCCGTTGCGGCAGCCGAAAACTGCAAGGGCAGACCTACCGCCATAATCGCAAACACCGTAAAGGGCAAGGATGTTTCGTATATGGAAAACGCCGTCGAATGGCACGGCAGCGCCCCGAATGATGAACTGGCTGAAAAGGCACTGGCTGAGCTCGACGCTAAGATAGCCCAACTTGACTGACGAAACGGAGAACATGAAATATGGCTGATATAGTTAAAATAGCAACAAGAGACGCTTACGGAAAGACGCTCTGCGAGCTTGCCGAAAAGCGCAATGATTTTGTGGTGCTCGACGCGGATCTTGCCGCAGCAACCAAGACCGGCGTGCTTAAAAAAGCGCATCCTGAAATGTTCTACGACTGCGGAATAGCGGAGCAGAATATGATGAGCGTCGCTGCCGGAATAGCCACCACCGGCAAGCTGGTTTTTGCAAGCTCGTTCGCAATGTTCGCTGCCGGACGCGCATTTGAACAGGTCAGAAATTCAATAGGCTATCCGCATCTCAATGTTAAAATCGGTGCGACCCATGCCGGAATATCGGTGGGCGAGGACGGCGCAACACATCAGTGCTGCGAGGATATAGCGCTCATGAGGACCATACCGGGAATGACCATTATCAATCCTGCCGATGCCGTCGAGGCGCGCCTTGCGGTGCTTAAGGCAGCCGAGATGGACGGACCGGTCTATATGCGATTTGGCAGACTTGCCGTGCCTGTAGTGTTTGATGAGACATATAATTTTGAGATCGGCAAGGGCGTCGAGCTCAAAGGCGGCACCGATGTTACCGTAATAGCCACCGGACTTATGGTCAAGGAGGCTTTGGAGGCTTACGATCTGCTTGCAGCCGACGGTATCAGTGCAAGAATTATCAACATGGCGACCATCAAGCCTATCGACCGTGACATAATAGTCAAGGCTGCGAAGGAGACCGGCTGCATAGTAACGGCCGAGGAGCATTCGGTTATAGGCGGTCTCGGCTCTGCGGTAGCAGAGGTCGTGACCGAGACCTGCCCCGTGCCGGTACTGAAGGTCGGCGTTTACGACCGTTTCGGCATGTCCGGTCCCGCAAACGATCTGCTTGATATTTTCGGGCTGAGAGCAAAGGACATAGCCGCGAAGGCAAAGGACGCAATAAAGGCAAAAGCAAAATAATTTATCGTTTGTCACCAATGTACGGCAGGGGGTTTTACCCCTGCCGCTTTTTTACGCCCATATTATATAACGATAAATTTTAGTTTATCTGCGTAAGAAAC
The DNA here is from genome assembly GCA_900539855.1 of uncultured Oscillospiraceae bacterium. Classification (GTDB taxonomy): domain Bacteria; phylum Bacillota; class Clostridia; order Oscillospirales; family Acutalibacteraceae; genus UMGS172. Next base: position 51,683 of record UQDO01000012.1, read on the forward strand.
CGAAAATCTAATTGTGCATTTGTAG
>UQDO01000013.1 GCA_900539855.1 uncultured Oscillospiraceae bacterium
TACGGCGGAAACGTTCTGCTCGGCAAGAAGTGCTTCGCTCTGCGTATCGCTTCCTATCAGGGCTGGAAAGAGGGCTGGATGGCTGAGCATATGCTCATTTTAGGCCTCCAGAACCCGAAGGGCGAGGTCAAGTACATCGCCGCCGCTTTCCCATCAGCCTGCGGAAAGACCAACCTCGCAATGCTTATTCCGCCGAAATATCTGCGTGACAAGGGCTACAGGATCTGGACCGTCGGCGACGATATTTCATGGATGAGAATAGGCGCAGACGGACGCCTTTACGCTATAAATCCGGAAAACGGATTCTTCGGCGTGGCACCGGGCACCAATGCACATTCGAACTTCAATGCTCTTGAGAGCACCAAGAAGAACACTATATTCACCAACGTTGCTCTGAGCCTTGACGACAACACCGTTTGGTGGGAGGGTCTTAACAAGGATCTGCCCGAGAACTGCATTGACTGGAAGGGCAACAAGTGGGATCGCACCAAGTTCAACAAGGCTGACAAGACCACCTATGCCGCTCATCCGAACTCAAGATTCACCGCACCGGCAAAGAATTGCCCCTGCATTTCCGATGAGTTTGACAAGGGCGCAGGCGTTCCGATCTCGGCTATCATCTTCGGCGGACGCCGTGCAAAGCTTGCTCCGCTGGTATACCAGTCGAAGGATTGGAACAATGGCGTGTTCGTCGGTTCTATAATGGCTTCCGAGACTACGGCAGCAGCTGCCGGCGCAGTCGGCGTTGTCCGCCGCGATCCGATGGCTATGCTTCCGTTCTGCGGATACAACATGGCTGACTACTTCCAGCATTGGCTCGACATGGGTGCAAAGCTCGGAGACAAGGCACCTAAGATCTTCAATGTCAACTGGTTCCGTACCGACGACGAGGGCAACTTCGTATGGCCGGGCTTCGGCGACAACATGCGTGTCCTCAACTGGATCATCGACCGCTGCGAGGGTAAGGCTGACGCTGATGAGACCGCTATCGGTTACATTCCGAAGCCGGAAGATATCGATCTTACCGACCTCGACTTCTCGCTCGACACCCTCAAGAATATCCTTGCCGTTGATAAGGATGCATGGAAGAAGGAGTGCGCCGAGATCGAGGAGCACTACAAGAAGTTCGGCGACAAGCTGCCGCGTGAGCTTCGCCATCAGCTTGATACTCTTGAGGCAGCTCTTGAGAAATAAGCTGTAAACAAAACACTGACGCTCCCGAAGGGTTACCTTCGGGAGCGTTTTTTTGTGAAAAATGCAGAGCAGAATGGGTGTGCCAAGGCGGACCGACAAATTGAACCGGGAAAATATGCCGATATACCGCAATAAAAACACATCGTACAGCATCGTTGTTGAGGTTGTGATTGATAAACTAAAATTTACCGTTGTATTGGTATAAAAAACGACACTGGGGGCTCGTTCGGCTCAGTCTGTCAATATTTCATTAGCAGATAAACTAAAATTTGCCCATGCAAATACAAAAAACGGCGTGGAGATTACTCCACACCGCCCAAAAAGAAAGAGGTAGAAATTGTTTGGTTTACAGCTCGTTCCAGTATTTCCTGTCAAGACTGCGGAACTGTATCGCCTGAGAAATATGTGCCGATCCGATGTTGTCCGAACGGTCAAGGTCGGCAACTGTTCTGGCAATTTTAAGTATCCTGTCATACGACCGCGCCGACATGACCATGACCTCAAACGCCGCTTTCAATATCCTGTCTGCATCGTCGGTGAGGTGACAGTATTTGTTCATCAGAGCCGGCGTCAGCCTTGCGTTGCAGGAAATTCCGGTGCCGCGGTAGCGGTCATTTTGTATTTTTCTTGCCGCCTCAACGCGCCGCCTTATTTCAGCCGATGTTTCGCCGGTCGGCTTGCCTGAAAGCTCGCTGTATTCAACAGGAGCCACCTCGACGTGGATATCAAGTCTGTCAAGCATGGGTCCGGAAATTTTGCCGAGATAATGCTTCACAGCCTGCTGCGAGCATATGCACTTCTTTTTCGGGTGCCCGAAAAATCCGCACGGGCAGGGATTCATGGCGGCGACAAGCGAAAATTCGCAAGGATATGTAAGTCTGCCGCCGACGCGCGAAATGGTCACCTTGCCGTCCTCAATGGGAGCTCTGAGCGTTTCCATCGCCTGACGCGAAAATTCCGGGAATTCGTCAAGGAAAAGCACACCGCCGTGAGCAAGCGATATTTCACCCGGCTTCGGCACCGCACCGCCGCCCGAAAGACCGGCAGCCGAAACGGTGTGGTGGGGCGCTCTGAACGGGCGCTCGGTTATGAGCGGCACGTCCTCGGGCAGTATTCCGGCGACCGAATGCACCTTTGTTGTCTCTATCGATTCGGCAAAGGTCATGGACGGCAGTATGCCGGGAAGTCGCTTTGCGAGCATGCTTTTTCCCGATCCGGGCGGACCTATCATGAGCACGTTATGACCGCCTGCGGCAGCCGTTTCAAGCGCTTTTTTGGCAGCTGCCTGTCCGCGCACCTCCGAAAAGTCCGGATATGTGCCGCGGCGTATGGTGTCAAACGACGGGGTGGGCATCGGCGCTATGCCTTTGCCCTCCGCCAGAAAGCCTGCAAGTTGTTTTAAGTGGGTCACCGGGTATATTTCGATGCCCTCTACCACCGATGCTTCCTTTGCGTTTGCAGCCGGCACGAAGAATTTTTTTATTCCGTGGCGGCTTGCTTCTATTGACATTGACAGCATACCGCCGCCGCCGCGAAGTGTGCCGTCAAGCGCCAGTTCGCCTATAAAGGCGCATTTATCAAGGTCACAGGGCACGGTCAGCTGCCCAGATGCGAAAAGTATCGAGAGCAGCGACGGCAGGTCGTACATTGAGCCTGATTTTTTAACGTCCGCCGGGGCAAGATTGACCGTTATCCGGCATGACGGAAGGGCAAAGCCGCAGTTTTTGAGTGCGGCTCTGACCCTTTCGCGCGACTCCTTGACCGCCGTATCCGGCAGACCCACTATATCAAAAACGGGAAGTCCCTGGGAAATGTCTGTCTCAACCTCCACCATATATGCATCTATTCCGAAAATCGCAGTGCTGTGAAGACGATTATACAAAACATTCCCCTCCAGATTATGCTCTTTATCTGCTGTTGTTTGAACCTATGGTCACGGTGGTCGAATAGTATCTGCCGTTGCGGTAGATCTTAGCCGTCACCTTGGCGCCCGGTTTGCATTTGTTGAGTTCAGCCACAAAGTCGGTATATTCGTCTATTGTGACGCCGCCGAACTCGGTTATAATATCACCGGCTCTTATCTGAGCCTGCGCCGCAGGACCGTTTGTCACAACGCTCTTGACCGCAGCGCCGTGAGGCAGTCCGTATTTTTCAAGGTATGCGCTGTTGTAGGTGTAGACCTCAATGCCGATATAAGGTGAAGGATTATCCTTGTTTTCAATGATATCCTTTATAACGGTGAGCGCGGTATTGACCGGTATTGCAAAGCCCATGCCTTCATAGCTCTCGTTGACCAGCTTTGAGGAGTTGATGCCGATGAGCTGACCGTTGGAGTTGAGCAGTGCACCGCCGGAGTTGCCGGGATTTATTGCGGCATCGGTCTGGATAAGCTCCATTTTTCCTATCGAATCAATGGTTATGGTGCGGTTGAGTCCGCTGATTATTCCGTATGACACCGAGCCCATGAACTGAAGTCCGCCAGGACAGCCGATCGCTATCGCGTACTGTCCGACCTTTATATCATCGGAATTTCCCACTTCTATCGGCGTCAGTCCGGTTTTTTCGACCTTAATGACCGCGAGATCGGCTGAAATATTGTATCCTACCACGGTTGCATCGACCGGTGTTGACGAATCCTTTGGAAAGTAGACCTCGATGTTGCCCGACGACGCGCTTGAACTGACTATCGCCTCAATAACATGGTAGTTGGTGATTATATATCCGTCTGCTGTGTATATGATGCCGGAGCCTTCGCCCGTGCTGGTCTCACTGCCGCCGAAAAAGCTCTGTACAGACGCCGTAGTGCGGATGCCGACAACGCTTGGAGACGCCTTGTCATAGACCGCTTCGACCAGTGATTCGACATTGCCATCTATTGACACTACGGTCTGCGAGTTGCCCGACGCGGTGTCGTTGCTGCCGGTCTGTGATTGGCTTGACGAGGAAGCTGCGGCGGTACTGTTGTCCTTTGTGCCGAAAACAATGAAAAGTGATGTTGCGGTACTGAGCACAAGCGACAGTACCACGCAAAGTATTACCGTAACGGCGTTGTGATTCTTACCGCCGCCGCGGTTTCCACCCGGAGTTCCTCCGGTCGGGGAGTAGCCTGTATACTGCGGTGTCTGCGGCGTTGACGCGTAGCCGCCAAAGGGAGTGTAGCTGTACGATCCCGACGACTGACCGGCTCCGTACTGTCCCGTTCCGCTCTGCGAATAGGGTGTGCCGTAATTGCTCTGCTCTTCGGCACCGCTGCTGTAATAGGTGCTTGCGGTGCTGCTGTCGTTTGCAGTCTGTCCTGCACTATCTGCCGCATATGTATCGGCGGCATTTTCAGTATTGTTATTATAAGTTCCGTTCAAATTCGGATCAAAACCGTTATTGTTCATAACTGCAGTTCTCCTAACCTTGTTTGATTACCTGTATTATATCCGCGAATTGTGAAATCAAGTAGCACAAAGTGTGAACATTTATTAAATTAATCACATGAACGGTGCGAATATATTAAGCAGTGCCTGCGCCACCTTCTGACGCAGCGGACGCTTTACCCATTTGCTGAGTATTATTTCTTCACTCTGCTCTTCGAGGCTCAGAAATTCATCCTTTATATCGGTGACGGCATCGTTTTTGCAGAACCACACGCCGCACTCAAAATGAAAATAAAAACTGCGGTAATCCATATTGACCGTGCCGCATGTGGCGACCTCGTCGTCCGAGACAAAGGTCTTTGAATGGATAAAGCCGGGCGTGTATTCGAAAATGCGTACGCCTGCCTCAAGCAGCTCCTGATAATTGAACTGCGTCACGGGATGCACATACCATTTGTCCCTTATTTTAGGGGTGATAATGCGGACGTCGACCCCTGCCTTTGCCGCGGACGTGACCGATGCTATCATGGTGTTGTCAAGTATAAGATACGGTGTGACTATATAGACATAGTCCTTTGCGGAGTCGAGTATCTGTCTGTATATACCCTCGGCAGGGTAATGACCTGTGTCGAGCGGATTTTCAACATACGGCTGCACAAAGCCGTCGGCAGGCGGAAAGCCGGTGACTATATAATTTGCGGGGTCTATTCTGTCACGGCTGACGCTGTTCCACATCTCGCAGAATGCAACGGCAAAGGTGGTGGATGCCGCGCCCTTCATTATTACACCAGAGTCCATCCAGTACCCGTGAGGATGGGTAAGGTTTATATATTCGTCGGCAATATTGAGTCCTCCGGTCATGGAAACATAACCGTCTATAACGCATATCTTGCGGTGGTCGCGGTTATTCAAGAACAGATCGACCGACGCTCTGATACGGTTGAAGGCTATGACCTTTATACCGTCGCTCCGCAGCTCCTTTACAAAGCTGCGGTTTTGTCTCGCTATCGATCCGAAGTCGTCAAATATGATCCTGACCTCGACCCCGGCAGCCGCTTTTTCCTTTAATATGGAGTGTATCGAGTCCCACATCTCGCCCTTTGCCAAAATAAAATATTCAAGGAAGATATATTTTTCGGCGCTTTGCAGCTCCTCGAGCATGCGCGGCAGGAATTTTTCGCCCGGCGACAGGTATTCGACCGAGGTGTTGTCATACACCGGGCAGCCCGATTCCCTGTACAGAAACTGCGACTGACGGGAATGGTTCACATCGCTGTCCCTCAGGTCGGCAAAAACCGAAACATCCTGCTTTAAAATTCCGCGGTTTTTTCTGCGTTCGGCAGCCATGCGCTTTTTGAGGTGCGGCCTTACCTTGCCATTGCCCCACAGGAAGAAAAGCACGCCGCCGACACATGGTGCAAGCAGTATAAACAGCACCCATGTGAATTTATAGCTTGGGTTGTCACGCTTGTTTATTATCCAGATGACCATTATCATCGAGAGGAACTGTATAATGCGGTAGACAAAAGACAGCCAATGGGAAATAGACAGCGCCACCGCTGCAAACAGCGCTATCTGCAGTATTATAAGTATACCGGCGGTAAGTATTCTGCCCGGTACAGGTATTCCGCGGCGGTGTTCCTTTTTCATTCGTTAGCTCCCGTCAGCCTAAAAGGTATAGTGTGAAACGGTAAATCTGCTGACCGTTTTAAGGTTGTCGCTCTCGGCGGTCACTATAAGAAAGTCGTTTCCGACAGACGACCTTACCGACTCATCGCTGCTGCCCGATTCTATTGCCAGCACTGTATCCGCTATTCTCGCAGCCATCAGGTATGACACCTTGCCGTCCTCCGACAGTGACAAAATTGCCGTTACCCTTGCGGCTTTGGTGCCGATCTCGGAAAAATCGACCGCATTGCCGTCGCTGCCGACAGCCAGGCAGTATCCCCATTTAAGATCAAACTGATCGACAAATCCGGCAATATCGCTGCCGGCGCCGAAGCCGCTTTCAAATTTCAGCGGCTCACTTAAATTTTCGCCCTCGTTGGAATTGGGGTCGAACCTCCTGGAAGACTTGCCGTCAGACCGGATGGCTACATTGCCCTTTACGGTTACGTCACCCAAAGAGTCACCGTGAAGCTTTATATATTTATCGGGGAAAAACACGCTGACCGGCACGAGCGACGATTGGGCGGAGCTTGCGGCGTTATCGCTGCTGCCGCTTTGTGTATTTGAACTGCTGCCTTTATCACTGCCGCAGGCACAGAGCAAAAAAAGCATTACCGCAGCAATGCCCACAGATGCCAACCTTTTTATATAACGGGACCAGCTCATAATTTTAAAAACCACCTTTATAATTTCCTGTACATTATACAACAAAAATTCCCTTTTTTCAACAGCTATTTGAACATTTATGCGGCTGCAGCCTTTAGGACAGGCAAAACGGACCTTCATTTCTCATAGTATTACCAAAAGATATTATGGGAGAGTTTTATATGTTTTTAGAGCTTTTGGGGCAAATTTTTCCGGGCATCATGCATTTTATACTGCACGCGTCGGCTGCCGGCTCGTTTCCGCAGGCGCTTTCGAAGGAAAGGGAGACCGAGCTGCTGATAAAAATGGAAGCCGGCGACGACGAGGCGCGGAAGACCCTTATCGAGCACAACCTGCGGCTGGTTGCTCATATTGCAAAGAAATATTACTGCAGCGGCGCGGATCAGGACGACCTTATATCAATAGGTACAATAGGGCTTATAAAGGCGGTCTCATCCTTTAATTCCGGCAAAGGGATACGCCTTGCCACCTACGCCGCAAGGTGCATAGACAACGAGATACTTATGTATTTCAGAGGAGCCAAAAAAACGGCGCAGGACGTTTATATCAGCGACCCTATCGACACCGACAAGGACGGCAACACGCTGACGCTGATAGACGTTCTGACCGACGGCACCAACATAGTGGACGATCTTGACAACAAAATAAAGCTCGAACAGCTGAGGGTGTACTTAAAGGACACCCTGCAGCCGCGCGAGCTTGAAATAATAATGCTGAGATACGGTCTTAAAAGCGGCAGGGAGCTTACCCAGCGCGAGGTCGCAAAAAAGCTCGGCATAAGCAGATCCTACGTCAGCCGTATCGAGAAAAAAGCGCTTGAAAAGCTCAGGTCAAGATTTGACGGCTGAGATCATGCGTTGCGGTCGATGTGGAATTTATCGTCCTCGGAAAGAGCCAGACGTCCGGCTATTTTTGTGAAATTCTCCTTTGCATGCACAAATTCGCCCGGGTGGTGAGCGTCGCTTCCGAAATAGAATTTGCAGCCGTTTGCCTTTGCCGCCTCAAAGATGCGGTAGACCGACGGTTTTGCGTTTTCGTCCATGTTGAGCTCGTCAAAGTTCAGTTCGATGCCGGCGCCCTTTTCCGCCGCTCTTGAGAACAGGTCGTTAAGGTCAACATCTGATATAAGGTCAAGGGTTTTGGCTGAGGTCATGTCGCTGTGGAAATTAAACCACTGCAGATGCGCTATACCGACCTTTTTGAAGGGCAGATCGGCGTCGAGCAGGGCGCGGAAACGCTTGACCCAGAGTATCGACATTATTTTTATGTACTGCTCGTCATCGGGTATTTTCCACCTTTCGATGGGGACAATACGGGAATCGACCGAGAAATTATCTATGTGCAGGTGGGTTATCGGCACTATGAGGAAGTCCATCTTCTTTAAAAATTCAGGACTTATGCCTATGCGGTCGTATTTATCCATATCACATTCGCCGCCGAAAAGGAACTCAATGCCGGGGGCTTTCGGCAGAGGCAGACTCTGTGATATGTATGCCGAGTTTTGTTTCGAGTATCCGCTGCCTTCGATATTATAGACGGGCACCCTTTCGTCCCAGAAGTGGTCGGTCAGACAAATACTGCTGTATCCGTTTTCTATCCCGTATTTGAGTATATTTTCCGGAGTCTGCTCCGGGTCCCTGGAGCAAAGCGACAGTTTACTGTGTATATGCAGGTCGTGATCTATAACATATTCCATTTTGAAGTACCTCCCTTTTCAGTTATTATAATGCCAAAAATTATAAAAGTCAAAGAAAAAAACGATATAAGCGGGAAAAGTTGAAAAAACTGTTGTAACGGGAACAAAAGTTTGGTACAATATAAGAAAATGCATTAAAGGAAAAGGTAATTTGTTATATGTGTGGAATTAAGATAAGCGATCTTTACGATCTTAAAAAAACCATAGCCGCCGGTGTTTTCAACGGCTGCGCATATCCGTGGGAGATACTGCCTAAGCTGAAAGAGTATATTGTAAGTCTTGGTAATACGTTAGACAGCGGTGTGTTCGAAAAACGGGGAGAGAATATATGGATAGCACGGTCGGCAAAGGTGGCTGACAGTGCTTATATCGCAGGGCCCTGCATAATAGACGAGGACGCCGAGGTCAGACACTGCGCCTTCATAAGAGGCAGTGCGGTTGTGGGCAAGGGATCGGTTATAGGTAATTCGACCGAGCTTAAAAACTGCCTTATATTCGACTGCGTGCAGGTGCCGCATTATAATTATGTGGGCGATTCGGTGCTTGGCTACAAGTCGCATATGGGAGCAGGCTCGATAACCTCAAACGTGAAATCGGATAAGACCCTTGTAAAGGTGACCGAGGACGGAAAAAGGATAGATACCGGTCTTAAAAAGTTCGGTGCGATGCTGGGCGAATATGTTGAGGTAGGCTGCGGCTCGGTGCTTAATCCCGGTACGGTTATATGCAGCCACAGCAATATCTATCCGCTGTCATCGGTAAGAGGGACGGTGCCGGCAGGCTCAATATACAAGAACGCAGGCGAGATAGTCGAGAAGCGCTGAGGTGTAAGAGTGGGTACTGAAATATGGGATGTTCTTGACAAAAACGGTCAGCCGACCGGAAAACGCGTCGAGCGTAAAAGGGTCTGCCTTTTAAAGGGCGAATACCACCTGGTTGTCCATATATGGATATTGGGGTCTGACGGGCGCGTGCTCATCCAGCGGCGCAGCTTCACAAAGCCGCTTATGCCTGGTGAATGGGCGGCGATAGGCGGCAGCGCGATGTCGGGCGAAACGGCTATAGAGGCGGCAAAAAGGGAGCTTTCCGAGGAAATGGGGATCACACCGCCCGAGGAATCGTTTATACCGGTCCGCCTTATGCGGCGCAAAAATTCAATACTGAGCATTTTTCTTGTCCCGTACGATGTCGCGGTATCAAGCCTGGTGCTTCAGACCTCTGAGGTCAGCGACGCCAGATGGGTGCACCGCAACAAGCTGCGCCAGATGATAAGAACGGGCGAGTTTCACAACTACGGCAAAGAGTATTTTGACGCCGTTTTCGGCGCATTTGACAAAAGATCAGCAAGCAAACGGAGAAAGAGAAGACATGAACAAAGAAGAAAAAAATAAGCAGTGTCAGATATGTCACGGGTATCTTTTTGATGACGACGATATTGTAGTCTGCCCGGTCTGCGGCGCGCCGCATCACCGCGACTGCTGGAACAGTGTCGGGCACTGCGGCGTGGAGCAGTATCACGGTACCGATCTGCAGTATGACATAGTGCAGAAGAAAAACGAGGAGGCTGCAGCCAGCCAAAATGACGGAGCAGAGGAGCACACCTGTGCTTACTGCGGACGCACGGCAAGATCGGACGGGGCTGAGTTCTGCCCGTACTGCGGACATCCGTACCGCGAAAACGGACCGTTCGGGCAGTTGCCGTTTACGGGTGGTGCCGCGGTATTTATAGATCCGCTCGGCGGTGTGGATAAGGACCGCGATATAGACGGGGTCAAGGCAGGAGAGCTTGCGACCTTCGTCGGCAGCGGCTCGCAAAGATATCTGCCGCGTTTTGCGGCGCTTGATAAGCAGCATAAAAATTCATGGAACTGGGCGGCATTTCTGTTCCCGTCGGCATGGAGCTTTTCAAGAAAAATGTACAGAAACGGTGCTTTGCTGCTGATACTGACCATAGCGGCTGTGCTTTGCTTTGTGCCGTATCAGCTGGTAATGGAGACGCTGGTGGATTCGTCAAAGGTCACATTCACGCAGTATTTCAATACCGCCATGAACAATTTGGACTCGTTTACTCCGATATCGCTCATCATGGCGTCATTCGGAACGGCTCTGAATCTCGGTATCCGCATTTTTGCAGGTATCCGCGGCGACTGGCTCTACCGCCGCTATGCGGTAGAAAAGGTAAAGGCTATAAAGGCGGATGATACGGTTGAGGATCTGGACGACGAGCTGTCACATTCGGGCTCGGTCAGCATAATACTCCTTTTTGCGGCAATTCTCGCCGAAGCGTATCTGCCGAAGATAATATTGGGGCTTATATCATTGTAACAGGAGGAGTTTTAAATGGAAAACAACGGCAGTGAAAGAAAGATAATCTGTCCGGCGTGCGGCGCAGAGAATAATGCCGATTATGCATTTTGCCTTAAATGCGGCAGACCGCTCGGTGCATCGGCACCGTCGGGCGGAGTGCCGCCGGTCTGGGGTCAGCCGACGGGCGATATAGGCGGTGTGCCGGAACGTGAGGTCTATGATTATGTTTCCGGCAATCAGCAGGTGATGAAAAAGTTTAAAAGACTATCTTCCGGTGGAACGATAGGCTGGAACTGGCCGGTCTTTATTCTGGGACTGTTCAACATGCAGTTTATATGGTTCTTCTACCGCAGGATGTATAAGTTGGGTGTGCTGTTCCTGGCGCTCAGTGCTCTGATTGCAGGCATCAGCATCACCGCAACGGTATGGGCACTTGAATCGACAAGAGGAACGCTGACACAGATAATGCAGCGGTTTTTCGAATCCATAGAGTCAAACGGCGATTATGTTATAAGCGACCAGGCTATGTCCAGGCTTATACGGCAGATATCCGGGGCTATCACGAACGCAATGAACAACGGCACGGTGCTGTGGATTTATATTGCCGTACAGCTTTCCGCTTTTTTGCGATTTGCCATGCTGATTGTGGCACCGATGTTTGCCGACAAAGCACACTATAACAAGGCTATGGGCGATCTTAGAACCATAAACCGCGGCAACGTCACGACCGGAGCGGTCATTGCAGCAGGCAGGCCGAACACCGCAGCGGCGGTACTGTCTGGAGTGCTTTTCTGCATAGCGTATTTAATGGCAGTCACGATCCCCGTTGCGGTTCTGATCGACGGAATAATGAGCGGCGTTTCGGTAATGCTCTGATATAAAACAACTGAAAGGAAGAAAAAATATGATCCGCAAGGCTATAATCCCGGCAGCCGGACTGGGTACCAGGGTGCTGCCGGCGTCAAAGGCTGTGCCTAAGGAAATGCTCCCTATAGTTGATAAACCGGCTATACAGTACATAGTCGAGGAGGCAGTCGCTGCCGGAATAACCGATATACTTATTATTACCAGCCGCGGCAAGGGCGTTATCGAGGATCACTTTGACCATTCGTTTGAGCTTGAGCATGTCTTGAAGGAACGCGGCGGCAAGGATGATGTTTTAAGCGAGCTCAAATCGGTCGCACAGATGGCAAACATCTATTTTCTGCGTCAGAAGGAAGCAAAGGGACTCGGACATGCCGTGCTGTGCGCCAGAAGTTTTGTAGCCAACGATCCGTTTGCCGTAATGTACGGCGACGACGTTATAATAAGCGACGATCCGGTTGTGGCTCAGCTTTCCAGAGCGTATGACGCTTTCGGAAAACCGGTGGTTGGCATAAAGGAAGTGCCGGCAGAGGATATAGTGAAGTACAGCTCCATGAAGACCGAGCATGTAAAGGACAACATTTATTCCATAAGCGACATGATAGAAAAACCGTCGCCCGATGAGATTTTTTCGCTTTACTCGATACTGGGACGCTGCGTGCTTGAACCGGATATTTTTGATATTCTGTCCAAGATACCATACGGTGCCGGAGGTGAGCTGCAGCTTACCGACGCAATGAAGGAGATAGCCCGGTCGCGCGGCATGATAGGCGTTGACTTCAACGGCACGAGATATGACATGGGCAATAAATTCGGAATATTGAAAGCCAATATCGATGTGGGGCTTAAGCACCCCGATGTGTCGGAGCAGCTCAAAAGCTATATTCTCAAGACCGCCGAACGCATAAAAAAAGACGGCATATAAACATACGGAGGGACGATCAAAGATGGCAAGATCAAAAAAAAACCGGAACAGCGAAAAGGTCTATGAATTTCTTCTCAAAAATGCGTCCGACCCTGTGCCGCCTACCGTGCGTGAAATATGCAAAGCGACCGGTATAACCTCGACCTCGACCGTGCACGCGGCGCTGGCGGCGCTTGAGCGTGAGGGGCATATAAAGCGTGACGCAAGGTCGTCGCGTTCGATACGACTTGTCGGCACCGAAAACACCGCTATGGTGCCGGTGCTCGGCAAGATAACGGCAGGCGTGCCGATACTCGCCGTTGAGCAGGTGGAGTCTTTCATCCCGTTTACCGCAAACGAGGCGGAGAGGGAAGGGCTTTTTGCACTGAGGGTGTCGGGGCTGAGCATGATTAATGCCGGAATACTTGACGGAGACATAATAGTTGCCGATAAAAACATGCAGTCGAGAAACGGCGATATCGTTGCGGCACTCATCGATGACGAGGCAACGGTAAAACGTCTTGTGATCGAAAAGGGTGAGAAGCCGTACCTTATGCCCGAAAATCCGGACTTTGACCCTATAAGGCCGGATCACATGGAGATACTGGGCAGGGTCATAGGCAGCTTCAGAAAGTACTGATATCATGAAAAAGGTAGAAATATTTACCGACGGAGCATGCAGCGGCAATCCCGGTCCGGGCGGCTGGGGCGCTGTGCTGCGCTTCGGCGGCAGGGAAAAGGAGCTTTGCGGCGGCGATGATGATACCACCAACAACCGGATGGAGCTTACCGCCTGCATCGAGGCGCTCTCGGCGCTCAAAGAGCCATGCGAGGTAACACTCACAACCGATTCGCAATATGTCGTAAACGGCATGACCAAAGGCTGGGCGTCGTCGTGGCAGAAAAACGGATGGATAAAATCCGACAAAAAACCGGCGCAGAATCCCGATCTTTGGGAGAAGCTTTTGGAGCTGTCAAAGCAGCATAAGCTGACCTTTGTCTGGATAAAGGGTCATGCCGGACACCCCGAAAATGAGCGCTGCGATGCGCTGGCTGTGGGGTATTATAAAAGCAATCAATAATTCGGGTTGATTTTTTCGGTCAGTTCGCAATATCCTGACTGGGCACCGGTCAGGTGGGATATTTCCACCGACCTTTGTGCCGAAATTAAAACTACGGAGGAATTTAATATGTCACAAAAAAGTAATGCTGCGAGGACGCTTGTCACCGCGGCGCTCATAGCTGCCGCATACGCGGCGCTGACCTACGTTTCGGCTGCCATGGGACTTGCCTACGGAGAGGTGCAGTTCAGACTGTCGGAGGCGCTGTGCGTGCTTGCCGCTTTCACCCCGGCTGCTATACCGGGGCTGACCATAGGCTGCGTGCTCGGCAATATCACCAGTCCGCTCGGCATAGCGGACATTGTTTTCGGAGCGGCGGCAACGCTGCTGTCTGCCGTGGCTGTGCGCGTTATCGCAAAATATTGCGGCAAGGCGACGCCGTTTTTATCGGTGCTGCCGCCTACCGTTATAAATGCGGTCATAGTAGGTGCTGAAATTGTGTATTTAACAAGCCCGGAAGGTTCTTTGTCAGCAGCGCTTTTTGGGCGACCGCGTTCAGCGTTGCGGCAGGAGAGCTGGCTGTTACGGCAGCACTCGGCATCCCGTTTTACTATTGCGTGGAAAGAATAGCGCCCAAAATTTTCGGCTGATGCCGCGGTTTTTTGTACAGTCGATTAATCATATGTAAAACTTGATCGTGGTGTGTTGATTTTATAGCTTTCTGCGGTAAACTGTAGATAGAAATGAAAAAGGGGCGGCAAAGATGTATAAAAAGGATAAAAGATACATTGTCGGTGCCGTCCTTACGGCGGCATCACTGCTGATACTTGCCGTCACCTTTGTCCTGATGGGCATGGGTTCAGACAAGGCGGTCGTGTGGTTCTATTTTTCTCTGCCGGCACTTGTTATCGGGTCTTTTATAATGCAGGCGGTAAAGCGTATGTATGAAAAGGCGGATATGGACGGCACAAAGCCGATGCCTTATTTTTATTATTTTAAGACCGCCGTGCGGAAAATGCGGAAAAAGGGTATTGCCGACACCGTGAAAAAGGGCGTTACAGCGCTGCTTAGCGCAGCGGTGCTTGTAACACTTCTGATTTACGGTTATTTTTCATACAGCATGTCGGCGATAAAAAGAGAGCCTGTATATGTGGTAAATCAGACAAGGTATGACGAATACTATGCCATGTGGAAAATAGCCCTTTCCGACGAAAATACGGAGGTTGCGCATTTCTTCTTCGAGGCTATGGACAGGTATCATGATTTAAATGCCGACTCAAACAAAAGAATAGGCGAGTATAAAGAAAAAAGAAAAACGACTGCGGTTGTAGGATGCGCCGTGCTTGCCGCCGATGTGATATTTGTCGCAGTGTGCGGTATTGTCACACACTGTCGGCGCAAAGCGGACGAAAAGGACAGGGATAAATGAAAAGGGTAGTGGTTATAGGCGGCGGTGCCGCAGGACTTATGGCGGCAAAGGCTGCTGCCGACGGCGGAAACGACGTTACGGTGGTGGAAAAAAACTCCCGTCCGGCGCGCAAAATGATGATAACCGGCAAGGGACGCTGCAACGTTACCAATGATGCCGATATAAAGGAGCTGGTGGGAGCCGTGACCGGAAACGGTCGGTTCCTTTATTCGTCGTTCAATATGTTTTCATCGGCTGATACGATGCGGTTTTTTGAGGAAAACGGTGTGCCGCTCAAGGTCGAACGCGGCGGCAGGGTGTTTCCCTGCTCCGACCGTGCGGTCGATATCGTTGACGCTCTGGTCGGCGCCGCGGTAAAAAGCGGTGCAAAGATCATCTGTGACCGTGTGACCGGTATAGACATAAAAGAAGGCGCCGTAAAGGGTGTTAAGACCGAAAATAATTTAAGACTGCCTGCCGACGCGGTAATAGTGGCGACCGGCGGCATGTCCTATCCTGCCACCGGGTCGACCGGCGACGGATACGAGCTGGCAAAGAAAGCAGGACACAATGTAACGCCGATAAGACCGTCACTCGTTCCGCTTACCGTTCTTGAGGGCTGGTGCTCGTCTTTGCAGGGGCTCAGTCTTAAAAATGTGACTGTCAGCCTTTATGCTGAGGGCGAGAAAAAGCCGCTTTACTCGGAATTGGGAGAAATGATGTTTACGCATTTCGGACTGACCGGACCGGAAATACTGAGCGCATCGGCATATATAGATGATCCAAAGACCCGGAAGTATTACATTACGATAGACATGAAGCCGGCGCTGTCGGCTGAAAAACTTGATCAGAGGATAATGCGCGATTTTGCAAAATACAGCAACCGCGATTACATAAATTCGCTCTGCGATCTGCTGCCTAAAAAAATGGTCCCGGTTGTGGTTGGACTTTCACATATAGAACCGTCGCAGAAGGTCAATCAGATAACAAGAGAACAGCGCGAAAGGATAGTAAGCGCCCTGAAATGCCTGACGCTGCATATAACCGGCACTCGCCCCATAGATGAGGCGATAGTCACAAAGGGCGGCGTGGAGCTGACCGGGGTAGACCCCAAAACAATGCAGTCAAAGACAGTAAACGGACTTTACTTTGCAGGCGAGGTTCTGGACGTTGACGCGTTTACCGGGGGATACAATCTTCAGATAGCCTTTTCCACCGGCTTTTCCGCCGGATCGGCAATAAAATAATAAATGTAAAGGAATGCAGAAAATGAAAACTGAAAAACACATAAACGTAGCAATAGACGGCCCTGCCGGAGCAGGCAAAAGCACGATAGCCAAAAGGCTTGCAAAGGACCTCGGATGCATTTATGTCGATACAGGCGCGCTTTACCGCACGATAGCGCTGAGCGTGCTCAGAAGCGGTATTGACCCGAACGATACCGCTGCGGTAGTATCCGGCCTTAAAAACAAAAAAATAGATCTTGTTTATAACGACGGAGTACAGTCTGTGCTGCTTGACGGCGAGGATGTGTCGGGACAGATACGCACCGAGAAGGTTTCGGCGACGGCGTCGGTCACATCGGCAATACCCGAGGTCAGAAGCTATCTTTTAGGATTGCAGCGTCGCCTTGCCGAAGAAAACAGCGTTGTTATGGACGGCAGGGACATAGGCACGGTGGTACTGCCCTTTGCAAATGTAAAAATATTCCTCACAGCATCGGCAAAGGTTCGTGCCGACCGCCGCTACAAAGAACTCATCGAAAAAGGCGAGAGTGCCGATTATGATAAAGTTCTTGCCGAGATAGTGGAGCGCGACAAAAGGGATATGAACCGCGAAATAGCCCCCCTTAAATGCGCCGACGACGCGACTTTGCTCGACTCGTCCGATCTTACGATCGACGGCGTTGTCGAGGCTATGAAAAAAATAGTCGAAGAAAAGCTTTCCGGCAGGTGAAATATATTTGGCTGAAATAATACTTGCAAAGACCGCCGGCTTCTGCTTCGGCGTTGACCGGGCGGTAAAAACCGTGACCGGACTGCTCGACGCCGGAAAACGGGTCGCGACTCTGGGACCTATCATACACAATCCGCAGCTTGTGAGCGAGCTTGAGAGCAGGGGGACGAGAATAGTGTCGTCGCCGTCCGAAATAGAGGAAGGAGAAACGCTGGTCATACGCTCGCACGGCGTGCCGTGCGTCGTGACCGATGAGGTTGAGGGGCTGAAGGTCGACTATATAGACGCAACATGTCCGTTTGTTGCGAAAATACATAAAATAGTCGCCGACGCAGGTGACAACGGCAGGACGGTGCTGATAGCAGGAGACCCCGAGCATAAGGAAGTGGTCGGCATCGTCGGTCACTGCAAGGGGGCAAATTTTGTTTTCGGTGACGAACAGGCACTCGAAGCTCTTGTCAAAAACGGCACTTTGAAGGATGACACACCGGTTACGGCGGTGTCCCAGACCACATTTAATCTGGATTTGTGGAAAAAGTGTCAAAAAACTTTAAAAAAAGTCTATACAAATGCGATTATTTTTGATACAATATGTAATGCGACTGCGAAAAGGCAGGAGGAAGCAGGGGAGTTGGCGCGAAAATGTGACGTTATGATCGTCATAGGAGGGAAGCACAGCTCCAACACACGCAAGTTGGCTCAGGTGTGTTCCGGTGTCTGCAAAAGAACCGTACTTTTGGAGACTGCGGATGAGCTTACTGCCGGTGATATAGCCGGTGCCTGTCGGATCGGTGTCGTAGCCGGGGCTTCAACGCCTTCCGGTATAATAAAGGAGGTTTTAAAAACCATGGATGAGATGCAGACTATTAATCCTGAGGCAAAGGAAACAATCAACGATGAAATGACTTTCGAGGAAATGCTCAATGCAACCGAAAGCAATTCAAATACAGATCAGAAGGTCAAGGGTACGGTCCTCGCAGTAAGTCCGACCGAGATACAGGTCGACATCGGCAGAAAACACACCGGTTATGTCACTGCCGCGGAATTTTCTTCGGACCCCAACGTAAAGCTGACCGACGCTGTAAAGGTCGGAGATGTACTTGATCTTATAATCATGCGCACAAATGATCAGGAAGGCACGGTTTCGCTTTCCAAGAGACGTTTCGACGCCATTGCAGGATGGGACAAGGTCCTTGCCGCGAAGGACAGCGGCGATATCATAAGCGGCACCGTTTCCGATGTTGTCAAGGGCGGCGTCGTGGTGTTCTATGAGGGAACAAGAGTGTTTATTCCTGCCTCGCAGGCCACACTTTCAAGGGGCGACAGCCTCGATGCCTTAAAGGGCAAGGAAATCCGCTTCCGTATAATCGAGATCGGACCGCGCCACCGCGTTATCGGCTCGGCACGCGCAGTGCTTAAAGAGGAAAGGTCGGCTGCAGAGGAGCAGTTCTGGAGCAATGTCGCTGTCGGCGACCGCTTCACCGGCACCGTTAAATCAATCACCGGCTACGGTGCATTCGTAGATCTCGGCGCTGTTGACGGTATGGTACATATCTCCGAGCTTTCATGGGAACGCATAAAGCATCCGTCAGAGGTTGTCAAGGTTGGCGACACCATCGATGTGTATGTAAAGGCTGTTGATCTTGAAAAGCACAAGATCTCGCTCGGCTACAAGAAGGCTGACGAAAATCCGTGGGAGATACTCCGCAATAAGTACGCTGTCGGCGATGTTGTAAAGGTAAAGATCGTCAGCATGACCACCTACGGCGCATTTGCAAAGATAATCCCCGGCATCGACGGACTTATCCATATCTCACAGATCGCAGACCGCAGAATCGAAAAGCCGGCTGACGAGCTGAAGATCGGTCAGGAGGTCGACGCCAAGATAATAGACATCGATTTCGACAAGAAGCGCGTAAGCCTGTCTATCCGCGCACTGCTCGAGAAAAACGATGAAAAGGCCGCTGACGCAGAGGCAGCAGAGGTCGAGACAGCGGAGAGCGACGCTGAATAATTAACTGCATCAGAGGGTAAGCGGTCTGTCGTTTACCCTCTTTTCTGTTTTTAGTTTACATAATACTTTTTGAATGGTACCCTGCACGGCAAACGTACCCGTGCAAAAAATAAACTATCTGGAGAGAAAAATGAAACGTAACGTCATATCGGCAGTAAAAATGACCGGCATGCTTGCCTTTGCCTGTATTATCAGCTTTTTTGTCTACATTTCTTTCTTTGTGATAATAAGGCAGATATCGACCGATGTTGCAGGCTATACGATCTACGAAATAGACGAAAACGGCAAGGCGCACGACATTGAAACGGTCGAAAAGGCGCCCGACTCGATAGCAGAAAATCAGGGCTACCGTGAGGTGCGGACCGATATGCCGCAGGCAGCGACTGTGCTTATGTCGACACTGCAGGTCGTTTGCGGACTCGGGATAGTTTTCTGCACCGTCGGCTCGGTCATTGCCCGTGACGCGGCAAGGGACCGCAACGATGTTGACTTCAACGGTGCAAAATACGATCCTTTGCGAGGACTTAAGACAGGGGCGTTGTTTGCGGTCGTTCCGTTTATACTTTATGCCGTCTGCCTTATTATGAGACTTTCGTCGCCCACTGCCGCGGCTGCAAAGAGCTACTATTGGTTCTACCGCTGGATAGTGATGTGCCCGGTAAAGCCGATAGTTGATATCTTCACAAAAAATGCCGCCATTATGGCTGACGCTTCTGTGATGTCGATAGCCTTTAGCGGAGTCACGGTGCTGCTGCTTGCGGCGTTCTGTACTGTGATGTACCTTATATGCTATAACGAGGACTCGGTGATAGCGAAGTTCCTTTACAAAAGTACAAGGAAAAAGGAAAGTAAAAAGGGTTGAGGTACCAGCGTGAAAGCTCACGCTGTTCTCAATGTAAATACGGCGTTTCCGTCGCCTATTATTTCATAAAAGGCAACCGCGAACCATGCCGAAAAGATCTCCGTTCGCCGCTTAACGGAGATCTTCAATCTGCTTTTTTACTGACGTTTTAGCGGCAGAATGGAGAAAGATATGGCACTATTCAAAAAGGATTATGACCGTCCGGGCAAGGGCGTGTCTAAAAACGAGCCGGAGAAAAAAGGATTTTTCCGCTTTTTTGAGCTGTATTTCCGCAATTTCTGGCTGTTGACCTCAGCTGAATTCTGGTACATTCTTTTGTCGCTGCCGATAGTAACGTCGGGACTTGCCGAGACCGGCATGGCTTATATCTGCCGCATGGCTGCAAGGGACAAGCATGTTTTTCTTATGTCCGACTTTTTCGGTGCCATAAAGCGAAACTGGAAGCGTGCGCTGCCGCTCGGTATCATAAATGTCCTGATCACGGCTGTCTTTGCCGCCGATATGTATGTGCTCTACATATATTTCACGCAGGACATAATCAACAAGACATGGGGCACTATAATACTTATAGTATCACTGTTCTTTTTTGTCATGTTCAGCTTTGCAAAGTTTTATCAGTATACCCTCATAATCACATTTGACTACAAGCTCAAAACGGTCATTAAAAACTCATGGCTGTTTTCTACCCTCGGTATAAAGCACAACATAATAATAGGCGGAGTGCTTATGCTTATTTATGCCGCCGCTTACTTTGCGCTTTCGGTAAACTTCAAGTTCGGAATGGCGCTGATAGTGGTGCTGGGGCTGTTTATCTATCCGGCTTTCAGGGCGTTCCTTATACAGTTCAATGTGTTTCCGGAAATAAGGAAGTATATAATCGACCCGTATTATAAGGAGCATCCCGATGAGGATATTGAAAAGCGCCGCGATTTAGGACTTATCGACTACGACGCAAGCGAAGCAGTTTTTGACGACGACACGCATTTCGGCAATAAGGACACTTGATTATAATATCTTCCTTATGTTGAACATGTCCTCCAATATGCGCCAGTTCTGCGCGTAGAACTGATTTATGGTCCAGTAGCTTACGCCGCCGAGACCGAATTCGTTGACAAGCTCAAGCCTTGCCGCGGTGCTGCGCGCGTTTTCGAACCATACTATATGCTCCCTGCCGTCCCTTACATATTCATAGAACGGGGCGGCTGAGGTCTCGTTGAACTGTATATTTGCGCCGACGTCTATCGCCCTTTTCAGTGCCGCGTCAATAGACAAAATGTTTGCTGCCGTGCCGCTTTTGTAGGGCAGCGTCCAGTCGTAACCGTAGTTCGGCATGCCCATGAGTATCTTGCTGCTTTCGATCTCGGTCACGGCGTAGGACAGCACCTTTCTCACCTCGCTGATCGGGGCTACTGCGAGCGGCGGACCGTAGAGGTATCCCCACTCGTAGGTCATAATGATGAGATAATCAACTATGCTGCCGTGAAAGGAGTAGTCGTGCGCCTCGTAAAGAGTCCCGCGCTGACCGGCTGATATTTTCGGTGCTATCGCGGTCGAAAGGGAAAGCCCCGCAGGCTCGGTTTTTGCCTTTAAAATGGTGAGAAATTCGTTGTAACTTTCCCTGTCCGATGGGAAAATGTATTCAAAATCAATGTCGACCCCCTCATATCCGTTTGCGGCGGCGGTCGAAACGATGTTGTCGATAAGCGTGCTTCGCACCGAGGCGTTTGTCAGCACGGTATGTGCAAGCTCGCTTGAAAAACCGGCGCCCGGCTCCGTGTTGGTGACCACCATGACCGGCGCCGTGTTGTAATTTTTGGCCGTGCTTATCATCCAGCCGTCCTCAAGATCACTGAGGCTGCCGTCGGGCGATACGCTGCGGCTGAATATCGAAAGATATGTAAGATAGGGCAGCGTTTCGGTAAGAACCTCTCGGCTTATGCTCGGATATGCGTATCCGTTGACCGAAATTGCCTTTTTAGAAGCGTTTCCCTGCGGTATCATTATTATGTCGCCCGGATATATCGTGTAGGGTGGTCGAAGATCTGGATTTGCGTTTATGAGATCTTCAAGCGATATGCCGTGGTGCAGGGCTATGCTGTAGAGCGAGTCGCCGCTTTTCACATCGTGCACTGTGCCCTTTACGGGTATCAGGATATCCTCGCCGACAGCAAGCCGTGTGTTGTCCGGCAGCCGGTTGAACCGCTCGAGGTCGCTTAAGGTCACGCCGTATTTTTTGGCGATGCTGTACATTGAGTCTCCCGGAGATACCGTGTATATTACCATGAAAATTCCCCCTGTTCATTTTATAAATTTTATGCTGCAGGGCTTTAAATATTGACAAAGGAAGTGAGCATTTTGAATATTCCGTTTGAAATAATCACCGATTGGCTTGGCGATACGTTGACCCTCGACGAAAAGCAGAGGCAAAGGCTCCAAAAATACGCGGAGCTGCTCTGCCTTTGGAACGAAAAAATGAACCTTACCGCCATAACCGACCCCGAGGGCATAGCCGTCAAGCATTTTCTTGACAGCATGACGGTTTTTAAATTTGCAGAAATAAAGCAAAACAGCCGGGTAATCGACGTCGGAACCGGCGCCGGTTTTCCGGGACTGGTCATGAAGATAGTAAGACCCGATCTTGAAATAACACTGCTTGACTCACTGGCAAAGCGCATCGGATTTCTCGACGAGGTCATAAAGACACTCGGGCTCGACGGCATATCGACCGTACATTCCAGAGCCGAGGACGGTGCGGCAAAATACCGCGAAAGCTTCGACATTGCGGTGGCGCGCGCCGTGGCTGCGATGCCGGTGCTTTGCGAATACTGTCTGCCGTATGTCAAGGTCGGCGGAAGATTCATAGCCATGAAGGGGCAGTCTGTACTGGCGGAAGCCGAAAGTGCTGAAAGTGCAGTCCGGATACTTGGCGGCAAAATGCAGCCGCCTGCAGTTTTCAGTCTATATGATGCCGGTACACGCGGAATAATAACGGTTGAAAAGATATCGCAAACTCCCTTAAAATACCCCAGAAATCCTGCTAAAATATCAAAATCTCCCCTATAATATGTCGAATACCGCAAAGGACCGTCGAATAATGGCGGTCTTTTTTTATTGACTTATATACCAAATAATGGTATATTAATATTGCGGAAGGGAGAAACGGACATGCTGTATAAACGTGACGACCGCAAACTTGTAAAGATATCACCTGAAAAAATAGTGCCGTCGCCGTATCAGCCGAGGCGCGAGTTCGATTATTACGAGCTGCTGCAATTAGCTGAAAGTATACGGAAGAACGGACTCATACAACCGGTGACCGTGCGAAAACGAAACGAACGGTATGAGCTGATTTCGGGCGAACGCAGGCTGAGAGCCTCCCTGTTCGCAGGGCTGAAGGAAATACCGTGCATAGTTGTAAGGGCAAGCGACAGGGAATGTTCGCTCATGTGCCTTATAGAAAACATACAGCGCACGGATCTTAACTTTTTTGAGGAAGCCGAAGGCATCAGAAGGCTTATGGACGACTTTTCGCTGTCCCAGCAGGAGGTCGCCGAGAAGCTTGGAATGGCACAGTCGACACTGTCAAACAAAACGCGTTTGTTAAGGCTCGGTCCCGATCAACGCAGCAGGATAATGTCGGCAGGGCTTACTGAACGCCACGCAAGGGCGCTGCTCAGGCTGCCGGCAGAACAGCGTGACGAAATGCTCAACCGCTTCATAGCCGAACAAATGACCGTGTCCGACGCCGAAAAGGCGGTGTCAGATGCATTACTTGAGCCGATAAAGGCGGAAAAAAGGCCGATAAGGGTCGGCGGCATCGGAGATATACGTTTGTTTTCAAACAGTTTGTCCCGAATGCTCGGCACGATGCGGCGCTCGGGGGTGGACGCCAGATCGCAGAAAAACGAGACGGCGGATTATATAGAATACACAATAATCATCCCCAAAAACGACGGCCGCGACAAAGCAAAGCTGACCGTCATATAAAATTGCCCACCCATATTCATCCCCATACAAACGGAGAAGCACCGCACGTTTTACCGCGCGGTGCTTCTCCGCATTTTTATTGCTTTTTTATAAATTTTGGGGTTGAAAACGGCAGGCTGTTGTGGCATAATGTCCATGAAAGCAAAGCTTTCAAATAACTTTCTTTAAAAGGAAAGGGGCAAAAGTATGGACCTTAAAGGAAATGGCTACCGCCTTGTGTTTGAGGAAAATTTCGACGGCGGTATGGAGACAAACAAATGGAAAGCGCTTGATGAAACGGTCAAGGCGCATTCGGCGAAGGACAACAAGGAGACTGTCCCGACCCACGTCAACACGCAGGCTGCGTCAAAGCACGCCGGAGCAGAGCTTCACTACATACCGGAAAATGTGTGCTGTGAAAACGGCGAGCTTGTCATCCGTGCCAACCGCGACGGCGACGGCTTTACCGGCGGCAAGGCAGTGTGCAACGGATTTGTGTTTTCCTACGGCTATATAGAGGTTACGGCTCTTGTGCCGGATTTCCAGAACGGCGTATGGCCGGTGTTCGGCTTTTGCGGTACCGACGGCACGGTATATAAGCCCATGGTCGATATAATAGCCGTTCACGGCGCAAAGGGCAAAAATGCAGCCGGAATGTACATGAAATGGACCGACGACATATATGAGTCGCAACATTCGGTCAACTGCCTTTATGACGCGGAAGACAGATACAGAAGATTTTATCCGTCGTCAAAAGTGCCCGATAAGCTCACGCCGGGATACCATGTGTTTGCAGTTGAGTGGACGAAGGACAGGCTTAAATATTCCTGCGACGGTGAGGTCTACTGTCAGGTCGATATCACCGCAAAACCGTTCGACGCCTTCACATGCGGTGCTCTTGTAAAGCTGACGGCAGGGCTGTCGGTCGGTCTGCCCAACATCGATCCGCCGGATGCAAACACCGTTCTTCCGACCGAATTTAAGATCAAGAATATAAAGATATACCAGAATGACGGCATATTTGTGAAAAGGTAAGGGGGCGGAAGTGATGAATCTTTACGGTAAAAATTACAGACTGGTCTTTGAGGACAATTTTGATGCCGAAAAGCTCGATACAGATATCTGGACTCCGTTTGACTATGCCGACAACACCCGTGACGGCAAAAAGGCATGGAGAAAGCCCGAAAACGTAACGCTTGAAAACGGCAACCTTGTCATTCGCGGTAAGATCCTCGAAAATGGGGATTATACCAGCGGAATGATAAAGACCAACAAGCACATGGCTTACAAATACGGCTATGCCGAGATACGCGCCAAAATGCCTATAGGCGGTAAGGGCGTATGGCCCGGCTTCTGGATGTGTGCGCCGCAGTATCCGGGTCGTGGAGCCATGCCTGAGATAGACGTTCTCGAAATGTTCGGCGATGACTCGTATCTTGCATGTAACCTCCACTCATGGTGGTGGGACAAAGAGATCAACGGTCACCGTCATATAAATTACCTTGACGGGCAGGGGTATCCCAAGACCAAAAGACTGCCCGGCGGCGCAAAATTCTCAGAGAACTATCACACGATAGGCTATGAGTGGACGCCGGAGCTTGTTCAGTTCTTAGTTGACGGCGAGCCTTACTGCACGGTAAAAATAAATAATCCGATGTTCTCGGTGTTCCATGAGCCGCTTTACTTTATACTGTCCATGGCTTACGGACTGCCTTTCCTCTCGGCGCCCGAAAATAACGGTGTTCCGGTCGAGTATATGATAGACTACATAAGACTTTATCAGAATGACGACGGCGTACTTTACAGGATCGAGGAGGACAATTCCCTGACCGAGGTAAAGAGCATAGAGGAAATGAAGTCCAAAAACGCATAATTTTGAAAGGAGACGGTGGACGTGAACTCACCGCTTGCCGACAGGGCAAGACCGCAGACCATCGACGAGGTGGTCGGTCAGAAGCATCTGCTCGGCGAAAAAATGCCGCTGCGCCGGATCATTGAGTCGGGCACGATACCCAACATGATATTCTACGGTCCGTCGGGCGTCGGCAAAACGACCGTTGCGAGCATTATTGCGAACAACTGCAACAAGCGGCTTTACAGGCTCAATGCGACCACCGCCTCGACCGCCGATATAAAGGAGATACTGTCGTCGCCGGCAATGCTCGGCGGCGACAGAGGCATACTGCTCTATCTTGATGAGATACAGTATTTCACCAAAAAGCAGCAGCAGACGCTGCTTGAAAGCATCGAAAACGGGGATATAACCTTAATTGCATCGACCACAGAAAACCCGTATTTTTATGTATACAACGCGATACTCAGCCGTTCGACGGTCTTTGAATTTAAGCAGCTCACCGCCGAGGATATACGTCCGGCAGTGCTGAGGGCTGCAAGGATCATGGAAAAGGAACAGGCATGTACCGTAGAATTTCAAAGCGACGAGGTCGTGGACATTATCTGCCGCGGCTGCGGCGGAGACGTAAGAAAAGCGCTCAACGCAGTGGAGCTGTGCGTTTTAGCGTCGGACAGAAACGGTGACAAAATAACCGTGACCAAGGAGACCGCGGCGTCGCTCACGCAAAAAAGCGCCATGCGGTACGACCGCGAGGGCGACGAGCACTACGATATAATATCGGCATTTCAGAAGTCTATGCGCGGCAGCGACCCGGATGCGGCGGTGCATTATTTGGGACGTTTACTCGAGTCGGGCGATCTGCCGTCGGCATGCCGCAGGCTCATGGTCTGCGCCTGCGAGGATGTAGGACTTGCATATCCGCAGATAATTCCCATCGTAAAGGCGGCAGTAGATATAGCGTTGGCGGTGGGACTGCCCGAAGCGAGGCTCCCCCTTGCGGACGCGGTGATACTGGTGGCGGTAAGTCCGAAATCAAACTCCGCGCACGACGCGATAAACGCCGCAATGGCTGATATCGAAAGCGGCAAAAGCGGACCCATACCGCGCGCTTTGCAAAACAAGCATTTTGACGGCGACGACGCCGCGGTCAAGGGTCAGCACTACCTTTATCCGCACAGCTTCCCCGACCACTATGTAGAGCAGCAGTATCTGCCCGACCTGCTTAAAAACAGCCGGTATTACGATTTCGGCGACAACAAGACCGAGCAGGCGTTCAAGGCATACTGGGACAAAATAAAGGGTAAAAACAAATAAAAGGCGGCCTTTGGGCGGATTCAGATAAGGATAAGTCGGTTTTGAGAGGCTGTTTTCCGCCCATACTTCATAAAAAATCTCGGTAATACACAAAGTATTGCCGAGATTTTGTTATTTTGTCTGAACGAAAAAACATCTCGCTCAAAACTGCTATGCACCATGTAAAATTAGATTTTGCTCTGTGGCAAGGCAAAAAGCGAAGGAATAACGGAGATATATTGCGAGCATTTTTAACGAAGTCACAGGGCAAAAGACTTTTTACAGGGCGGCTTATCTTTATCTGAGTCCGCCTTTGCCGCCTTCATTTTTTTACTTTCCTAACATTTTGCTGCCTCAAAAAGAGCTTGTTTTACAAATATACATAAATTATGCAAAAAATATGCAAAAACCTCTTGCATTTTCAAAAAAGACGATGTATAATCATGAACGATAGAGGCGCGGTCCTTATAAGTAGCGTGGCTTTGGCACGGAAATGCCGCACGCGAAAGGAAGTACCGCCGAAATCCTCCGGCAGTTTCCGGTGCCGGTCGGTTGGGGTGCGACAGAATATGCCGTACACTGTCACTGCTTAAGTGGAGCGCTATCGGGTATTGTGATTGTTCATTTCCTATCTTTCCTTTCACACCCTGCTGCGCTTTGCGCGGCAGGGCATTTTATTTTGTATGTGAGGGAAAGGTTATGAACAAACGCAGGATCATTACCACCGTGATAACGCTTGTCGTACTGCTTGCAGCGGTCACCGTCATGTCGTTCACGATGGGCAAAACAACATTAGAAGAGTGCGCGGATTGCGGCGGAAAAGGGTATACATATGAGTACACCTGCAATGCGTGCGAAGGCTCCGGTATTATAGACGATGCAGATTGCACCGTATGCGGCGGCAAAGGTGGAACAGGCAGTGAGCTTACCTGTGAGACCTGTGAAGGTGAGGGCAAGGTGGCTGCCGGCAGCAGATACTACGCCACATTTATGTCGCTGGTTCCGGCGCTGATAGCTATAGTGCTGGCGCTCGTTACCAAGGAGGTCTACAGCTCGCTCTTTATCGGTATCGTCACCGGCGCCTTGCTTTACGCCAATTTCAACGCCGTTGACGCGGTCGACGCGCTGGTCAAAAAGGGACTTATCGAATCGGTCGCCGGTACATCGGGAATATTTATATTCCTTGTGATACTTGGCATCATGGTCGCGCTTATCAACCGTGCAGGCGGCTCGGCTGCCTTCGGCAGATGGGCAAAGACCCACATAAAATCACGCACCGGCGCCATGCTTTGCACCTTTGCACTCGGTGTGCTGATATTTATTGACGACTATTTCAACTGCCTTACAGTTGGCTCGGTCATGAGACCGGTCACCGACAGCCACAAAATTTCAAGAGCAAAGCTGGCATATCTGATCGACGCTACCGCAGCTCCGGTCTGCATGATCGCCCCGATATCGTCGTGGGCTGCCGCGGTTTCCGAATATACAAGCGGCGTCACCGACGCAGCAGGTAACGAAGTATCGAGTCTCGCTCTGTTCTGCAAGGCGATACCCTACAACTTCTATTCGCTGCTGACCTTTGTATTTATAATCGCCATTATCCTTATGAAATTTGACTACGGTCCCATGAAGCTGCACGAGAAAAACGCGGCAAACGGCGACCTGTTCACCTTCGGCTCCGAGGTCATAACCAAGAGCGATGCCGAGGAGATCGAAAACAGCCGCGGAAAGGTCATAGATCTTCTGCTCCCCGTTGCCGTTCTGATAGTTGTTTCGGTGTTTGCCCTTATTTATGTGGGCGATTTCTTCACTGACGGCGCCGATACATACCACGACTTTATAGGAGCCTTCGGTAATACCGACGCAACGGTAGGTCTGCCGCTCGGCGGAATAGTAGTGCTCGTGCTCACCGTTATATACATGGTGGCGCGAAGACTTCTCACCTTCAAAGAGGCTATGGGATGTGTACCCAAGGGCTTTATCGCGATGGTACCGGCAATACTCATACTTACCATGGCTACTACACTTAAGACCATGACCGGACTGCTCGGTTCGGATACGTTCGTTGCCGACGCTCTGGCAAATGCCGGTTCACTCCACAATTTCCTGCCGGCTATAATATTCATAGTTGCCTGCTGCATAGCATTTGCGACCGGTACGTCGTGGGGCACCTTTGGAATACTTATCCCGATAGTGCTGAGCGTTTTCCCGTCGGGCAGCGAGCTTATGGTCATAGGCATGTCAGCCTGCCTTGCAGGTGCCGTCTGCGGCGACCACTGCTCACCGATATCCGATACCACCATTATGTCGTCGGCAGGTGCGCAGTGCGAGCATGTAAACCATGTCTCGACACAGTTGCCATACGCGATAACGGTCGCAGCCGTTTCGTTTGCCGGATATCTGCTGACGGGCTTTGTCCAGAACTGGCTCATCACTCTGCCGGTATCTATAGTTCTTATGCTTGCAGTGCTGTTTGTAATAAAATATGCCGGCAGCAAAAAGGAAAAGGCGGCATAACCGATACAAAAATCAATAGAACCGTCCACCGTATTCTTGCGGTGGGCGGTTTATTTTGCAGATTAAAGCTGCAAATGTTAGTGCCGAACGGCATGGAAGCAAGGACAGAGTACGGTCTTTGCCTGTTTTTCAGAGGCTGAATTTTAGTTTGTAGATATAAAAATAAGAAAAAGCCGATTGTATTGTCGTAGGGCAGGGGCTCGTCTCCTGCCCTACGTCTGCCAATATATTTATTACACTACTAAACTAAAATTTAATACTTCAACATGCAAAAGCGCCGGCTGTATTTGTACAGTCGGCGCTTGTTACGGAACATGCTATGCGTTATTCATATAAATAGCGGAAATCGTCTACATTAAAACCGGACAGATCATAGTAGGTGTCGCTGATGGTCTTGAAATCATTTTCCTTCAGCTCGTCGCCTGTGCAGACAGAAACGGATGCATATGTAGAGCAGAGGCTTATCATGTAGGTCTTTTGGTCGTTCATTTTGAATTTGATCAAAGATTCCCAACCGTATTTTTTTTCGCTTTCCCTGCCGTTTTTTAAACCGTAGGTATCAAGCTTATCGATGACCGACTGCCAGTTTTCTTTTTCAACATTTAGTGTACCCGGAGGATTGGCGAAATCGGTCTCGTAGCCTACCGAAAAGGTGACGGAGGATATTTTTTCTGTGTCAAATATTTTCTTCGCATCAAAATCCTTCTCATAACCTACCGAAGCGGTGATCGAGGATGTTTTTTCCGGACCGGATGTTTCATTTACCTCAGAGCTTTTGCCGCTGTCTTTGCAGCCTGATAAAACAAGTACCAGAGCGATAGCCGACATCAATATACCTGATATAAACTTTTTCATGGGAATACTAACTTTCAAATGTGACTATTTGATCTATGATACTGTCAGATTTAAGTATAACGTTGTTTGCACGCCAAGTGTCATTAACAACAATAAACGCAGAACGCAAAAAATGAAACGTTGGGCTGTCCAAGCCAATGTCAACATATTACGGATACGGCGTCAATAGCGATTACAAAAAACCGCACCGCAAAGTATTCTTTGCGGTGCGGTAAATATATTTAGCTATTACTTTATCATGCTTGCGACTTCGGCTGCAAAGTCATCCTCTTTCTTCTGGATGCCTTCGCCCTTTTCGTAACGGACAAAGCTTACTATCTTGATGCTGCCGCCAAGCTCCTTGGCAACGCTCTCAACATACTTGCCGACCGTCATCTCGCCGTCGATAACATACTGCTGATCCACAAGGCAGTTCTCCTTGTAGTACTTGCCGATCTTACCGTCAACGATCTTTGCAAGGACCTGCTCCGGCTTGTTAGCCATCTTGGGATCCTCTTTCATCTGAGCGATCATGATCTCCTTTTCCTTCTCGATGACCTCTGCCGGAACAGAAGCTTCGTCAAGGTAAGCAGGGTTCATAGCCGCGATCTGCATAGCAACGTTTTTGCCCATTGCGACAAATCCGTCCTTATCGGCAACGTCGGTGTCAAACTTGACCATGACGCCGATCTTTCCGCCTGCGTGGACATATGTCACAACATGTCCCTCATAACGGACAAAGCGGCGGACCTGTATATTCTCACGGAATTTAAGGAATATTTCCTGCTTGAGCTCGTCAACGGTCTTGCCGTCGTCGCCCTTGGAAGCAAGCAGTGCGTCAACATCTGCCGGATTGGTCTTTGCGACTATCTCGGCTGCCTTGTTGACAAAGGATTTGAATTCGTCGTTGCTTGCGACGAAGTCGGTCTCGGTATTGACCTCGAGAACAACGCCCACGCCGTTCTCTGCTATAGCGGCGACCGCACCCTCTGCGGCGACGCGCGATGCCTTCTTTGCCTGAGAGGCAAGTCCCTTTTCACGCAGGTAATCTACTGCTGCGTCCATATTTCCGTCACATTCGGTGAGAGCCTTTTTGCAGTCCATCATGCCGCAGCCGGTCTTCTCGCGGAGCGCCTGAACATCCTTAGCTGTAAATGCCATTTTAATTTCCTCCGTTTCATTTCATAAAATGCCGGTAAAAGCGAACTCTCACCGGCACTGCTTTTAAAAATTATTCGGCAGCCTCGACCTTTTCGGTCTCTGCTTCGCTCTCGGCGGCTTCTTCGGCTGCGTCCTGCTCGCCCTGTCTGCCCTCGATAACTGCGGCAGCTATGGTCGAAGCGATGAGCTTGACGGCACGGATAGCGTCGTCATTACCCGGAATGACAGCGTCGATCTCGTCCGGATCACAGTTGGTGTCAACTATAGCGATTATCGGAATACCGAGCTTCTTTGCTTCCTGAACAGCTATTCTCTCCTTGCGCGGGTCAACTATGAACAGTGCACCCGGGAGCTTTTCCATATTCTGAATACCGCCGAGGAACTTTTCGAGCTTTTCAATCTCAAGCTCAAGCTTGATGACTTCCTTCTTGGGAAGCATATCAAAGGTTCCGTCCTCTTTCATCTTGCGGAGCTGGTTGAGTCTTGCTATTCTGGTGCGGATGGTGCGGAAGTTGGTGAGCATACCGCCGAGCCAACGTGCATTGACGTAAGGCATTGAGCAGTTGATAGCCTCTTCCTTTATGGAATCCTGAGCCTGCTTCTTGGTACCGACGAAAAGGATGTCCTTGCCGTCAGCCGCGATGTCGCGAGCAAAAAGGTAAGCCTCGTTGAGCTTCTTAACGGTCTTCTGAAGATCTATAATATAGATACCGTTACGCTCTGTGAAAATGTACTCAGCCATTTTCGGGTTCCAGCGTCTTGTCTGATGTCCGAAATGAACACCGGCTTCGAGCAGCTGTTTCATTGATACTACTGCCATTTGTGTTTCCTCCTTCGGTTAAAACCGCCGCCTCCGTTTAAAATGACGGCTTTCCGCAGCATTTGCGGCACCGTTTCGTCAGTACGCGAAGGCGTGTGAAATATTTTTGCTTCAGAGCGGCATACCCTGAGCCTTGGTATTATACCACACAGTTTGCGCTATTGCAAGCCTTTTTTGCTGCTGCCGCAAAAAAATATTTTAAAAAATCATAAAATCCCTCTTTACAATCATGTGACTGTGTGATATAATCAAATTACCGAAAAACAAAAAGGCGGTGAGTGCGGTGTCTGTAACGCTTCCCGGTACGACTATAGAGGTATCGGCGGTTACCAAGGGAATATCGAGAACGCTGTTTGGCGGAATATTTGCCGCAGGCGGCATAACACTGTCGCAGGTCTCGGTCATGACCGGTCTTGAGCCGTACGATGTGCAGAACTGGGTCAAACGCGGCTTTGTGTCCTCGCCGGTCGGCAGGGTGTATTCAAAGGATCAGTTTGCGAGGATATGCATAATAAATCTGTTGAGGGAATCGCTCATGCTGCCGGACATAATAAAAATGCTCGGGAGCATAAACGGAAATTTAAGCGACGAGAGCGACGATCTGATATGCGACAGCGAGCTTTATCATAAATATGTTGATATAACGGCTGACTGCAACGCATTAAAGCTCGGCGACGGCGCGATAATGCCGGCGGTTGAGGCGGCGGCAGCCGATTATAAGGAGCCGCAGCCCGGCGCCAAAAAAAGGCTTGTGGGTGTGCTGTCGGTTATGGCATACGCTCACCTTGCAAAAACGGCAAAGGCAAAAGCTATGGAGCTTCTTTGCGGACTCGACGGGTAATATATTTTAAGGAGGAGTAAACAATGGCGGCTTGGTGGGATTCATTAGGACTTGTGTCGCAAATTTTTGCCGCGATCGCCATACCGGCGACCCTTATATTGCTGATACAGACCATTCTTATGCTGATAGGAATAGGCTCTGATCACGGCGGCGACTGTGACATACACGGCGACATGTGCGACGGCGATCACGATATTGGCGGACTGCATGACATAGGCGGTCTGCACGATATAGGTGATGTGCATGACGGGGACATTCCGGCTGCAGACGGTCACGACGGCGTTTTCGGGAACGACATGCCGGACGGTGACCACGATCCGAGCGGAATGGCTGGACTGAGGATATTTACGCTGCGCGGAATAATAGCCTTCTTTGTTGTGTTCGGCTGGGTCGGCGTTGTATGCAACGGCGCATCGCTTGCACTGCCGCTCACCCTTACGGTATCGTTTTTAAGCGGACTGCTGATGATGTTTATTATAGCACTGCTTATGAAGGCGGTAATGAAGCTTCAGAGCGACGGCACGAGCGACATACGCAACGCGCTTGGTGTCGCAGGCACGGTATATCTTACCGTTCCGGCAAAGCGCAGCGGTCAGGGCAAGGTCAATGTCATGCTGCAGGGCACATATGTCGAGCGCGACGCAGTGACCGATGAAAACGAACCGATACCGACCGGCAGCGAGGTGCTGGTAATAGGCATCAGCGGTCAGAACACGCTGATAGTAAAGAAAAAATAATTAAATGTATATGGCCGGCAGAGGTTGAAGAAAGCCGGTTACATATAAAATTAAAACGGAGGTAGTAAGCAAATGGATGAATTGAACGCAGGCACAGTATTACTTATCTGTGCGATCGTACTTGTGGTGTTTTCCGTAATTGTATGGATATGCTCGAGGTACAAGAAGTGTCCGTCTGACAAGATAATGGTCATATACGGATCGGTCGGTAAAAACAAGGACGGCACCACCAGAAGTGCAAAGTGTATACACGGCGGCGCGGCATTCGTGATACCGGTATTCCAGTCGTATGAGTTTCTTGATCTGACACCGCTGTCGATACAGGTCGACCTTAAGAGTGCGCTGTCACGTCAGAACATACGAATAGACGTACCGTCACGCTTTACGGTAGGTATTTCGACCGAGCCGGGCGTTATGCAGAACGCCGCAGAACGTCTGCTCGGACTGCAGCTCTCGGAAATACAGGAGCTTTCAAAGGATATCATATTCGGTCAGCTGCGTCTTATCATAGCTACCATGGATATCGAGGAGATCAATACCGACCGCGACAAGTTTCTTGCCGCCGTCAGCAGCAACGTCGAGACCGAGCTTAAAAAGATAGGCTTAAGACTTATAAACGTCAATGTTACCGATATCAGCGACGAATCGGGCTACATCGCCGCTCTCGGTAAAGAGGCTGCCGCCAAGGCTATCAACGATGCCAAGCGCAGCGTTGCCGAAAGGGAAAGAGACGGTTCTATCGGTGAGGCAAACGCCCAGATGGATCAGCGTATAAAGGTGTCTGAGGCAAACTCGGTCGCAATACAGGGCGAAAACGAAGCCAAGATGAAGATAGCCATGTCGGATGCTGAGCTTAAAGAAAAGCAGGCTGAGGCGCTTAAGATCGCCACGACCGCCGAAAAAATACAGGCGGCTAAGGCACTTGAGGAGTCTTATTCCGCGGAGCGCGCCGCCGAAGAAGCGAGGCGCACCAAGGAGCAGGCCACTCTGGAAGCCGACGTCATCGTCCGCACCGAAGCCAAAAAGCGCCAGATGGAGCTTGAAGCCGAGGCTGAGGCTGAACAGAAACGCCGCATAGCAAAGGGTGAAGCCGACGCTATTTATGCAAAAATGGAAGCGGAGGCAAGAGGTGCCGAGGAGATACTCAAAAAGCAGGCAGCCGGTTTTGCCGAAATCGTGAAATCGGCAGGCGGAGACACCGAGGCAGCGCTCAAGCTGCTTATTGCCGACAAGCTTGAGGAGCTCATGCGCGTACAGGTCGAGGCTATCAAGAATATCAAGATCGACAAGGTCACGGTATGGGACAACGGACAGGGCAGCGACGGCAAAAGCGCCACTGCAGGCTTTCTTTCCGGTATGATGAAGTCGGTTCCTCCTCTGCAGGAGGTATTCGCCATGGCAGGTATGGAGCTGCCTGAAATTCTTGGCAAGAAACTGCCCGAAAGCACTGATGCCGAAAAGACAGCCGATGCCGACGGCGACGAGTCGAAAAATGACATCTCATCCCACAGCAGCATCAAAAAGCAGGAATAGACCTTGTACTGAATTTCAGAATTTCAAAGCGCCCGTAATGCTTTTGCCTTGCGGGCGCTTTGCTGTCGTGATGACGAAAAATGCCGCATATTGGCAGATCATATGGCTTTTTGTGCTTGACCTTGCGCAGATTATGTGGTACTATATAATAGGTTAATAATAACCGGATGTGACCGGGTTTTAAGGGTGTGAGCGCAATAACGGATATTCATACGCACATTTTACCTGGCGTTGACGACGGCGCGTCCTCCGAGGAGGAAGCGCTCGGCATGCTTAAAATCGCAAAAGTCAACGGTACCGGCAGCATAGCCCTTACGCCGCATTTCCATCCGTGCAAACCGGATTCGGTGAGCAACGCCATGAAACTGGCGGAAAGCTTTAAAATGTTTTTGCCGGAAGCCGGCAGGAAATTCCCCGGGCTTAAGATTGTGACAGGTGCGGAAAATCATGTGGGCGCCGGTTGCTTTGACGAATGTAAAGCCGACGGTGCGCTTATTCCTATCGGCAGAACCGATTATGTGCTGATTGAGTTTGACTTTGACGGCAGCGAAAGCGATGCGAGAAAGGCTGCGGACGCTGTATGTGCCGCAGGCTACAGGCCGATAATAGCGCATCCGGAAAGGTATGCTTTCATAAAAGAAGATCCGGCGAGGATAGAATATTTCATAGCTTCCGGGGCATTGCTCCAGCTGAACACAGGCAGTATAATGGGCAGCCTCGGTGAAAAGACCAGGCGGTGTGCGTTATCCTTCCTCTCAAACGAGGAGGCGTCGTTCGTGGCGAGCGACTGCCACAGCGATACCTACCGTACCCCTGATATGTCGGATTGCTATTCCTTCGTTGCAGCCGAATACTCGGTGTGGTACGCCGACGTATTGTTTGAAAAGAATCCGGAAGCCGTTATAAACGGTGTGAAGCTATGACCTTTAGGAGGATGTAAATGAGATTTCTGAGAATTGCCGCGATAGTTCTTGCGGCGGCGTCTGTAGTGTCGTTTGCCGTGCTGTCGGCAAGGTCGGCGGGCAAAAACGATCCGCCCGTGCTTGCCTGTTCGGTTGACGGAATGATCGAGGTGCCGGTATCGGCTACCGATGAGGAGCTGCTGGGATTTGTCAGTGCAAGTGACAAAAAGGACGGTGACCTTAGCGGAAAGATAGTTGTAACAAGGAAAAATTTCTTTGATTCCAACAAGACTACGATAATAACATATGCTGTGAGCGACAGCGACAATAACGTAGCCGTTCTCAACAAAAGGCTCAGATACACCGATTATAATACACCGCGGATATACCTTACCAATGACTTTATTTTTCCGTCGAAAAGGGAGTTTAACCTCGGTATGTACGTCAGGGCTGAGGACGCATGGGGCAATGACCTTACATCTCAGATAAAGCTTATCACCGGCGAGGTGGTCACCTCGGACGGCAGGTACACCGTAAATATCAAGGTTTCCGACCACATGGGCGAGACTACCGAGATAAATGTTCCGGCAATAGTCACCTCGGATGATTATGGTCAGCTGAGAATAAGGCTCAACGAATATACGACATATATCAAAAAAGGCGAAGTACCGGATTATCAGGCGTTTATAAAGGATATCAATAACAAAACCAACAAAAAATATACCACGGCTGATATTGTTGTCGATGCGTCTGAGGTCGCAAACGATACACCCGGTGTCTATAACGTTTATTACAAAATATTTGACGGCAAGGGCGACGACGCGGATGTCATCAGCATGTCACGCCTTGTAGTTGTGGTGGAGGAATAAATTATGAAGCAGTTTGATTTTTCCCGCCTCAACATGTACACCGTCCTGCGCGATATAGCGCTTAACTTCTGGGTGATAATACTGGCTGCGGTTTTCGGGTTGTTCGGCGGCATGACCTATTTTAAATTTATCCGTCCCGAGCGGTTCACAAGTACAATGACCGTTTCCATTAATTTAAGCGGATATACCACGAGCTCTACCGCCGTTTCACTTACCAAAACGGTCATAATAGCCGAAACACTTGACGATGTTTTCCAGAGCGACGCTCTGAAAAATGTTGTTTCCAAGGAGCTTGGCGGTGAAATGACCGGTGTTATTACCGCAAAGCAGCTGGGTGAGACCAATCTTATAAGCGTAAGCGTTACCGACAGCACTCCGAAAAAGGCGTACGATGCACTCGTTTCGGTCTATAACAATTATGACAAGGTCACTGATTTTGTTTTCACCAATGTGCTTATCAGCGTTATTTCAAATCCGCAGATGCCGGATGCACCGTCAAATTACAGGTCACCGGTCAAGGTAGGTCTGCTTGCAGGCTTTGTCTGTGCGGTGCTGGCAGCTTTTCTGATAGCAGCTGTTTCATTTTCAAGAGATACCGTCAAAAATACGAAGGATGTCGAAAACGAGCTGGGAGCGAGGCTGTTTGGCGTTGTTAAAAACGTCGGTCACGGCATTACTGCCGAAAACGGAAGGCTTGCAGTCGGAAACAGCGCCATTGACAATGATTTTGCCGAGAGCTTCCGTAAAATGGCAGTTAAGATCGAAAGCCTCGGACGCACCAAGGGAATCAAAACCCTTATGGTGACAAGCACCGCTGAGGATGAAGGAAAGACCACTACCGCCGTCAATATTGCGGAGTCGCTTGCCGCCGACGGATACCGTGTGCTGCTTTGCGACTGCGACCTGAGGAAGCCTGCGGTGCACAATTTCTTCCCGTGGATGCCGAAGCAGGACGGAACCGACCTGCACAAATTCATAAGCGACGGCGGACATATTTCCGATTTTATATCGCATGACAGCAAAACAGGTCTTTATGTCATGGACAACAGTACGTCATGCAACAACGCACCGGAGCTTTTGTCGGGTGACAAATTCCGCGCCATACTTGCCGCTTTAAAAGAACAGTTTGATTTTGTCGTTATTGATACTCCGCCATGCGGAGAGGCGGCTGACGCTGAAATAGTGTCGTCTGTTTGCGACGCTTACATCATGGTGGTGCGTCAGGACGGTGTGCAGATCCGCGATATAAACGATCAGATAAACTCGCTGGACAAGCCGTATTTTGCCGGATGTGTGCTCAGCAACTATCACGAGTTTAAAAAGAAGAACAGATCGGAAGGCACCCCGGTCAGAAATTATGGCGCGAGGGAGGAATGATGTATGGAAAGAAGTGAAAATCGCAGAGAACTCCCTGCCGCTAACGATTTTGACATTAAAAAGTACATGAGCTGCCTCAAAAAGACCTGGTGGGTCACGGCACTTCTGACCGCTTCGTTTGCGGTTTTGTCCTTTATTTTCTTCTCGGTCACATATGTTCCTATGTATCGCTCAAATGTGCGTTTTACGATTACACCTCTTATAAGCAGCGACTCGTCAAGCGGAAATTCCGTGTATAAATTCAACTACAATGCCACCCTTGCAACACAGATGGCGGCAACCTTCCCTTATATAATCAACTCCGGCGTAATGTCGGATATAATAGCCAATGAGATAGGACGTCCTGTCAGCGGAAGGGTCACCTCCAACGCGGTAGCCGATACAAATATTTTTGAAATAGATGTTACCAGCAGATCGGCGGACGACGCATATGATATAATCAATTCGGTAATGCTTAATTATCCTAAGATCGCGGAATATGTGATAGGCGATACAAGGATGAACGTTATCGAGGGCTCTGAGCCGGAGCTTGCGACCGAGCCTTACAATAAGGGTTACTATTACAAATATGTCGGTCTGTTTGCATTTGCCGGAATGGCAGCAGGTCTGCTTATAAACTATTTCTATATGAAGTCCAAAAAGACGGTCATGTCGAGACACGATATCGAAGAAACGCTCGGCGGCAGATGTGTCTGCTCGATACCGGATGTTCAGAAAAAGCGCTCGTCGGTTGGTTTGCCTCTTACCTCTTCAACCACGACGGTTGCAGGATTTTCCGAGTCGATGCGGCTGTTAAGGCAGCGCACCGTGTCGATAATGAGGGCTGACAATGCCAAAATCATAGGCGTGACAAGTACGGGTGAGGGCGAGGGAAAGACGACTGTTGCCTACAACCTTGCAAGGTCTCTGTCAGGTGTCGGCAAGACACTGCTTGTAGACATGGATCTTGCAAAAAGAACGATTCAGGCGCAGCTCAACCGCCGCAACGAGGTTCCCAATACCGGAATTACCGAGGCGGCGGCCGGATCATGCGGAGTGTCCGAGGTCATAAACTCCCTTACCGATACGTTTGATATACTTTTCGCCGGAAGCGAAGACATACGCTACAGAAGATCGCAGTTTGAACCGGTGTTTGAGACCTTAAGGAACGATTACGACTACATCGTCGTTGATCTTCCGGCATCCGGCAGGTCGGCGGACGCTGTGTCGGTAGCCGATCTGTGCGACGAGGTATTGTTTGTTGTAAGATGGAACGGACCGGAGATAGATGAAATATCGGCAGCCGTGAAGTTTATGGAGTTCAGCCGCGTAAAGCTTGCAGGCTATGTTCTTAACGGTATAGCGCCTGGCAGCGGCGAATACGGCAGTCACCGCTATTACGGCGGCAGCCGCTACGGCTACGGTTACGGATATGGTTACGGTTACGGTCACGGCTACGGCCATAAGCAAAGACAGGCGCCGAAGGATGAAAAAAGCAAGCCCGACAGGTAAGTGCGGTGCGAATTAACAGGGCAAAACCTTAAAATTTACAAACAGTTTTTATTATTCGCAAAAATGCATGTAAAATATAAGTGAATAAATGATATGGGGTGGATCGATGTGGCAAACAAAATAAGGATAACGGTCGGCGGTATTGATTATGTTATTGCCTCCGACGACGATGAGACCTATGTCCGTAAAATAGGTGACGAGCTCAATGCCAAGCTTGACGGACTTGCCAGAAAGAATCCTTATCTTTCGACAACTATGGTTGCAATACTTGCGGCGCTTGACTACTGCGACGAGGCAAAGAAGGCGACCGTAAAGTGTGAGGAAGCAAGAGCAGATCTCAAAGGCACTGCGGAGGAGCTTGCATGTGCAAGGCTTGAGATAGACGGTGCCAGACGCGAGATAGAACGCCTTAACCGCGAGAACAGGCAGTTAAGGCTTGATAAAAGCGCGCTCTGAATCTGATTTGAGCTTATGTGGTGAACGGCGTCGGGGGCTTTTATGGTCTATAAGCCTCCGGCGCACTTTAGGTTTTGGAGTTGACATATCTTGCAGAACTGCGGCAAAATAGAAATACTGTCTCCTGCCGGAAACGCAGGGACGATAGAAGCGGCTGTGCGCGCCGGCGCCGATGCCGTTTATTTCGGTGCGCCCGGATTCAACGCGCGGCAGAATGCGAAAAACCTCAGCTTTGAGGATATCGAAAACGCAGTGGGCTACTGTGCCGAAAGAAATGTCAGGACGTATCTTACCCTTAACACGCTTGTGGCTGACGGAGAGATAGATAATGCTCTTTATACAGCACATAGGGCTGCGCGCTGCGGAGTCGACGCATTTATAGTGCAGGATATAGGTCTTGCAGGGCTTTTGAGGCAGTATCTGCCTGATGTGCCGCTGCATGCCTCCACTCAGCTGTCGGTACATTCGTCGGCGGCACTGCCGATGCTGTCCGAAATGGGCTTCAGGCGCGTTGTGCCTGCAAGGGAAATGGACCGCGAGTCGCTGATAAGCCTATGTAATGAGGCAAAAAGGCTTTCAATGGAGGTTGAGGTGTTTGTCCACGGCGCGCTGTGCATGTGCCTTTCGGGTCAGTGCTATTTAAGCGCCGTGCTCGGCTCACGCAGCGGAAACAGGGGGTTTTGCGCCCAGCCCTGCCGCCTGCCCTTTGCCGTTGCCGGCGGCACGGGTCACGACCTTAGCCTTAAGGACATGAGCTTTATAGAGCATATCGGTGAGCTGCGCGATATGGGTGTGTGCTCGCTTAAAATAGAGGGCAGGATGAAAAGACCGGAATATGTCGCGGCTGCGACAGCCGCCTGCCGTGCAGCGGCGGACGGCGAACACCTGCCGGACGATCTGCGTGAGCTGCTCTCAGGTATTTTTTCAAGAAACGGTCATACCGACGGGTACTTTACCGGTAAGACCGGCAGGTGCATGTTCGGGACAAGGACCGAAAACGATGAAAAAATGTCGGCAAAGCTTATCAATACGGCGCACGAGCTGTACAGAAACGAGCGCCGGTCGGTGCCCCTTTGTGCCGGATTTAAGCTGAAAAGTCAGGAGCCTTCAAGGCTGACGGTCTCCGATCGCGACGGGCATGAGGCGACTGTAAGCGGCGCGGTGCCGGTCCCGGCAAAAAGTGCTGCCGCAGACAGCGAAAACGTTCGGGAAAAGCTCTCAAAGCTCGGCGGAACACCTTATTATATAGATAAATATGAATGTGATATTGAAAACGGGCTGTTTATAGGCGCCGCAGATCTCGGGTCACTCAAAAGAGAGGCTGTGGATAGGATATCCTTGCAGCGAAGAGAGTCTGCAAAAAGAGATACTTTATATACGCTGCCGGTGATAAAGAGCGGACATGCCTGCCGGCGAGACACCAAAACGGTGGCACGGTTTAAGTCGGCGAAACAGGTACCGGAAAGGCTGCCGGACTCTGTCGCTGCGGTTATTTTACCTGCAAGGGACTTTGAAAATGCCAGCCTGACGCAGGGCGTCACACTGCTTGCCGAGATACCGAGAGGGGTGTTGAAATGCGGCGAAGCGGTGGTAAAATCATTGAAAACAGCAAAGGCAAATGGTGCCGCAGCAGCAGTCATAGGCAATATGGCAGGCTTTACATATGCATTTGCCGCCGGACTTCCTGCGGTTGCCGGAATAGGCATGAATATATTTAATTTCCCGTCGGTGGAGCAGGCAAGGTCGCTCGGCGCTGCGGCTGCCGTCGCCTCGTTCGAGCTGCCAATAAAGGCTGCCTCCTCGCTTTGCGGTGATATACCGGTCGGCATCATCACCTACGGCAGGCTGCCGCTTATGTGTTTTAAAAACTGTCCCGGCAAAAACGGTGCCGGATGCAGGACATGCGGCGGAAAATGTGAGCTTTACGACCGCATGGGCGAAAGGTTCCCGGTAATGTGCGACGGAGAATTTTCCGAAATGTTCAATTCAAGGCCTTTATGGATGCTTGACAAGCCGGGCGACATAAACAAACTTGATTTCGGCGTTCTTTATTTTACCGATGAAACAAGAGAACGCTGTGCCGAAGTCATCCGGGCGGCGGAAAACCGGTCGCAGCCGGACTGTGAATTTACAAGAGGGTTATACTACCGCGGGGTCCTGTAACGGGACTCAAAAGCGATCCTATAAAATATTTTTAAAGGAGAAATTCTTATGAGAAAGAAGAATTTTAAGGCTGAGTCAAAAAGACTGCTTGATCTCATGATCAATTCGATCTACACGAATAAGGAAATCTTCCTGCGTGAGATCATATCAAATGCCAGCGACGCAGTCGACAAGCTGCACTACATTTCACTGACCGACGAGGCTGTGCGTGAAAAGTGCGGCGAGTTTTGCATTGAGATCACCGTAAACAAGGACGAGAGAACGCTGACGGTGTCGGACAACGGCGTCGGTATGGACGAAGCCGAGCTTGAGGAAAACTTGGGCACGATAGCAAAGAGCGGCTCGCTTGCCTTCAAGGAGCAGATGAAGGACGACGAAAGCGGCGATAAAGCAGCCGATATAATAGGTCAGTTCGGCGTAGGCTTTTATTCCGCTTTCATGGTGTCGGACAAGGTCACGGTCATAACCAAAAAGTATAACAGCGGTACTGCCTTTAAATGGAGCAGCGAGGGCTGCGACGGGTACACCGTCGAACAGTGCGAAAAGGAGACCTGCGGTACCGATGTCATAATGCATATAAAGCAGGATACCGACGGCGAAAAGTACAGCGAGTATCTTGACGCATACAAAATAAGGGAGCTTGTAAAGAAATATTCCGATTATATAAGATACCCTATTAAAATGGATATCGAAAGGACCGAAAACACCGCCGCAGAGGGCGAGGAAGCCAAGTATGAAAAGGTGACAAAGCACGAGACCCTCAACAGCATGGTGCCGATTTGGCAGAGGTCAAAGTCGGAGGTCAGCGACGAGGAATGTAAAAAGTTCTACAAGGATAAGTTTCTGGACTACAACGATCCCGAGCTTACCATACGCGTAAGCGCCGAAGGCGTTGTGTCATACAAGGCGATGCTGTTTGTGCCCGGCAAGGTGCCTTATGGCTACTTTACAAAGGATTTTGAAAAGGGACTGGAGCTGTATTCAAGCGGCGTCCTTATTATGGAAAGATGCGAGCAGCTGCTGCCCGATCATTTCCGCTTTGTAAAGGGTGTTGTCGATACCGACGACGTATCGCTCAACATATCGCGTGAAATGCTGCAGCACGACCGTCAGCTGAAGGTTATAGCGACCAACATTGAGAAAAAGATAAAATCCGAGCTTAAAAAGCTGCAGACCGACGACCGCGAGAAGTACGCCCGGTTCTGGAAGAACTTCGGAATACAGATAAAGTACGGCGTTGTCAGCGATTTCGGACTGCACAAGGAAATGCTCCAGGATCTGCTGGTCTTTAATTCGTCGAACGGTGATGGGCTCACCACCCTCAGGGAATACGTCTCACGCATGAAGGACGACCAGAAATATATTTATTTTGCGTGCGGCAGCAGCTATGAGCAGATAGCAGCCCTTCCGCAGACCGAGCTTTGCCGTGACAAGGGCTTTGAGATGCTTTATCTCACAGATGATGTTGACGAATTTGTCATACAGTCGCTTGCCAAGTTCGACGACAAGGAGTTCAAGTCGGTCGACGCCGACGACGCAGGTCTGCGTTCCGACGAGGAGCAGAAAAAGACCGAGGAAATGCGTTCCGAAAACAAGGAGCTCTGCGATTTTGTAAAGGAAACGCTGGGCGACCAGATCGCTTCCTGCGTGATATCAGACAAATTGAAGAGCCACCCCGTGTTCTTGTCGGCAAACGGTCCGGTGTCGCTTGAAATGGAAAAATATTTTGCCACTATGCCGGGCGAACAGGAAAAGCCGAAGGCGGAAAAGGTGCTTGAGCTGAACCCCGAGCACCCGGTATTCGAAGCGCTTAAGGACGCGTTCGAGAACGACAAGGAAAAGGCGGCAAAAATGGCTAAAATACTGGGAGCTCAGGCAAGGCTTATCGCCGGATTGCCTATCGATGACGCTGTCGGCTACTGCGACCTTGTTTCGGAGCTTCTGACCGAAAAGAAATAAGTTGATAAAGGTGACGGCAATGAACGTATATCTGA
Source organism: uncultured Oscillospiraceae bacterium (assembly GCA_900539855.1). Taxonomy (GTDB): domain Bacteria; phylum Bacillota; class Clostridia; order Oscillospirales; family Acutalibacteraceae; genus UMGS172. The sequence continues at coordinate 44,775 of UQDO01000013.1, forward strand.
AATATATAATAATATGGCTCGGGTTTATGGGGCTGATCGCCGTTGCCACACTGCTTGTGCCGAAAATAGCCGCCGCTGTCGGACGCTTGAGAAAAAACGACGGCAAGGCTGCTGAAAAGGGCGATGCCGTGCCGACAGAGGCAAAAAAACCGGCATCGGGAAGCCGCAAAGGTAAAAAGCGCCGCAGCATACTTGATCCTTTGACAAGCGAGGAAATAGCCGAGGCGTCGGCGGTGGAATTCGAATCCCCAAAAGAAAACAAAAACGGGGAAAATTAAAATAAAGGCAGGCGGCCGGGCGCCCTCTGTTTAAGGGAAAAGCGGAGCTTTTCCCTTAAACAGAGGCAGCGTTAAGCTCCGGCACGGCGGCAAATGAAGTAAAACCAAAGAAAAAAACCGTGCCGGACATTAACGCCGCCCTATAAACCGTTCCGGTTTACAGGGCGCCCGACCGCAGCTTGTCCCATATTTGCAATATCAGTAAAACAGCACCGCTTCAAAGGTAAGCGGAGAACGGAGCAGCAATGTCAATACCGCAGGAAAGAATAAGAAATTTTTGCATAGTGGCTCACATAGACCACGGCAAGTCGACCCTTGCCGATAGGCTGCTTGAGCATACAAAAACGGTGTCGGAGCGCGACATGGAGGATCAGCTGCTTGACAGCATGGATCTTGAAAGAGAGCGCGGAATAACCATAAAGGCTCACGCTGTAACGCTGTATTACACGGCGAAGGACGGTCTTGAATACGAGCTTAATCTTATAGATACCCCCGGTCACGTTGATTTTAACTATGAGGTGTCGCGTTCGCTTGCTGCCTGTGAGGGCGCGGTGCTGATAGTTGACGCGTCGCAGGGTATTGAGGCGCAGACCCTTGCCAACACATATCTGGCGGTCGACCACGGTTTGGAGCTGCTTCCGGTCATAAATAAGATCGACCTGCCGAGTGCCGATCCCGAAAGGGTCAGAAAGGATATCGAGGACGTTATAGGCATCGACGCGTCCGAAGCGCCGCTGATCTCGGCTAAAAACGATATAAATATAGACGCTGTGCTGGAACAGATAGTTACCCAAATACCGGCACCGAAGGGCAGCCCGGATGAACCGCTCAAGGCGTTGATATTTGACTCCTACTACGACTCATACAAGGGCGTAATAGTGTATTTCAGGGTCATGACCGGTTCTGTAAGACCGGGACAGACTATAAAAATGATGGCTACCGGAGCGCAGTTTGATGTCGTTGAGGTCGGCAGAAAACGCGCCAATACGATGACACCCTGCGACGAGCTTTCGGCAGGCGAGGTCGGCTATATCGCCGCAGCCATTAAAAATGTCGGCGACGCAAGGGTGGGCGACACCATGACCGACGCCGAAAATCCTGCAAAGGAGCCGCTTGAGGGCTACAGGAAGGTCAATCCGGTCGTTTTCTGCGGAGTTTATCCGGCGGACGGAGCGCATTATACCGATCTCAGGGAGGCGCTTGAACGCTTGCAGCTTAACGATGCGTCGCTGCTGTTTGAACCCGAGACCTCAGGGGCACTCGGCTTCGGCTTCCGCTGCGGATTTTTGGGACTGCTTCACATGGAAATAATCGAGGAGCGCCTTGAAAGGGAGTATAATCTCGACCTTGTCACGACCGCTCCGAGCGTTGAATATAAATTTGAGCTTACAAACGGCGAGACCATAACGGTCGACAATCCGACCAATTACCCCGATCCGGCGACCATAGCGTCGGCGCTTGAACCGGTCGCCGACGTGAATATCTATTCCCCGAGCGAATTTGTAGGCGCACTGATGGGACTTTGCCAGGAACGCCGAGGAGAATATATAGGTATGCAGTATATAGGCGACAGGGTCGACATGCATTATGTCATGCCGGTCAGCGAGATAGTTTACGACTTTTTTGACGCGCTCAAATCACGCACCCGCGGTTATGCAAGCTATGACTATGAGGTCAAGGGCTATCAGCCGTCAAAGCTTGTCAAGCTCGACGTGCTGCTTGCCGGCGACGTTGTGGATGCACTGTCCTTCATCGTGCATGCCGATAACGCCTATGCAAGAGCCAGACGCATTGCCGAAAAGCTGAAGGACTATATACCGCGTCAGCTGTTTGAGATACCTATACAGGTCGCGATAGGCGGCAAGGTCATAGCAAGAGAAACGGTCAAGGCACTTCGCAAGGACGTCCTCGCCAAGTGCTACGGCGGAGATATAACAAGAAAGAAAAAGCTGCTTGAAAAGCAGAAGGAAGGCAAAAAGAGGATGCGCCAGTTCGGTTCGGTCGAGGTGCCGCAGGAGGCATTCATGGCTATTCTCAAGCTGGACGAGTAGGTGTGATATGCAGGGGAAAACAATAGCTTTAAGGATCGTGTCGGTTGTACTGGTCGTTATCTGCATGGGCGTTATATTTATGTTTTCGGCTGAGGACGCCGCAAAATCCGACAGCACCAGTAAGGGTACGATAATCGCCCTTGCCGGCGTGATAAAAAAAGATTTCAATAAAATGTCGCAGCGGCAAAGGGATGAGTTTGTTGCCGATTTGAACGGCGCGGTACGCACTGCCGCACATTTTTCCGTCTACTGCCTGTTGGGGCTGCTTGTCGCAAACGCGCTGTATGCTTTTTCGTTCAGGCGGTGGAGATTGGCGGCTTTTTCTGTCGGCATATCCCTTTTGTATGCGATAAGCGACGAGATACATCAGTATTTTGTTCCGGGAAGAGCCTGCGAGCTTATAGACGTTACAGTTGACACCATGGGTGCCGTTCTCGGCACGGCAATATTTATATGTGCAGCCGCTGCAGCGGTAAGAATATCGGATAAAAAGAAAGGTAAAGAGAAAAATGATACGGAAAATAACGCCGGCTGACAAGGAGCTTTATCTGAAACTGGCAAACGAATTCTATCATTCGGAGGCGGTGCTTCACCCCGTGCCGCAGAAAAATATAGACGCCACGTTTTGCGAGCTCATGCGAAGCGACGTATATACCGAAGGGTTTATAATCGAAAGGGACGGTGACACGGCAGGCTACGCCCTGATTGCCAAAAGCTTTTCGCAGGAGGCAGGAGGCATGGTCATCTGGGTCGAGGAGCTTTTTATGAGACCGCAGTACAGAGGGAAGGGCCTCGGCAACGAGTTTTTTGACTTTTTGTACCGTGAGCGTCCGGCGGCAAGATACCGCCTTGAAATTGAACCGGAAAATGTCCGCGCAGCCGCGCTTTACGAAAGAAAAGGATTTTGTTCCCTCGGATACGGACAGATGGTAAACGATACTGAAGAAACAGGAGATTAAACGGAAACTTCAGATGGAAAAAATAGTATTTGATAACGGATTTACCGTTGCGCTCTCTCCGATGGAGGGGGTCAGGTCTGCTGCCGTAAGCTTTTTTATAGCCGCCGGAAACAGGTTTGAAACAGAAAAGCTTTGCGGCGTGTCGCATTTTATCGAGCATATGGTGTTTAAAGGCACTAAGACACGCACGACCGAAATGATAGCCGAGCAGTCGGACATAATGGGCGGACAGCTCAACGCATACACCTCAAAGGAATACACCTGCTTTTATTCACGGGCGCTGACCGAGCATGTGGGCAGGACGCTGCACCTGATTTCGGATATGATATGCGACCCACTGTTTAAAAGGAGCGATATCGAGACCGAAAAGGGCGTCATACTTGAGGAGATCGGCATGTATGAGGACTCGCCCGAGGAGCTTTGCGCCGACATGCTGACCGCGCTTTGCTACAAGGGTCAGCCGCTCGGATTCAATATTTTAGGGACGAGGGAGTCGGTCATGAATATGACCGGGAGGGACCTTCGCGGATATATGGAAAAGACCTATGTGCCGGAGCGCATGGTCGTGTCGGTCTGCGGAGCTTATGACCGGCAAGAGGTGCTCGATATTTTAAAGTATTATTTCGGCGGAAAGCACAACACTATGTATCCTATTTCCTATGACACGGTAAAGTGCGCCGGAGGCTTTGCGCTGTGCAGAAAGGATGTCGAGCAGACGCAGATATCGGTCTGCTATAACGGACTTCCATTGTCGTCGCCGCTAAAGGTGCCGTGCTCGTTTTTCTCGACAATAGTCGGCGGCGCGTCGTCGTCACGAATCAACCGACGCATACGCGAGGAATTGGGGCTTGCCTATTCGGTATATTCGTTTTCATCGTCATACCTCGGTACCGGAATGTTCGGCATAAGCGGAGGGCTCGCGCACGAAAATCAGGAAAGGTTCATAAAGGAAGCGCTTTATATACTCCACACGGCTGCCGACAGCATAACCGACAGCGAGATAGAAAGAACGAGGGAGCAGTTCAAGGCAGGGCTTGTTTTGTCGAACGAAAGCATGTCGTCGGTGGCGGCGTCGATGGGCAGACAGCTTTTGCTTGAGGGAAAATATACCGACCTCGGCGGCATAATTTCCGAGATTGATGCAGTGACAGCAGAGTCGGTAAAAGAGGCGGCGGCGCTGGTGACCGACCGTGTGACCGTCGCAGTCTCGGTAGTCGGCGACGCAAAGGACGAGGATTTTTACGGTTCGCTTTTGTAAATGCTCAGTTGCCGCAGCAGACCCAAAACCGCAGGTCTTATGCGATAAATTTTAGTTTAGCGGTGTACAAAAAGCAAAAATCCAATTGGTACGTCGTAGGGCTTCTGCCCTCCCGAGTCCGTCAACATACTCGTCGCACCGGTAAGCCAAAATCTACCTATATAGCGGTATGAACATAAATCGCAGACAACACAAAGAGATGCAAATGAACCTATGGTTTTTGTTTGCATCTCTTTATTTGCTGAAATATACGCTTATCAAATCAGCCTATAATTCCGGATTGTTATTTATTGCGGTGCGGACAATGTTCAGAACATCGTCCATGCTTTTTATTTCACCGCATAGTCTTCTTAAGTTTGCCGCACCCGAAAGACCGCGCATATACCATGCCGCGTGCTTCCTTGCCTCCATCATTGCGACCTTTTCGCCTTTGTAGCGCACCATGCGGCTGACCTGATCGATAAGGATAAGCATGCGCTTTTTGAGCGGCGGTTCGGGTATTACCGTGCCGTCCTTTAAATATGCGTTTATCTGTGAAAATATCCACGGCGCCCCCATTGCGCCCCTGCCTACCATGAGAAAGTCGCAGCCGGTGTCCAGCAGCATTTTTGCCGCCGCTTTGGGTGAGTCTACGTCACCGTTGCCTATGACCGGTATTTTCACACTGCGCTTTACCTTTTTTATAATGTCGGTGTTTACGGGCGGCGCATACATCTGGGCCCTTGTTCTGCCGTGAACGGTTATCGCAGCGGCACCAGCCGATTCGACCAGCTGTGCCAACTGCGGCGCGTTTATCGAGTTGTCGTCCCATCCGGTACGCATCTTGACAGTGACCGGAACCTTTACCGCGTTTGCGACTGCGTCAACTATTCTTGCGGCAAGCTCCGGGTCCTTCATAAGCGCACTGCCGCCGCCCGATGAAACGGCAACCTTGGGCGCAGGACAGCCCATGTTTATATCTATGAAATCCGGACCGTAGCTTTCGGCAAGCTTTGCCGCCTCAGCCATTACTGCCGGATCACAGCCAAAAAGTTGTGACGCAAACGGTCTTTCGGTGTCAGATACTTTTAAATAAAATTCCGACTTTTTATCTCCGAGGCTTATTCCCTTGGCGCTTGCAAGTTCGCCGACCGTATATGCGGCACCCATTTCGCGGCATATTTCGCGCATGGCGCGGTCGGCAACCCCTGCCATCGGCGCCAGGGCTGCGTATCCTTTTATGTCTAAATTACCGATCTTCATTATTTCTCCATTCTGCCGCACACGGTATTGCGGCAAGCCGTTTTCGCGTTTATTTTAATTTACTTCATATCGTCCGTGATTTCAAGTGTGATTTTCAAAGGGACTTTTAAATTTTAGTTTAGCGGTGTAAAAAGCCAAAAATCTAATTGTGCATTTGTAGGGAACGACCTATGTGTCGTTCCTCAAAAATCA
>UQDO01000014.1 GCA_900539855.1 uncultured Oscillospiraceae bacterium
CCCTACGTCTATCAATTAATTATACGAATACCATTCACCTATAAACTAAAATTTATCATACCTTACACATAGAAACGACAGGAGAGCATCATACTCTCCTGTCGTTTTGTTTAATTAAATATATGTTGTTTTCAGCTTTTAGCACCATGACTTATTATTCAACCTCGTCTGCGCTGTGCCAGCCATCATGCTCGCACTTGGCAAAAAAGCTCTTTACCGCTTTTTTGTACGCCTTAGCATCGGTCACGAAGCTCATACCGTGTGCCGCCCCCGGTACTATCAGCAGATCCTTCGGCGCCTTGCACGCCTGATAATTCTTAAATGTCATATCAAGCGGCACAAATTTATCATCCGATCCGTGCACAAAAAGCACCGGCACCTTATTTTCTTTCAATGCATCAAGTGTCGAATACTCCGACGGATCGAACTGAGCCTCCTGCTTACACATGAGATTGGCTATTGGATAGGTCAGTTTAGGATTGAGGTGAAGATTATTTGCCAATATGTGCTCCCAGATTTCCCTCGGAGAAGTAAATCCGCAATCCGCAATTACGCCTTTGACATTTTCGGGCAGTTCAAATCCCGTTGTCATAAGCACTGTTGTAGCGCCCATGGAAACGCCGCAAAGGTATATCGGTATATCCTTTCCAAAGCGCTCGACCGCATAATTTATCCACGCAAGACAGTCATATCTTTCAAGCACACCAAAGCCTATATAATCCCCGTCGCTTTCGTTCTGACCGCGCTGATCGGCGTACAAAAGACTGCATCCCTCATCGTGATAAAAGCCAACCGAGCAGCCGTAGTCCATCATCCAGGTGGAACGCCAGCCGTGCATTGCTATAATAAGCCTTTTGGGTGACGCCGCCGGATAATAATGACCGGTAAGCGTCAGACCGTCCCTGCTTTCAATCTTAACTGTTTCGGTCTTGAGCGACATAGCCGCCTCACTTGCATCGACCATTACCTTGGTTCTCGGATCGGTTTTGAGTCCTCCGGAAATTTTATCCTGAACGCTGTCGGGAAGCGTTGCTATTTTCCGGCGTACCGCTATATTGGTCAGAATTTTCATGAATCCGAGCGATGCAGCAGTCGCGGCAGCCGCAATGGCTGCACCTGCAACAAGCAGACCTGCTGTTTTCTTTTTCATAACGATACCTCTCCTTTACTCAGAAAAAATGAACAGTGATATAAAGGCTTATTTATTTTATAAATCTGACCGCACGGTGGATATTGATGATGACAGCCTCTTTGCCGCTTTCGGCAAATTCGCCGTCAAGCGTCCACTTCAAGCCATCGTCTGATATGACCTTTATTTTCGACGATTTGTAGAACTCGACACCGCCGTTTTCAAAATTCGAACTTGTAAGCGCCTGAACTATCTTGTTAAGTTCAACGATGCTGCGCGGCTTTTTTATCAGCGCGACCTCAAATTTTCCGTCACCCATGTCGACAAGCGAATCATGCAGCTTGACAACGCCTGCGACAGATGTCGAGTTCGCGACTGCGCCGAACATATAATCGCCCTCTACTTCGCGGTCATCAAGCTCCATTCTCACATGATAGCTTCTTAAGTTTCCTATTTCCTTTACACTGCCCATAATGTAGGCAAGGTGACCGAATATATTTTTCATACCCTGCGGAACACTGTATGAGGTCGCGGTAAACACGCCGAAAGCCGCAACATATGTGAAAAATCTTTTGCCGTCGAAGCAGCCGACATCTATCTCATGCTCCGTACCGTTTCCTATCACGGCAGCCGCCTTTACCGGAACGCCGGGCAGCTTCATACTTGTCGCAAAGTCATTGGTGCTGCCTGCCGGAATGTACCCTAGCGGCAGCGCGCTGCCGTCCGCCATCAGTCCGCAAATGGTTTCGTTTAAGGTACCGTCGCCGCCAAAGCAAAGCACCATATCAAACCCGTTCTGCTTTGCCGCCGCGGCAAGCTCGGCCGCGTGACCCCTGCGTTCGGTAACCGCCACGGTAACAAGCATATCATGGCTTTGCAGTTCCTTTACTACATCAAGCAGAGTCGATTTTGCCTTCATTTTTCCCGATACGGGATTTATAATAAGCAATGCCCTTTTCAACGTACGGCACCCCCTCACTGTGCTGCGTTTTTGAGTTTTTTATTGTTATAAATTTTTACCGCAGTATTGACAATATAAACAGCTAAAAATCCGAATGCGATACCAAGCAACGTGCCTGCAAGCACATCGGTCGGATAGTGAACATAAAGATACAGCCTCGACAGCGCTACGAGTATGGCTATAACAAGCGCAGGTATACCAAATTTCTTTTCCCTTATCATAAGCACGGTCGCAGCCTCAAAGCAGGCAAGTGAATGACCTGACGGGAAGGAAAAATCATGAAGCCTTTCCACCAACAGATCTATCTCAACGCCAGGCATATCATACGGTCTTGTGCGTGCTACGAGCGGTTTCAATGTTGCGTTTCCGACTATAAGACCAAGCAGCAGCGCCACTCCCATCATAATACCGGTCTTGCGATACTTCTTTGTTATAATAAGTATGAGCGCCACGGCGATCCAGAATATTCCCTTGTCGCCGAGCCGGGTCACAAGCGGCATGAACCAGTCAAGGAAGCCGCATTTGAAGTGCTCCTGGATGTAATCAAGGATTTTCAGTTCCGATATATTCATATTTACCCTCCCTGTCAGCTGTTTGTTACGATATCGTATATAAGCGTTTTGCCGTCAACGTTGCGGCAGTAAAGCACAATATCGATGTTTTCGGTATGATTCGGGTATCCCGGTCTTGTAAGGGTTTCCTTCAGTGTCACACGGCAGGAAAAAACACCGTCGGCGTACTTATAGAATTCGGACGCCTTTTCGTTTGATATCTTGTAGCCGTTGTGGTCGCGCACCCAGTAAACTTCGCTTTTTCTCACGCGGTCATATATTTCAGCCGAGCTGTCAAGATATTTTGAAACAGCCGTGAATTTCGCATCGTTCGACATGTAAGCCGTGTAAACAGAGGCAGCCTTTATGATGTAATCCTTCATTTCTGTCTCTAATTCGGAATCGTAAGCCAAAGCGGCGGTGTAGATATTGTTCGTTTTATCAAGCGTCACCGCGACCTCCTGCTGATCCTGAGACATTACCTTTAAAGTCGGTTCGGAGAACAGTCCGCTCAGCTTGTATTCCTTATATTTTACGCCCTCAACACCTTCGGGCATGTACTTGCATGAGTCGCCCTCAATACCGCTGGCGGTCACATATTTATCGCCTACCGGAACATCGTTTACAAAAAGCGTGTAGTTGTCCGGCACCCTTACAGTTACGCTTCCGTACGGTGCAAAAAATATTTCCGCATCGGACAGCTCATAAAATTCAAATCCGTACTTTCCCTTTTTGTCGGTCTTTCTGACCGTAAAATAGGCAATACGGTTGTTGTCCTCGGTAACCGCGTATTTGGCTGAATTTTTATCGTCTGATGTAACGGCAAAGTATTTCAGCTTTTCTGTATCTATAAGCTCCTTTGCCGCGGAATTTATAGTCTCTGCACTTTCGAAGCCTTCACTGTCCGGATCAGCAGCCGACATCAGCCCTGCGATATCGGAATTCAAGAAGTATTTATTGAACACTTCCTCGGCGACATGCTTCGGTCTTGTCGTTTCATATGCGTCGAGCACCGTCCACAGAACGACCGCTGCAACTACCAGAAGCGCAACAAGCCCCGCCATTACGCCTATGTAAATTTTGAAAAATGAGGATAATTTCTTTTTCATACAGACTCCCCGTCACTTGCTGACACAGAAGTAGGTCGGTATTCTTCTCGGCGGAGTAAACGCCTTGTATTTGTTGGTGAGTCCCTGCAGCTGGTACTCGTCAAGTCCCGACTTATCTATATCGTATTTGTCATAATAATCCTCATAATAAAGCATAGCCGACGATCCTCCGTCAAGCATTCCGGCAGTCACCGCGCCGTAGCTTACCAATATATCTATGATCTCATTATAGGTAGCACCGAGGCTGCTTGCCGTCCTGCCGTCGGTCACGACAAATATAAACGTACCGTCGGCACGCTGACCGATCGCCGATCTCTGCGCGGCTCCGGTGTTGCCCTCCTTGTAATGGATGTGTACGCCTTCGGAATCATTATCTATAAGGAGGTTTCCTGTCTGGAAGGATACTGCGTCCCTCATACCGAGACTGTCGGCAGTCGCCTTGCTCATATCTTCTGAAACGACCAGCTTGTTTTCATTGGTTATTCCGATAAAAGTGCGCTTGCTGCCATCATTCCAAACGCATTTCCCCTTTGAATAGGTTAGTCCTATCGGTCTCGCGCCGTTGCCGACGCCGCCGTTATCGGCAAACTCGCCGCCATTCATAAGCGCCAGCGCATTTTCCTTTTTCGCCATTGCGAAAATACGCATACCCTCTTTAGCTGAATTGTAGTTATCAGACGAGGTTCCGACATACACCCTTTTAGGATCGGGAATAAGCATTATATATGCCTTAAAATTAGTGTAGTTGGCAGGAATATATTTAACTCCGTCTTTGATGTCGTCAAATTCACCCTCCTGCGGCTTATTGTAGTTATCCGTATCAATGGTCAGCTTGCTGTCAACATAACTGTTGGCAACTATTTCTTTGACCTGTGCGTCTGACAGAAAAAGTTTCGGCACCCACTTGGTAGCGCTTGCCTGCATTGCCGAGAGAACAAGCGCATCGCGCAATGTTGTGCTCGGTCCGTTGGCTACAACAGCAACGAGCACAAGCACCGAAACGATAATGTAAAGCAGTCCAGAGCCTATGCAGCCGAAGGTCCTTCTGACTATAACAGCCGGGCGCAGTTTTTTCTTTTTTGCAGGCATCTGTGTGTTTCCCTCCGCAGAACTATACTTTTTGGGCGGTGCGAACACCCAGTTCTGCTGAGCGCGGAAACTGACAAAGAACAGGAGCGTGTCAACCACCATTTTTATGAGCGTAGTCACAAAGTCGCTCTTTACGCCCAATATAATTTTCAGCAGCCTTATAGAACCGCTCGACGCAAGCACAAGCGGAACGGCAAGTATGGTATATCTCAGAAGTGATCTTGCGAAGCTGTTTCCCTTAGGGAACACGCCGTTGCGGTTGACAAGGAAATTGACGACCGACGAGCATACCCTCGCAAGGACGGTTGCAAGCAGTATCTCATACTTTGCGCCGTTAAAGAAAAAGTGAATGCCGAGATAAAACAGTATTACCTCAACAAGCATACTGAACATTGAGCTGAAAACAAATGAAAGTATCAGCTTGTATATCCTTAAAGAGTCAACAAACGGTCTGAAATGTGACGTTTCGTTGTCGTTGATATATACGGTATCTATAGGCACCTCACAAAACGGAATTCCGTTCTGCTTGAAAGCTATCAGCATATTGGTCTCATACTCATACCTTGTACCTTTAACCGCCAGCATCTCGCGCAGAAAGCGCGCCGGAATGGCACGCAGACCGGTCTGCGTATCTGACACATTTACACCGCAGAAAAGGCTCAGCACGCGTCTTGTCGTCTTGTTGCCGAAACGGCTACGCGGCGGAACATCCGGGCGCGAAAAATCACGGCAGCCGAGAACGACCTTGCCTGTCCGCTTCATTTCCGAAACACAGTTTACGATATCCTTTGTAAGATGCTGACCGTCGGCATCGATAGTCACAACCCCGTCAACATCGTCGCGGTACTTGATTATGTACTTGAACGCCGTCTTGAGAGCGGCGCCCTTTCCGCGGTTGACGCGGTGATGTATGACCGTGCAGGCAGGATGCTCCTCAACATCGGGAAAATTGGCGGCATAAGCCTTATCGCTGCCGTCGTCAACTATTATAATGTCGTCAAACCCGTACTTTTCAAGCTCCGTTACGGTGTGCATAAGCTTTTCGTCCGGATTAAGCGACGGGATTATGACGGTGCATTTAAAACCATCCAATTAAAATGACCTCCCACAAGTATGCATTTCAATGGCATTTCTCCGCGTATAATTGTATCACTGACCTTGTGTCTTTACAAGAAACAAATTTGTCACAATATATGGCAGAAGGTGTCCCCAAAAAATATTTTTTAAATTTTAAATGTTGTGATTGACAAATATATCACAATATCGTATAATAAACAAAGCGAATTGAGGTAAAACATCGTTACAAATTTAACAATGTTTTGCTTTATCCGTAATTTTCTGACCTTTAGCGTCGGATACATCACGGCATACCGCTGCCGGAAAAGCGGAAAGCGTTCTGAACTTACGGTCGGCAATCAAAGCCGCAGGCCGACCGATAACAGTCCCGACGCGCAAAGCGGCAGATAGGGAGACTATTTATGTACGACCGTATTTATAACTTCTCAGCCGGTCCTTCCATGCTTCCGGTACCGGTCCTCGAAAAAGCAAGAGACGATATGATGAACTATGGCGGTTCTGGGATGAGTGTCATGGAAATGAGCCACCGTTCAAAGGTATATGATGTCATTATCAAGGACGCCGAAAAAATGATGCGTAAGGTAATGGACATTCCGGACAACTACAAGGTCCTGTTCCTGCAGGGCGGCGCTTCGCTGCAGTTTGCAAGCGTACCGATGAATCTTTTAAAGACCGGCGTTGCCGATTATATCGTAACCGGTCAGTTCTCGGGCAAAGCTTACAAGGAAGCGCTCAAATACAGCGACAAGATTAACCTTGCCGCAACCACCAAGGAGGAAAACTTCACCCGTATACCGCGTCAGGAGGAGCTGAAGCTGACCCCGGGCGCCGACTATGTGCACATCTGCTTCAACAACACTATATTCGGAACAAAGTGGGACTATATACCCGAAACAAACGGCGTTCCGCTTGTCGCCGACATGAGCTCCTGCATACTTTCCGAGCCGGTCGATGTTTCAAAATTCGGTCTTATATATGCCGGTGCGCAGAAAAACGTAGCCCCTGCCGGACTTACGATAGTTATAGTCCGCGAGGATCTTCTGCGTGAGGATCTGCCGTCTTATGTGCCGACCGTATGCAATTATAAGGTAATGGCTGACAACGATTCGATGTACAACACCCCGCCCTGCTGGCCTATATATATCTGCAAGCTGGTGCTTGAGTGGATCGACAGCATCGGCGGTCTTACCGCACTTAAAGAAAAGAACGCCAAAAAGGCGGCGCTTCTTTACGATTATCTTGACAATAGCCGCTTGTTCAAAAACCCCGTAAAGCCGGAATGCCGCTCTATGATGAATGTCACATTCCGCGCCGAGGATGACGAGATAAACGCGAAGTTTGTCAAGGAAAGCTCGGCTGCCGGCATGTCTAATCTCAAGGGTCACCGTTCGGTAGGCGGCATGCGCGCATCAATCTACAATGCAATGCCTTACGAGGGCGTTGAGACCTTGGTTGAGTTTATGAAGAAGTTTGAGGCTGAAAATCTCTGACAGACCATTAAAGGTATGCAGACGAGAGAAATGGCACCGTACGGTGTTCTTTCTCTCGTCTGCCTTATCAGAATATATCCGTCACGGAGCTGTGATCTATGAAAATTAAGGATCTTATAAACGCTGTTGAAGCATTTGCGCCGGGAGATTATAGTTCGACCTGCGATACATATAAGACCGGGTCGGGCGAAAACGAGCTGACCGGTGTTATAGTTTCGATGTTTGCGACACCTGACGTTATAAAAGCCGCAATAAACAGAGGTGCAAATCTGATAATCGTCCACGAGCCGATGTTTTACAATCATATGGACGATCATATCCCCCACAAAATAGGGCTTATGAAGAAGGAACTTGCGGAAAATAACGGTATCACCATCTACAGATATCACGATCACGCGCACACTGCGGTTCCGGATATGATATGCGAAGGTGAACTGAGATATCTCGGCTTTGACAAAAGCTTCGGCAGGTTTGAGCAGGGAAAGTATTATGCCGTCAACAGGTTTTATCTTGAAAAGGCAATGACCGCCCGTGAGCTTGCCAAGCTTATTGAGGAAAAACTCGGCATCGGTCATGTAAGGATCGCAGGAGAGACGGATAAACCGGGTACAAAAATTTCCTGCTGCTTCGGGACGCCGGGTCATATCACCGACGAGCTTGACGAGTGCGATTTTGTCCTTACCGGAGAGGTTTGCGAATGGTCAACCGCTGAGATCGCACGCGATTATTCGCAGTTCGGATATAACAAGGCTATACTTGTTTTGGGTCACATAGGCAGTGAACGCGCCGGAATGATGTATTTAAAGGATATCATTTCCGGGAAATTTCCGTTCGTTCCGACTGAATACATAGAGTGCGGCGAGGTATATTCCTACACCGACCGATAATTTGAATAGTTATTGCTATAAAACGCCGCAGAAGGTATAACCTTCTGCGGCGTTTTTTCCGTTTAGTTTTTATTGATCCTCAAAATCAAGGCAGACTCTCAGCTTTGTAAATGGTCTTACATATGTATCGGCTGCCTTTACATGCAGCGGATGCACCGAATAGCCTTTTAGCGCCGCCTCGTCGGTAAAGGATGTCTCAAGCATCATATCGGCGTTTGAGCTTTCCAGTCCGTTTATATGGACCTTTACAGACAAAAGACCGTCAATCTTTCCTGCCAGCCCTTCAAGCGCCTCTTTTGCGTTTTTCTTTACCGATGCTTTGTCGGCATCATCCTTTATCTGCCACAGAATGATATGCCTTACCATTGTTTTTCCCCTTACTGTCCCAATATTTCTTTATACAACTTAATATATGCGTTGGCTGATCTGCCCCAGCTGTTATCGCACTGCATGGCGCGGCGGACAAGTATCTGCCATCCCTCGCGGTTTCTGTATCCGGTCACCGCACGTTCAACGGCATAAGCCATATCCGATGCGTTGTAGGACTGGAAGGTGAATCCGTTGCCCTCGCCATCGCCGCTGTCGGTCACGGTGTCCTTCAGTCCGCCGGTCTCTCTTACCACCGGTATCGCACCGTAGCGAAGCGCAATCATCTGTGACAGTCCGCACGGCTCGCTTTTTGACGGCATAAGGAATATATCGGCGCCTGCATAGACCTTGTGGGCATAGTCCGGTATAAATCCAAGCTTTAGCGCCACCCTGTCCGGATGAGACTGGGTCATTGCGTGGAAGAAGGTCTCAAACTCCCATTCGCCGCTGCCCAATATCACAAACTGCACATCATATGTCAGCATCTGTTCGAAAACGAATTTCACGAGATCAAAGCCCTTATGGGTCACGAGTCTGGAAACGATGCCTATAAGCGGCACATCGTCCCTGACCGGCAGGCCAGCCATTTTTTGCAGTTCTCTTTTATTCACCGCTTTACCGGAAAGATCGTCCGCACTGTAATTCTGCCATATATGATCGTCATTTTCCGGGTCATAGACAGAGGTGTCTATACCGTTTACGATTCCTGTCAGCTTGAATGCGCGGTCGCGTATTATCCGGTCAAGACCGTGTGCGTACCACGGATCCTTGATCTCGTCCGCATAGGTGGGGCTTACGGTCGTTACCCTGTCGGCACATTCAATGGCGCCCTTCATAAGATTGACACAGCCGTCATATTCCACAAGGTGCGCCGCGCCGGACGGCAGTCCGAGCACATCGCCTATCAGTTCGGTGCCGTATTTGCCCTGATACTGTATGTTGTGTATCGTAAATACCGTTTTGATATTGCGGTACGGGTCGGCACCGCGGTACATTGAGTCAAGGAACACCGGCACCATGGCGGTCTGCCAGTCGTTGCAGTGTATTATGTCAGGCACGAACTCAATATAAGGTATTATTTCAAGCACCGCGCGTGAGAAAAACGCAAATCGCTCGGCGTCGTCATAGTATCCGTAAAGTCCGCCGCGTTTAAAATAATACTGGTTATCGAGCAGATAGTATATAACTCCGTCGTGCTTGGCTTCGAATATTCCGCAGTACTGCCTGCGCCACGACACCGGCACGGTAATACTGGTTATAAACTGCATATTTGCCCTTAGTTCATCGCTGATACATTCATAAAGCGGCATTACTATCCGGCATCCTATAAGGCGCTTTCTGAGTGCCTTTGGCAGTGCGCCGGCAACATCGGCAAGTCCTCCCGACATGGCGTACGGATATGCTTCGCTTGTAGCGTAAAGTACCTTCATTTCGGTTTTTCCTTTCTTTTGTCAGACCTCGGCGTTCTTCCTTATATATATCGGGTATATTGCGGTTCCTTTTAAGGTCTTGCCGCTGCCCACCTTCACCCGTTTGTCAGCGGTCACATACTCAACATCGGTGTTGCTGCCTATATAGGAGTCCTGCATTATTATACTGTCTTTAACAACCGCACCGGCTCCTATTCTTACGCCTCTGAACAGCACGCTGTTTTTTACTGTGCCTTCGATCACGCAGCCGTCGGCTATTATACAGTTGGAAACAGAGCTGTCAAGTCCGTAAATAGTGGGCATGTCATCGCGCGTCTTTGTGAAAACGGGACGCTCTTTGGCAAAAAGCTCTTTCCTTATATCAACGCCGTCCAGCACCTCTTTTGTTATGCGGACGTAGCTTTCAGGACCGTCCATAACGGCAGCATAGGTCTTGACCTCATAGCCGCGCATGTCATAGGTCTTAAATGTCCTCTGGAATATGTTTCTCGCAAGGCTGGTCATGTTGTGCTCATGACCGTATTTTACTATGTCGATAAGCCTTTCGCGCGACATTATGGTAATGTCGAGACTGTAGAGGCAGTCCTCCTTGTCGGCTGACGCAAAAGATATATCGGTGATCTTATCCCCGTCAAGCGTAAACGACATGACGTCGTGATGATTGCAGGGCATTTTTCCGCGCTTGTACGCTATCGTTATATCGGCTTTGCTGTCGATATGCTTTTCGATCATATCCGAAAGATCGAAATTTGAAATAACGTCGGAATCGCACAGCACAACATACTGCTCGGTTGAATTTTTAAGAAAATCCATCGCCCCGAACAGACCGTCAAGGTGTCCTACATACACCCTTGCTTCGGTGTTTGAATAGGGCGGCAGGAAAAACAGTCCGCCCGATTTGCGGTCAAGATCCCACGCCTTGCCTGAACCGATATGGTCCATAAGCGACTGGTAATTGTTCTTGGTCACAACGCCGACCTTTGATATACCGGCGTTTACAAGGTTGGAAAGCGAAAAATCTATAAGACGGTATCTTCCGCAGAACGGCAGTGAGCCCATTGATCTTTTTTCGGTCATCTCCCCCATAAGCTCGTCATGCGCGTTTGGGAAAACGATGCCCATTATAGTATTCTTTCTCACCTTTTCTCACCGTCCTTAACATCTTCTCTTATCATGACTCCGGCGCCCACTTCGGCTCCGGTGCCGACCGAAAGTCCCGCGCCTATAACGGTAACGCCCCATTTTGTCAGGTCGTCAACGTCCTCGGGACGCTCGCCTATCGATGCATTCTCGCCGATAACGGCGTTTTCGGCTACTATCGCATACTGCACCGACGCGCCTTTTTTAATGACGGCGCCCGGCATTATAAGAGAGTCCTTTACTACTGCGCCCTCCTCGACAGTAACATTGTCGAAAAGTATCGAAAAATCGACCGTGCCGTAAACGTTGCACCCTTCTGTTATGAGCGAATTCTGCACGGCAGCCGTATCGGCTATATACTGCGGCGGAGCAGACGGCGTGCGCGAATATATACGCCAGTTAGGATCTGAAAGATCAAGCTTCATCTTAGGATCAAGCAGGTCAAGATTGGCTTCCCACAGCGAATCTATAGTTCCGACATCCTTCCAGTAATCAGAGAAGCGGTATACCACCATTTTTTCCTTTGCAGCAAGCATATTGGGTATTATATTCTTGCCGAAATCGTTTGACGACGTGCGGTCAGCCTCGTCCTCTACAAGATATTTTCTCAGCTTATCCCATGAGAACACATATATTCCCATTGAGGCAAGATTGCTTTTCGGATGCTCGGGCTTTTCTTCGAATTCATATATCACGCCGTTTTCATCGGCGTTCATGATACCGAAGCGCGAAGCCTCCTCCATTGGCACCTCGATGACGGCGATCGTGCAGTCCGCTCCGCTGTCCTTGTGCTGCTCGATCATGTCGCTGTAATCCATTTTGTATATATGGTCGCCCGACAATATCAGCACATATTCAGGATCGTAGCGCTCAATAAACGGTATGTTCTGATATATTGCGTTTGCGGTTCCCTTGTACCAGTCGCCGCCCTTGTTGTTCTGATAAGGCGGAAGTATATGCACTCCGCCGTTTGACCTGTCAAGGTCCCACGGCTTGCCCGAACCTATATAATCATTCAGCTCAAGCGGCTGATACTGGGTAAGTACGCCCACCGTATCAATACCCGAATTGGTGCAGTTGGATAACGGAAAATCAATAATACGGTATTTTCCCCCGTACGGTACCGCCGGCTTTGCTATGCGCTGGGTCAGAACACCGAGTCGGCTTCCCTGACCGCCTGCAAGCAGCATGGCGACACATTCTGTCTTTTTCACTTTCCTTCACTCCTTGCTTTAATTTTCGGTATGTGCTTTACCGGTAATTTGCGTTTTAATTTCAAAAACAGTGCCGACAAAGGCGGCAATTTAAGCTCCAGTGACTGGTCGTATCCGTGCATCGGTACAAGCGCGGTTATATAATCACTTTCATTATACGTTCCGCTGCCGCCGAATTTTTCATCATCGGTATTAAACAATACCGAATATATTCCGTGCTGCGGCGCGCCTATTCTGTACTTTTCACGCGCGACCGGCACAAAATTGAATACACATATTATCTCATCGCCGTTTTTGTCGATACGTCTGAACGATATCACGCTCTGATCGCGGTCGTCGTTCGATATCCACGAGAAGCCCTCCCATGAATAGTCTATCTGCCAGAACTCAGGATTTTCAAGATAGAACCGGTTGAGCGTTTTGACAAAATACTGCATCTTCTTATGCTTATCGTATTCAAGCAGCAGCCAGTCAAGCTCCTGTTCATAGTTCCACTCAATAAACTGGGCAAATTCCGAGCCCATGAACAGCAGCTTTTTGCCCGGATGCGCCGCCATAAATGCGTAGAACGCTCTGAGCCCGTCAAACTTCATACCGTAATCGCCCGGCATTTTGTTTATCATCGAGCATTTTCCATGCACGACCTCGTCATGCGACATAGGCAGGACGAAGTTTTCTGAAAAGGCATAGAAAAATGAAAATGTCAGCGAATCGTGATGGTATTTGCGGTTTATGGGATCGAGCGACATATACCTCAGCATATCGTTCATCCAGCCCATGTTCCACTTGAAGTTAAATCCAAGTCCCCCGGAAAAAACAGGCTTTGTGACCATCGGCCATGCGGTCGACTCCTCTGCTATCATCATGGTACCGGGGAATTTTGAAAACACCGTTTCGTTGAGTGTGTGAAAGAAATCCACCGCTTCAAGGTTCTCGTGTCCGCCGAATCTGTTGGGTATCCACTCCCCGTCCTTACGGTTATAATCAAGATAGAGCATGGATGCCACGGCATCCACCCTGATGCCGTCGACGTGGTACATCTCGTGCCAGAACATGGCGTTGGAGACAAGGAAGCTTACGACCTCGCCCCGTCCGTAATCAAACACGCAGGTGCCCCATTCCTTATGTTCTCCCTTTTTCTCGTCGGCGTACTCATAGCACGGACTGCCGTCAAATTTATAAAGACCTGATTCATCCTTCGGAAAATGTGCCGGCACCCAGTCAATGATAACTCCTATACCGGCTTCGTGCATGATATCCACAAAGGACATAAAATCCTTCGGCGTGCCATAGCGCGAGGTCGGAGCATAATAGCCGGTGACCTGATAGCCCCACGATCCGTCAAACGGATGCTCCATAACGGGCATAAGCTCCACATGCGTGTAGCCCATTTCCTTTACATATTCCGACAGTTGACGTGCCAGCTCTTTGTAGTCAAGCAGGTTCCCGTCCTTATACCGCCGCCAGGAGCCTATATGTACCTCGTAAATATTCACGGGGCTGCTGTAGATGTCGCCTGCTCTACGTTTTTCGAGCCATTCGCCGTCATGCCAGTCAAAGCCATCGATATCGTAGGTTTTGGATGCCGTTGCCGGCGCTGTTTCAAAATGATACGCATACGGGTCGCTTTTCAAAAAGCGATGCCCGTCCTTAGATTTTATACTGTATTTATAGGCAGAATATTCCGGCAATTCATCGACAATAGCTTCAAAAATTCCGCCGCCTATATGCATCATATGATATTTTGTATGATCCCAGTCGCAAAAATCTCCCACAACGCTTATTTCTTCGGCACCAGGCGCCCACACCCTGAAAACCGTCTTTCCGTTTTCATTATGCGAACCCAAAAATCTATAAGCATCGGCGCATGTTCCGTCTGCAAATTTTCTTATATCCGTTACACGATCCATTTTCACGACTCCTTTTACTGGACTATTTATATTTTAACAGTCTTTTGTGCGTTTTTCAACTACTATTTTAGTATATTTCCATTTGTGCGTGTAGTATTTTCTTTAAAAATTTGTTAAAAATATACAATTTTTTGCTAACCTATGCCAAAATGCGGCAAAATAAGTCTGTTTTTTCTGACTTTTGACGGTAAAATCAGTAAAAAAACGATACAAAAAAGAACCGTCTGATCTTTAAAAGACCAGGCGGTTCTGCCGTTAATTTCTTGTATTTATTCCGTGACCGGCGACACGACATCGACGGTAAATCTGCCGTCTTTCCAATCGACTGTGACGGTCGATTCCGGTTCGATATCCTTTTCGATCATCATACGGGCAATAAGCGTCTCGATATTGGACTGTATGAATCTCTTTATAGGACGCGCACCGTACTGAGGATCAAACGACTGCTCGATTATCTGATCGACAGCCTTCTCAGTTACCTTGATATGCACACGCTTTTCGGCAAGGCGGTCGGATATCTCGGCAACCTTGAGCTGCACTATGCCGCGGATGTTATCCTTGGTCAGCGGACGGTAGAAGATTATCTCGTCAAGTCGGTTCAGAAATTCCGGACGGAAGCTGCGCTTCAGCAGCTCGTGCACCTTTGCCCTTGCGTCGGCACTTATGTCGCCGTCGGGCGTGATGCCGTCAAGTATTATATCCGAACCGAGGTTTGAGGTAAGGATTATTATGGTGTTTTTGAAATCGACCGTTTTGCCGTGACTGTCGGTTATTCTGCCGTCGTCAAGCACCTGAAGCAGAATGTTAAACACATCCGGATGCGCTTTTTCGATCTCATCGAAAAGCACGACCGAATACGGCTTGCGGCGCACAGCCTCGGTGAGCTGACCGCCCTCGTCATAGCCGACATATCCCGGAGGCGCTCCAATAAGACGTGAGACCGAGTATTTTTCCATATATTCGCTCATATCGATACGGATAAGATTTTTCTCATCGTCAAAAAGCGAGGCGGTAAGAGCCTTTGCAAGCTCGGTCTTGCCGACGCCGGTCGGTCCTAAGAACAAAAACGAACCTACAGGACGTTTTGGATCCTTGATACCGGCACGCGAACGCAGTATTGCGTCGCTGACCTTACGGACAGCCTCATCCTGACCTATTACACGCTCATGAAGGGTTGTTTCGAGGTTCAGAAGCTTATCCCTTTCGCTTTCGACAAGCTTTGATACCGGAATACCGGTCCAGCGTGAAACTATTTTTGCTATTTCGTCGTCGGTCACACGGTCACGCAGCAGCGTGTTGTCGCTCTGCTCGGACAGTGCCTCCTGCTTTTCAAGCTCCTTCTGAAGCTCCGGTAATTTGCCGTACTGCAGTTCCGCTGCCTTTGCAAGGTCGTACTGTTCCTTTGCGCGTTCGATATCGCGGTTTACGTCCTCGATCTTCGAACGTATCTTCTGCACCTTTTCAATGTCCTGCTTTTCGTTGTCGAGCTTTGCCTTCATGGCGTTGAACTCATCACGCAGCTTTGCAAGCTCCGCCTTTATTTCGTCGCGGTGCTCGACAGTCAGCTTGTCGGTCTCCTTTGAAAGAGCCTGCTCCTCGATCTCAAGCTGCATTATCTTATGCGATATCTCATCCATCTCGGTCGGCATTGAATACATTTCGGTCTTTATAAGTGCACACGCCTCATCAATAAGGTCGATGGCTTTGTCAGGAAGGAAACGATCCTCTATATACCGGTCGGAAAGCGTTGCTGCGGCAATTATGGCTTTATCCATAATCTTAACGCCGTGATAAACCTCGTAGCGCTCCTTGAGACCTCTCAATATCGCAATGGTGTCCTCAACACTCGGTTCTTCGACCATTACCGGCTGGAAACGCCTTTCAAGCGCGGCGTCCTTTTCGATATACTGGCGGTATTCGTTGAGCGTGGTGGCACCGATACAGTGCAGCTCGCCCCTTGCAAGCATAGGCTTCAGTATGTTTCCGGCATCAAGCGCACCGTCGGTCTTGCCTGCTCCGACTATCGTGTGCAGCTCATCAATAAACAGAATGATACGGCCTTCAGCCGATTTGACCTCATTCAGCACGGCTTTGAGACGTTCCTCAAATTCTCCTCTGAATTTTGCGCCTGCTATGAGCGCACCGAGGTCAAGCGAAAAAATCGTTCTGTTTTTAAGGTTATCCGGCACATCGCCGCTGACTATACGCAAAGCAAGCCCCTCGGCTATTGCCGTTTTGCCCACGCCCGGCTCACCTATGAGGCACGGGTTGTTTTTGGTCTTGCGCGACAGTATCCTGATAACGTTCCTTATTTCCTCGTCCCTGCCTATAACAGGGTCGAGCTTGCGCTCCCTTGCCCTTTCGGTAAGGTCGGTGCCGTATTTTTTAAGGACATCATAGGTTCCTTCCGGGTTATCCGTTTTTACAGTCTGATTGCCTCTTATCTTTTTAAGCGCTTCAAGCACCTTAGCCGAGGTGACACCCTGCTCGGACAGCATACGCTTTACGGCATCGTCCGGGTGCTCCAGAATGCCGAGCAGCAGATGCTCGACCGATATATAATCGTCCTTCATCTTGCCGGCAAGCTGCTCCGCCTCGTTAAGTGCTTTGTTGAGTTGACCTGAAATGTATATGTTGGAAGCATCGTATCCGCTGCCGCTCACCTTCGGGAATGCGGCGACCGCTCTTTCTGCGGCATTGCAGAGCTCTCTCGGCGATGCTCCTATATTCTTTATTATCTCGCTGCACAGCCCGTCCTCTTTGGAGAGAAGCGCGGCTAAAAGGTGTTCCTCCTCTATGCTGTTGTTGCCGTTATCGGCAGCCATGGTCTGGGCACCCTGCAATGCCTCGACCGATTTTTGTGTGAATTTTTCTATATTCATAAACAGTACTCCTTTCCTGTCAGACGATCTCGCTGTTTTGTTTTAAGTAATTGATATACGCATGGCGTATTTCATCGGTACCGCCCCCTTTGCTGCTGAAATAATACTTCATGGAACGGTCAAAAAGAGATATATAAGAGGCTATAAGCGTTCCTGCCGAAGCGTCCAACGCCTTGCCGGTAAAATAAGGACTAATGCGGTGCATGATAGGTCTTACAAACACTCCGTTTTCATATGTTTCCCCGCCCTTAAAGCCGCATTTTGCCTCTGTATCAGCCCAGAATCGGTAAAACATAAGCAGTGCCGACATAAGCTCCGGATTGGTCGTTCTGGTAGACACCTTTATAACTCCCTGCTCGTCCCCCGGTTCACGGTAAAGCTCGACGGTGTACCTCACGGTCGGATTATACTTATATGCAAGCGCCGAACGTATCGACATGATCGACGGCGTGGGCGGCGCAAGCTCACTGAATGTGTCGTCGGAATAAAGACAGCGTGCAAGCTCCTCAAAAATACTGCTTATACGTTTTTCGGGGGTCGTCAGTGAAACATATTCCGCAAGTATCTGATTTATCATATTGGAACGGTTGGTATTCTGCATATACGCCAGCTTATCGATCTTTGATATAACGTCATCTGCAAGCACCACCGAATACGCGCTCTTTTTCATGCCTTTTGCCTCTTTTGCTATCATCTTTAAATAAATTGTATCACTGATTATATAATTTGTCAAGTGTTTTATATAAATATTTTTACAAAGTTTGAGTAAGAATTCGGGCTGTCCCGAAATTTACGGGGCAGCCCTCAAAGCAAAACTTACAGGTTATGCTATCAGAGTGTATTGTCGCCGGCACAGCCGCAGCCGCAGCCGCATTCACTGTCAATGTCGCACGGACGCGGCGGGAAGAAATCGTCGGTCGGGAATTTGATCTTGCGGAAAACGTCGCACGGCGTGTCTGTCGCATCGTCGCACTGCTTTTCCGGAATACAGAAATCGTATACCGGCACAAGCATCTGTACATTGCGTATAAGCTGTATGATCGTAAACAGACCGAGAGTCGCGAATACGGTCCTTCCGTCTGCGCAAAGAGACGTGTCTATCGTTCCGCCGATAGCTGCTGCAACACTTGACGGGATATAGCCCGGAAGCTCACAGCATGATCTTACGCAGCCGAGCTTTGCCGAAAGTGCTATCGGATCGACGCATTGAACAACGCACCTTGGGCTGTTTCCACCGCCGACCGAACGTCTGCCGCAGTCGTCGTCTGCCACAAAATCGTTCGTAAAGGTCTTGACATTTCCTTCACTGCCGTAAAGTATCGCCTTTTTGTTATAGAAGCATATACCGTGGACGACTGCCGGGCAGGTATGCGGTGCGGTGTATACGTCGACATCCACAAGGAAGAAGAAGGTGAGGTCGCAGGAATAGAATCCGCGGTTAAATGTCACCTGCTCGACATCTATGTTGACGTCTATTACCTCAGCCGAGCGTATCCTTACGCTTACGGCATTGCTTACCAGCTGCTGATCGGAAGGTGAGAAATAGCACCTCATATCGGTGACGCAGTCACGGTCGCAGCACGAATCGTAAACTCTTCCGGCGTCGATGCAGACCGCCTCTTTAAAACCTGTGGAGCCGGTCGGGCAGTTTTGTTTTATATCTGCCATAAATGATCCCCCTAAAGAAAAAATTCAAGCAAGCGGCGACTTCCTATAAGCGGCGCACCGCTTACTTTTGAGCCGGCTCAACTTCTATATCAGTTTATTCAATACGGCACATTTATGTTACTGACCCGACCGTAGCGGTGTTGTGTTATGCCGATGCCCTTACAATATAAATCAACACTTATGTAATTAGATTGACAAAGCGGCGCATATGTTATAAAATACAAGATGTCAGAGCCGATGTAAAATCAGCCCCTTTGATCAGGGCTTAGAAGGTGCATATATGTCTTTTCTTGTTGAACTTTTAAAAACAATATTATACGGTATTATTGAAGGTATAACCGAATGGCTGCCGATCAGCAGCACCGGACACCTTATACTTTTCGAGGAGCTGTTCTGGAAGAACACCGATCCGGCGTTCATGGAGATGTTCCGCGTCGTTATCCAGCTCGGCGCGATACTTGCCGTTATCGTGGCGTTCTTCAGAAAGCTAAATCCCTTTTCGCGTCAGAAGGACGCCATTGCGAAAAGAGCCACATGGGAAATGTGGTTCAAGGTAATAATAGCCTGTCTGCCTGCGGCTGTCATAGGTCTGCCGTTTGACGACAAGCTGGATGAGGTCTTCTACAACTTCCCCACCGTTGCAATAACGCTGATACTTTACGGAATAGTATTTATAGTGATAGAATCGGTCGATCGCAAGCCGCCTAAAATAAAGACCATATCAGCCCTTTCCTATAAGACGGCGGCGCTGATAGGCGCGATCCAGCTTCTGGCACTGATACCGGGCACTTCGCGTTCGGGCGTAACCATTATAGGCGCCATGCTGCTTGGCTGTTCACGCCCGGTAGCCGCCGAATTTTCATTTTTCCTTGCAATACCGGTCATGTTCGGTGCAAGCCTTTTAAAATCGGCAAAATATGCTATGCACATCGCGTCCGGAGAGGTCGCCATGATAACCGGCAGCCAGGTAACCGTTCTCATCATCGGCATGGCTGTTGCCTTCATAGTCTCAATAGCGGCTATAAAATTCCTTATGAGCTATGTCAAAAAGCGCAATTTTAAGCCGTTCGGCTACTACCGCGTCGTGCTTGGCGCCGTGCTGCTTGTGTACTATTTTGTATTCAGATAAGAGGAAGATTTATGCTTATTTGCATTGATATCGGAAATACTAACATAACAATAGGCATTTATGACGGAGACGAGCTGAAGGTCACCGCGAGACTTGCCACAGATTCGCGGCGCACGTCGGATCAGTACGCCATTGAAATACGCGATATAATACACATCTATGAGATTGAGCGCAGCGAGATAACCGACGCGGCGATATGCTCTGTAGTGCCGACGGTCGGGAACGCCGTGGAACGCGCCGTGGAAAAGCTGTTTTGCATAAAGCCCATGGTGCTTGGACCGGGGATACGCACCGGACTCAATATTAAAATAGACAATCCTGCACAACTCGGTGCAGACCTTGCCGCAGGTGCCGTTGGTGCTCTGGCAAAATACAGCATGCCGTGTATAATAATCGATCTCGGCACCGCGTCGACCATCAGCGTGCTCGGCAAAAACGGTGAATTTTTAGGCGGCGCTATTGCCGCCGGAATAAAGCTGACCCTTGAGGCGCTGACCTCAAAGACCGCCCAGCTTCCGATGGTAAGCATTGAAGCACCGTCACATGTTATCGGTTCAAACACCGCTGACTGTATGAAGTCGGGACTGGTCATAGGCGCAGCTTCAATGATCGACGGCATGATCACGAGAATAGAACGTGAGCTTAAAGAGACTGCGACCGTCGTCGCGACCGGAGGGCTTGCTCCGGAGGTGGTCGGTTTCTGTGACCGTGAGATACTGCTTGACGATGATCTTTTGCTTGACGGATTAAAGCTGATCTATCAAAAGAACAAGCAGCACGCCGTAAAGTAGGTTTCAATAAGCTGCCGCCGCGTTACCTTTTTTGGAACGCAGGCAACAAGGCACGCATTGAAATATATTAAAATTTGCGCTGTATCCTGCCGCGGCAAAGGCGGCAAAAGCAGAACAGCAGCAGGAGGAAAATCATGAAAAAAACAAAAGTCTTTCGCATCGCATTGTCGGCACTGTTTGCAGCACTGCTTGCAGTTATGGCATTCACACCGCTCGGCTACATCCCAACCGGCGCATTCAACATCACGCTGATGTTTCTGCCGGTCATATTCGGCGCCATTGCCATAGGTCCTGCGGCAGGTGCCGTTTTGGGTCTGCTTTTCGGTCTTACAAGCTTTTTGCAGGCATTCGGAATAGGATTTATAATCGATCCTATGGCGTCTGTGCTCTTTGAGATCAGTCCGCTTTACTACACCCTTGTATGCTTTGTACCGCGCATTGTAATGGGTCTTTTAGTCGGTCTCATATTCAAAGGTATGAAAAGAATAGATAGGACCAAGACTCAGGTCCCGAGCTATGCAGTCGCTTCAATTTCGGCAGTTGTACTCAACACCTCGCTTTTCATGACCGGCTATTACCTTGCCTACCGCAGCACCGCCCTTGCAGAAACTCCGGTAAACGTAGTTATCATGTCGGCATTGAGTCTAAACTCGCTTTGCGAGCTGCTTGTTGCCCTTTTGATCGGAACACCTGCAAGCATGGCGATAGTTCATGCAATGCGTAAAATGAAATAATCATCCGATATGTAAACTGCCGCTGTGTCAAAAGACGCAGCGGCAGTTTTTTACTTTAATATCTTATTTTTGCGCGGTTAATATAAATATCGGAGCGTGATACAATGGACTATATAAAGGTGATATACAGCAGCATAATTTCAATAGCGGTGCTGTTTTTTCTTGCAAAGCTGATCGGCAACAGGCAG
Organism: uncultured Oscillospiraceae bacterium; assembly: GCA_900539855.1. Classification (GTDB taxonomy): domain Bacteria; phylum Bacillota; class Clostridia; order Oscillospirales; family Acutalibacteraceae; genus UMGS172. The sequence goes on from UQDO01000014.1 coordinate 21,749, forward strand.
ATATCACAGCTGTCTCTCTTTGATTACATCAACGGCATCACAATAGGCTCGATAGCCGCCGAAATGGCGACGTCGCTTGAAAAGCACTGGACGCTTCCGCTGCTTGCAATGGTCATTTACGGACTTGCCACGGCATTTATATCATACATCTGCTGCAAATCGCAGAAGGTGCGGAGATTCTGCAACGGCAAGGCGATAATCCTGTTTGACAAGGGTAAATTCAGATACGACGCATTAAAAAGATCAAAACTTGACATGAACGAATTTCTGATGCAGTGCAGAGCCGATGGGTACTTCGACCTTTCTGAAATAGAAACGGCGGTCATGGAACCGAACGGCAAAATAAGCTTTCTGCCCAAAGCCGAAAACCGTCCGGTCACACCGAACGACATGGCGCTGTCAGTGCCCAAAAGCGGGCTTTGCTTTAATCTCGTCATTGACGGCAAGGTACTTGAAAGCAATCTCATATCGGCAGGCAAGGATAAAAAATGGCTGTCGGGCGAGCTTTCAAAAAGCAAGTGTAAAACAATAGAAGAGGTACTGCTTGCAACGCTCGGTGCAGACGGTACGGTTTCGTTTTACAAAAAAGAAAAAAGCAAAAGCGGCAACGATGTGTTTGCATAAAACCTGAAAACCAAAAAGGAGGTGAACGGTATGCCGGAAGAAAACAAAAAGAAATACGACATGCAAAAAAGCAGCTATTTCAATTCACTGCCGCCGTATGTAAGGGAAACGCTTGTACAAAGCGCAGGGCTTATTGAAAGCGATGAGGATCTTATAAACGCAGCAGATAAAATAATGGGCGCTTACTGAAATTGAAAGCAAAAGAAAAAAGAAAAAGAGAACAAGTCCACACTTGTTCTCTTACCCTTTTCTTTTCACCTTAGATAGCGCGGGTCACTTTGCCTGAACGCAGGCAACGGGTGCAGGCATAAATTCTACGGGGCGAACCGTCAACAATAGCCTTAACGCGCTTTACGTTGGGCTTCCAGGTACGGTTTGAACGCCTGTGTGAATGAGATACCTTGATACCGAAAGTGATTTCTTTGCTGCAGATGTCACACTTTGCCATGAGTCTGCACCTCCTTTGAATTACATACAATCGCAAATGCTATGATAACAGATAATGACGGATTTTGCAATAGTTATTTTTAAAAATATCAAATTTTTTTAAAGCACGCCCCTACTGCAACAAATTTTCACAATTATTTACTCTTTAAGTGACGCAAAATCTTGCTTTTCTTAAAAAAATATGTTAGTATTGGTTTGATAACACCACATATTTGAGAGGATATGGTCACAGTGGCAGTCAAAGCAGTGATATTTGACCTTGACGGAACGCTGCTCAACACGTTAACGGATATTGCAAATGCCGTTAATTACACATTGAAAAAGAACGGATTTCCGACCCATCCAACCGAAGCATTTAAAAGGTTCGTCGGCAACGGAACTGATATTATGATATCAAGAGCGCTGCCGCCTGACGCAAGGAATGACAAAACTCTTGACGCACTGCGTCCGGGGTATCTGGAGTATTACGACGCGCACTCAAACGACAACACAAGACCGTATGACGGGATCCCCGAGCTGCTGCGTGACCTGAAAGCACGCGGTGTAAAACTTGCGGTAACGTCAAATAAGATAGACTGTATGGTGCAGCTTATCGTGTCGCAGTATTTCAAAAACACATTTGATTATGTAACGGGTCAGAAAGAACACGTTCCCATAAAGCCCGACCCTGCAATGGTATTTGCAGCTATGGAAAGCTTCGGAGTTATGCCGACTGAATGTGTATATGTAGGTGATTCCGGCGTTGACGCCCGTACCGGCTCAAATTCCGGCGCGTTTACGGTCGGCGTTTCGTGGGGCTTCAGGACGGTCGGAGAACTGCTTGAGGGCGGTGCCGACGCAATCATATCAAAACCGGCGGAGCTTCTGCGTTATGTAAGATAAGTGCTGCGCAAAGCCAGCCGCGGCACAATATTTGTTTTTATTTTTTCCGAAAAGGAGAATTTATATGAAACGCAAGGATTATCTCGGATGGGATGAATACTTCATGGGTATAGCGCTGCTTTCCTCTCAGCGCAGCAAGGACCCCAACACCCAGGTCGGCGCCTGTATAGTCAACAGCGAGAACCGCATTATGGCTGTCGGCTACAACGGTATGCCGTACGGCTGCAGCGATGACGATTATCCGTGGGACAGAGAGGGCGACTCGCTCCAGAGCAAATATATGTATGTCTGCCATGCCGAGCTTAACGCGATCCTGAATTTCAACGGCGGTTCCATGCGCGGCTTCAGGCTGTATGTCACGCTGTTCCCCTGCAATGAATGTGCAAAAGCGATAATCCAAAAAGGCATAGCCGAAGTAATATACCTGTCTGATAAATACTCCGATGCCGAAATGACCAAGGCTGCTAAAAAAATGTTTGATTCCGCCGGCGTAAAGTACCGCGAATATGATCAGACGATGAAGACAATTGAACTCAAGCTGTAAAAGCTTTACATAACAAAAAAACGGCAGGTCCCTGCTGTTTTTTGTTTTATAGACCAAAAGATAAACTTAAGTTTATAGGTATAAAAAAGCCGATAAATCTTTGCCTCCCTTGCCTTTACACCCTGACCCTTGAACATACCCTGTTCACCGCTACAGCGGCGGCTGATAATTTCACCGCATCGGGTATCAGAAACGGCAATACGCATTTTGCAATGGCAGAGGTTATACCGACCGAACTGCCCTTTGATGTGTAAACAATTATGTACCACGCGGTGCCTATCGAATAGCAAAGCGCAAGTCCCACTATCATTGACAGTATAAGAGGCAGAAGCCTTCTCCCGAACGCCTCGGACACCGATCCTACAATGGCTGCCGTCGCAAGGAATCCTACAATGTATCCGCCGGTAGCACCGGTTATTATGCCTATTCCACCTGTAAATCCGTGGAAAACGGGCACGCCGACCATACCGAGAAGTATATAAGTTGCCGTCGCGGCAACTCCCCTCTTAAGACCTAAAATTCCGGCAGCACACATCACTGCAAATGTCTGCATGGTGAACGGTACCGGACCTATCTGAACCGATATCCATGAGCATACGGCTATCAAAGCCGTAAACAACGCCGTCACCGAAATGTTATATATTACCTTTGATTTTGCTTTTGCCATGATCATTCCCTCCACTTCGGTATATTATCATTTTCAGCGCCTATTGTCAACCTTTATTTGGTATAAAGGTGACAATTAAAGCAACATTTTTTGTTGCATTAAGGGACTTTAAAGGTTATAATGAAATAAAAACTTTTGGAGCATAAAACATGAGAATGAAAAGATTGAAGCACCTTGAAGAGCGTAAGAACGCCTGCGGTGATCTTTTGATATCGGCATACAGCGAAGAACTGAATTTTGCCAAGGCAACTGATACAAAGGAATACATAGATCTGACCGGTTGGTTCGGGGCTGACCGTCCTTTGCTGCTTGAAATCGGCTGCGGAAAAGGCAGGTTCGCCTGCGATCTCGCCGGGCGCTTCCCCGATCACAACATACTTGGTGTTGAAAAAAACAGCAACGTGATAGTTCAGGCGTGTGAGCTTGCAAAAAGGAGAGGGATAAGCAACGTAAGATTTTTGAAAAGCGGCGCCGAATATCTTACAAAATATATTCCGGACAACAGTGCGGAACTTATATTTTTAAATTTCTCCTGCCCTTTTCCTAAAAAAAGCCATGCAAGTCATCGGCTGACAAGCCCCGTATTTTTAAAGCAGTATAAAGCTCTGCTCGCAAAAAACGGCGAGATACATCAAAAGACCGATAACCGCGGACTTTTTGAATACTCTTTGGAGCAGCTGTCAGGGTTTGGCTTTACCTTGAAAAACATTTCCCTCGACCTGCACGCAAGCGATTTTGAGGGCAATATCATGACCGAGTACGAGGAGAAATTCGTAAATCAGGGACTGCCCATATACAGACTTGAGGCATACATAAAAACGACCGGAGATGACCTCGCCGATGGCGGATTATAATAAATATAAGGATTTTTTCGACAGCTACGGAGGCGATCATGAATACGATGCAGAAGCCGAATACCGGCGCCGCAGGCTTGCCGCGAAAAAGAAAGCATTGAAAAGGAAGCGCCGTTTTATAAGGTGTGTGACCGCTCTTTTCCTTGCCGTCATTGTAGCGGTGGCTGCCGTGGTGACCGTCACGGTCAAAAAGCATTCCAAAAGCAATAATGCATCATCAGACGTATATACGATACATGAGATAACGAGCAGCGGTCAGGAAACCGGGCAGCAAAGCGAACCTCAGATCACGGCACCTGTTTCAACATCTGCAACCGTAAAGCTCGGCAGCCAGATAGACAGCCAATATGCCATACTTGTCGATTGTTCAAACAATAATGTTCTTGCCGAAAAATCGCCGGATGAGCGGATCTATCCGGCTTCAATGACCAAGGTCATGACACTGCTTGTCGCAGCCGAAAATGTTGACAGCATCGATGGCAGATTTACAATGACCAATGAAATAATAGATCCTCTTTATAAGGAAGGTGCCTCGCGCGCAGGATTCTGTGCAGGCGAAAATGTCAGAATAGCTGACATGTTTTACGGCACGGTGCTTGAATCCGGCGCAGAAGCAGCTGTCGGTCTTGCCGTATATGTATCGGGATCAGAGGAAAAATTTGTTGAGCTGATGAACCAAAAAGCTGCACAGTTGGGGCTTAAGTCAACACTCTTCACCAATGTCACCGGGCTGCATGACAAAAATCTTTACACGACCTGCCGCGAGATGGCAATAATAATGCGTGCAGCGCTTGAAAATGATTTTTGCAAGACCGTTCTTTCAACAGAATACTACACCGTCGCTGCAAATGATTTTCACGATGAACTTAAATTTCACAGCACGATGCTCAGCCGCATGTACGGTACCGAGCCGGGCGTTGCGACTATAAAGGGCGGAAAAACCGGTTTTACTGCCAATTCCGGCAACTGCCTTGTCAGTTATGCAGAAACCGACGACGGGCGTGAGATAATATGCGTCACGGCAGTCGGCGGCGGACGCTACAAGCCGATATTCGACTGTATAAACATGTATAAGGACTATACTCACCCGTCACAGACGGCAAGTGCGTCCAGCGGCACTGCATCTGCGTCTGAAAAATAACTTTAAGGCAGAAATAAGTTTTACACAAAACAGCCGGCGGTTTTTTCATAAACACTTGACAAACCTCCGGCTTTGGGTTAAAATATCTCGTACCGATTAAAGAATCGGTTGTTAGATGCCGCTTAATAACATGCTTGATAAACAAGCACCACATAGTACCTGACAGATACTGCAAGTATAAAACTTAAATAAATCCGGGTGTGGCGCAGCTGGGAGCGCGGGTGGTTTGGGACCATCAGGCCGCAGGTTCGATCCCTGTCACTCGGACCAAAATTTTGACCGAAAGCAGAGTTTATTCTCCACTTTCGGTCATTTTTATGCTTATTTAGGTATTTTACCGCCACTTTTGAAAAAGCACATTTTTTACGGCCACATCATCAAATGCGGACTGAAAATTCCTTTTTCTTTGTTTACAGCGGCGCAAAATTTGAAAAGTCAAACGAGCAACCGCCACGGATTTTTCCGTGGCGGTGTTGTATCCGCCTTACGCCGTTCGTCCAGATTTAAGCCGTTCTTTCTCAGCGGCGATTTCCGCATTCTTTTGTTTAATCATCTCGGCAAGCTTTTCTTCGCATTCTTCTCTTGTGTCGGCGTAGATATTAAACTTTTTGCGTTTGCCGTTTGGCAATTTCGGAGAATAGCTGCCTTCCCATTTCTTTTCGCTGATTCTAAATATGCACCCTGTTCCGGGGGGCGTATCTTTGGCTGTTTCGGCTCAAATTTCGCCCTTACTGGCGTTTCCGGCGCTCTGTCGGGTGTTTGTCCGTCCTCGCCCAAAGTGCCCTCATTTCTGCCGAAACCCCGTTCGATTTTGTCGGCGGCGGAGCGCTGCATATTGTCGGTGATATGGGTATATATGTTCAGCGTCGTTTCTGAGGAAATATGTCCTATGATCGTACTCAGCGTTTTTATATCCATACCGCCCGCCAGTGCGTTGGTAGCGAAGGTATGTCTGAGATCGTGAAAGCGGAGGTGTTTGCACTCAGCTCTCTCCAAAGTTCTTTCAAGTACCGCTCGCACCGAGGACGGATGACGGGGTGAATCCTCTTTTACAGGTGACGGGAACATCCACCGTGAATTTATCCGCTTTTTGTATTCCGCAAGGATTCTTACGATGTCCGGCGGAAGAATGGCAGTACTGATTGAGGATTTTGTTTTTGGCGCACATATATAGGATGCACCTTTTACTACCGTTACCTGACGGCAGATATGCAATTCTCCTGTCTGTATATTGAGGTCATTCCATTGCAGTGCCGCAATCTCACCTCGGTGCATCCCCGTACATAATTCAAGGATAAACAGTTCGAAGTGCCCGTCCGCTTTAGCTTGTATAATAAATCTCTGCATTTCTTCTTTGGTCAGCACCTGCATCTCCTTAGCTTTCTTCGGAGGCAGTTTACAGCCGATTGCAGGATTTACTCTTATCAGCCCCTCCTTAACGGCTTTTTCCAATCCTTTACGGCATACAGAATGGCATCCGCGCACCATGCGGTCGGATGACCCTTTTCCATACACATCGGTGTGTATTATTCTGCCGCCGACCTTCAGCCGAGCATAGAACTGTTGCAGATCATTCTGCGTCAGCTTGTTCAGCGGAATTATTCCGATCTCCGGTATCACATGCTTGTATATTAAATTTTCATAATGCGCCTGTGTTGTCGGCCGTATCCGCTGCTTTTCGTATTGCTGATACCAGAAGTCCATCCAGTCTCCGAACGGCATGTCGGCTTTTACATTGCCGGCAGCTGTAACACGGTATTGTTCTTTCAACTGTTCTAACTTTTCAAGGCATTTTTCTTTTTCCTTCGCCGTTGCGCTTTTGGTGATGGGAAGTCCTTTATCGTTGTAACCGACAACTATGCGTGCCTCCCACCGTCCGTCCTTGCGCAGACGAAGTGTGCCTTCGCCTGATTTTCGTTTCTTTCTCATGTTTTCAACTCCTCTCCAAATATGTCGTTCATAAATCCGCCGACGATATCCGACGCGCGCTTTTGCATATCCGTTGTAACATGAGTGTAGGTGTCCAGCGTAAAGCCGGCGTTGGTGTGTCCGGGAATTCCTGACAGCGTTTTGGCGTCCACACCGCTTGTGAGTGCGTGGGTTGCGAATGTATGGCGCAGATCGTGAAACCGTATATCGGGCAGTCCTGCCTTTTTCAGCAGCTGTTTCGTCTTGCGGTATGCCGCAGGCGGCGCTATCGGAAGTTCGGGGCAAATTGGATCGGCAAATATCCATTCCGAGACTGCGGTTTTCTTACGCTCTCTTAGCACATTCGCTGTGCTGAGCGGCAGATAGAATTTCCGTTTGCCTTTGCATGTTTTAGTTTCGCCTACGACAATTTTGCCGTTTCTCAAATCCACACTGCGGCTGATATTCAGTTTGCCTTCGGCCTCATTGAAGTCCGACCACTTCAGTCCGCATAGCGGAGTTCTGTGCTCCGGAGAAACGGCACATCGTGTCGGTATTCAAGGTCATTCAGGAACTACTCGCCCCGTCCAAAAAGAAAGGCAAGAATCAGTTTCAGCAGCTTATGGAGTTACTGCCGAATGAGCATAAGGCGAAATGGTTTGCGGGTGCGGCACTGAACACCGCCGAGCAGAGTATGGCATCGGTCATGTCAACAGCACTCTCCCGACTCAACGCATTTTTGGATACCGAGTTAGAGCAGCTCCTGTGCTTTGATACCGAGATAGACGCCGAAACCTTCTGCAATCAGAAATCTGCTATCTTCGTCATCATGCCGGAGGAAAATCCCAACACCTTCTTTATGATTTCGCTGATTATCCAACAGCTCTACCGTGAAATACTTGCTGTTGCCGATGAAAACGGCGGTAAGCTCAAGAACCGCTGTGTATTCTTCTGCGATGAGTTCGGAACGCTGCCCAAAATCGAAAGTGCGGAAATGATGTTCTCCGCCTCCCGTTCAAGGCGTTTACAAATCGTTCCCATCATTCAATCCTTCGCGCAACTCGAAAAGATTTACGGCAAGGAAGGCGCGGAGATCATCGTGGATAATACGCAGGACACTATCTTCGGCGGCTTTGCTCCGAACAGCAGCTCGGCCGAAACATTATCCAAGGCACTCGGCAGCGCACGGTCATGAGTGGATCTGTCAGCCGGAGTAAAAATGATCCGTCGCAGTCGCTCCAAATGATCGAGCGACCGCTGCTGACACCGGACGAACTCAAATCTCTTCCAAAGGGCGATTTTATCGTCATGAAAACAGGTGTGCATCCGATGCGGGTACACCTAAAGCTGTTCTTCAAATGGGGCATTGAGTTCGACGATGAACATCCTTATACCGTCCCCGACCAAGGCAACCGTGAGGTCAAGTATGCCGACAAGAAGGAAATTCAGGACGGCATCCTCGAAAAATATCCGCCGGAGTGGAAAGAGGAAACGCCTGCACCGAGCGACGCTGACGGCGGCGGTCAGGCTCAGCAGGATAGCCCCAAGAACGAGCCGCAGAGGACTCCACCGAAAGATAAGAACAAGGGCGGCAAGCCCGTCCGTACCTCACCGCCGAAAAAAGAAACTGCTCCCGACATAACGGAAGCAGAGATCACAAAAGACTTGACCGAAACGGAGGTGCAAAGCAATGAGCCGTCTTGATTTCCTCTACCGCACCGAGCTGCCGCACAGTGCTGTTGCGGTGTATATCTACCTCGCCGACAGGACGAACGAGAACAACGAGTGTTGGCCTGCCATCCCGACCATAGCCGCCGACCTCAAGTATTCGCCCTCCACCGTCCGCCGCGGAATCCGTGACCTCAAAAAAGCAGGGCTCCTCGAAACCGAGCAGCGGTACAGAAAAAAAGGCGGCAAGAGCAGTCTGTTATCCGGCAGATATTCGGCAAGGCAAATAGGACCTAAACCGACTGCGCTTTTTCTTTCTGCTGTAGTTAAAGCGTGAAAAACCACAAAAAATATATTTATCGCTTTATAACCCGTTGTGTTTTTCACAGAAATATGCTATTATATTCTTGATAGTCATTTCTGCTGTTTTCGGATTTTGTTCGGTGGAAGCAAGCCCTAATTGAATCGAGGCTGACGATATGAATATTAGCTATAAAAAGCTCTGGAAATTGCTGATTGACAGGGATATGAAAAAGAAGGACCTGGAAAAGGCTGCGGGCATCAGCAACTATGTCATTTCCAAAATGACACGGAATGAAAATATCACGGTTGAAACCGTGGGAAAGATCTGCAGAGCACTGAATTGTACGCCGAATGACATGTTGGAATTCGTGTCCGACAGTGAGTAAGAGGTTTGATTATGAACAGCATTTTGAAAAAAGTCAGGCAAAGCGATGCCTTTAATGAGGAAAATCGAATCCCCTACACAAAGGCGATAGTGTTGATGAGCTTATTTACCTTTGTGTTTCTGGGCGCGGAATTTCTGTTTGTCAACATGATCTCCCGCACGGTTTCGGGGAATCGATCGGTAAATGCCCAAAATTATGCGCTTGGTATCAGCGTCATCGGTTTCGTTCTGTATCCTGTTTTCTCTCGATTTTGTAAAGGAAAATGGCAAACCGCACTTGCAATGTGCGCAGCGATTTTGTCGGTTATTTGTCTTTTTGTGATATGCCGCCATGCCTCTTATGCACTAATACTCGGCATGGGACTCTTGCTGTTTCTGATTCTCGGCGCGTTTGGAAGTGCCGTATTCTACAAAACACTATGTCTGTTAGAGAACAACACCTATATTGCGCGACTGACAGGCGTTTCCTATATGCTTGGAATCCTGCTTCAAATCGCAAACAACAATTTGGTTCATATAGATTACATAGAAGCCGGCATACTTTCTGCATTTATACTATTGCTGGCATTTATGCTGATAAAAGCAGAAAAAAACAGCGTTGTCCCTGCCTTCTCCAAAAGCAAAACCGAAGAGGAAAACGACGAAAGCGGAAAGGATAGCCTGAAAATCATTTTGCTCCTCGTCCTTTTCATCGCACTGATGACCTGTATTTTCAGCACCATGGACAATGCGGTCACCGTATACCACGCAAACGGAACGGTGAATATTGGTCAGTGGCCGAGAATACTTCTCGCACTCAGCGGTCTTATGGCAGGCTTTTTATTTGATATTGCAGGCAGAAAATATATGAGTGTGATCATGTACTGCGTAATGCTTCTGTCTACGACCTGCCTTGTCATTATTCAGTTTGCCGGGCCGTTCACGGTGGGTCTGGTCATATTCTATCTGTCCGCCGGCTTCTTTGCTGTTTTCTTTACCACAGCTTTCATGGAGATCGCCCGATACACGGATACCCCCGAGTTATGGTCAGGGTTTGGCAGAACCGTCAATAATCTTGTTGCCGCTGCAATCTCGGGAGGCTCCCTTGCACTTTTGCATTCCGAAAACAATATTGTCATGATCACCATAGAGCTGATTTTATTCGTGGCAATCAGCATTGTCGCGCTTTTCTATACCAACAAAAGAGAAGCGCTTTTTGACAGGCTTGCCGAAGCGGACAGCAGCGAACTAAGCGACGGTGAAAAACTGCAAAGGCTGGCAGAGCAGTTTTCGCTGACGCAGAGAGAAACCGAGGTTTTCGGACTGCTTGTCAATACCGAAGACGGATTGCAGACGATAGCCGATGGTTTGTATGTCTCCAGACGGACCTTAGAGAGATATGTCTCCGCCATATATGAAAAAACAGGTGCAAAATCACGGATCGGGCTTGTTACTCTTTACAACAACGTATAATTAAACATAACAAAAAGCATTTTATCCTCCTGCCGATGTGGGAGGATATTTTTTTGCGGTTTTTTCAAAGGAAACCGATATTTTTGCCTTGATTTTAAGAATGGCGGAGTTCCGCCACCCCATTTTCGGCAGATTGGCGGACTTCCCTTATATACAAAGCAGCCCTCTACCAATACAATTATAAGCAAAGGCGGTTGATATAAGCCGACTACTCGATCTTGAAGAAGGAGAGGAACGCATATGAAACACAAAAACCATAAAAAGCATCGGGCGCGGCTGCTGACCGCAGTCTTTGCGGCGGTTATGCTTCTGTCGCTCCTGCCGATAACCGCGTCGGCAAGGGAAAACGGGCATACCGTACTGACCGAGGATTATTACGGGCTTACCGACGGCAACGCCGCCAAGGTACCGGGGCTTAATTATCGTTGCTCAGGTCACGGCGACAAAATGATTGAATACTATGCGGAGGTTGAGGACGACGGGCGTTACACCGTCCCCGGTATTATTGAAAAGGTCGGAAATAAGCTGCGATATGTGTATGCATACTATTGCCCATCGTGCTATTCAACATGGAAAGACGGTGTGAAAGTTTCCGGTGGAGATGTAGTTGCTGCCAATGATTATGATGAGTATAACTACGATAAGAATCTAGAAGGCTATTTTGAATTTGTCTCCAACAACACGGTAGCCGGAATGGCATATTACGGCTATTACTATCCGCCGAAAGACGATTCAAATAATGCACCGCAGAGGAACTATACTGTCGGTACTTCAACAATTACAGAACAGCCGGATTTGTTTCAGGTTGACGAAAACGGGTGTTTAATCGGAACTTCCGGAAAGGCGCTGACGACTGTTTCCGGAAAGAAGCCTGACGAAAAAGATCCCCTTGCACATTGGGATATGCCGGGTGCTTTTGCGTTTTATCAATTTTTCTACACCGGTATGTCTGAGATGATAAACAAGCCTGCAAGCACTGATGACCCGGCGTGGGACACTGTCCGGGATATGACCCGTATCTATTACATGAAACGTCAGCAGGAGGGGCAGCTTGTAGGGCCGAGGGTAAACTATTCGTCTCACTGGTACAGCTATGACTATTCCATGCTCGGCGAGTGGGTCGTGACCGATCTAATGGCGGAATATAAGACCGGCGAGATATGCGGATATGTTTCCTATGTGGGGCAGAAAACCGAGATTGCCGTGCCGGAAACGGTGACGATTCCGCTGTACGGAAAAATAAAGGTCATTGGCGTGGATATCGAGGATCACAACCTCAAAAAGGTCTATGTCAACGACAATGTGACCTGTATCCGCCGTTTAAGCTCGGTAAACCTTGAAGAAATTTCAGGCTGTAAAAGCCTTGAATACATAGAAAAATACGCGTTTCAAAATGATGTTTCGCTGAAAAGCATACCCGAAATGCCAAAGCTTGACTGGATAGCCATGGGAGCCTTTGAGGGCTGTGTGTCGCTTCGTGATATTAAGCTGCCGGATAATATGACTTTTATCGATTTCACGGCGTTCGGTTGGTACGACACGGTGCTGGGCAACTACGATATCGGTATGACGGATCAGAGCTGGGAGGATTTTCAGTATCTTAGCGACCTCTCCGACAACGATAAAATACTGGGACTTACCCTTTATGCAAAAAAAGGCAGCACAACATATAATCTGCTTGATACGCTGATAAATAAGAATGATGCGCTGACTCCTGAGCTTGACGACGACGGAAAGCCTTACTTTAAGTCATACGGAGATGCTATTGTAAGGATCAGCGGTGAAGTTAAAAACTACACCTCGCACTGGAATTTAAAGAGCAGCAGCGAATATAAAGGGAACCTTGCTTCCACCGACAAGGATGTAGACGATTCCACCGGCGGAAGGCTCGGCGAATACGGCGAGGGCGAGGCATCGTGGAGTCCGGAGAAAATTCTTGAAAAAGGCGCGCTTACCGCAAGTCTTCTGCTGTTCTTCGGCATCACCGCCGGTGTTTCGCATTACACCGGCAAGAAACCGAAAGCGGATAAGAAAAAGCCGGTTCCGGAAATTCCGAAAACCTATTGGGGCATGACCCTTGAGCAGTGGACTAAAATGGGCTATGACGGTATAGACCTTATCTCCGGTTCGTTTGAGAATATGGGCAAAACAGGCACGGTGATGAAAGGCGTCGTCGCCGCTGGCAAGGCATTCCAGAAGTATCTGGATATCTACAGCGAGACAGGGAATGCCGCCGAAGCATGGAGCAAAGCCTTTGTCAGCTCGCTGTCGGTGGGAACTGCCTTCGGTATGGCCACCGAAAGTGTCCCCGCCATTGGAATGTGGGATACCATTTCCAGTCTGGCAATGGGCACCTCTAAAGCGGCGGACGCCGTCAGCGCGGGCGGCACTGCCGAGCATTTGGCGGATCTGTTTACGGACTATATGTACTCCCGCAATAAAGAACTGCATTTGGATACAAGCTTTGACCCAAGTGTGGTATATACCCGTGAGGAGCTGGCACAGCGGATCGCCGACGGCGCCTACGGCGAGAATATCAAGAACATTTCCGGTGCATTGGATCTGGTCAGCAGTTGGCAAAGCGTCAAAGATACGGCGACCGGTATCTTCGGCGAAGATGGTCTCGGATGGGGCATTTTCGGCAATATGAGCGACACGGCAAACGAGATGATCAAGGGCAGCAGTATGGCTGAGCAATATGTCGAATGGTTCAATTCGGCAGTGAAAGATTTCTACACGACCGGAACGAAGGGAGGAATGTAAGATGCAGACAAGAAAATTGTCCTATTTGGCGATAGACCGTCTCGGCGAACTGCTCGGACTGACGGCGGACGCTCTTTCTCCGATTTATGATCTTCGATCTGCTATTTTGCAATTGAAGGAAGCCATGCCTCCCGAACTGAAAGAGGGATTGGATGCGCAGTTGCTTGCGGAGGGATCGCTCACAGAGCAAGCGGAAGGCCTGCAGCCGACCGATTCGATGAAGCTCCTTCTTACGGCACTATATTGCCCGAAGAAATGCTATCGGGTGCAAATGCACGAAAAGGACGGTACCGGCGATACCTATCTTCTGCTTGTGGACGATGCATGGCTCCGTATAGACGCTTGTCGAGGTCAATTGACGGTTTCAGGACCGTTTGATCTTGCGGCAGTGGATATGTACCTGCGGGCGTGCGTGGAAACGGCGCTGAGGGAACCGGATATTCAGCTGCAGATCGAGCGAAGAGAAGAAGGCTTTGTTCACGGTGCGGTGATTGAACTTGACGGTAACGGATATTCCTTTGCCGGCACGGTTTTTACGCCTACCGACAGCTTCCCGCAGATGTTCATTCATGTGTTTGCGGCTACCGATGAAAACCGACAGTGGATCGCCGATATGCTCATAGGCAAGCGTGAATTCGTCCTCCCCGAAAGTGAACAGGAAGAGGAAACGCCTGCCGAAAAGCGTTCTTACAGGAAAGCGTTAAAGGGTTTTCTGATAGCTCTTGTCGTGAATGTGTGCGCCGCAGTGATTATTGCCGTGCTGAAAGCGGTACTGTGAGGTGAGGCGTATGAAACTGAAAAATATCATTTCCAATGCGTTTGACGCAATAATAAGCTCATACGAGGGCAAAAAGTTTTGGCCGAGCCTCATACTGCGGCTTGTAATGGCACTTGCCTCAGCGGTAATTACTGCCGTGTTTGCCAACACGCTGTTTTCAAAAAACAATATCGTCAATCAGATTTTTGCCGCCCTGTTCTTCTACTTTTTGATGGTGTCGGTCAGCAAGCTGATTACCGAAATCAAGCGCGGCGGCTTCGCGGGGCGGCTGAAAAGCACCGTTTGCCATATGGTACGCCTGAAACCTCCGGCACTGTGGTTCTTTATTGCCGCAGTGGTTATATCGCTGGTTCTGCCCTATGCCTTTGTGCTGTCGCTCGGGTTTTTGCTGTTCGTGTCGGCGGTGTCAGGTGAAAACTCGATGCTGCTCGGCATCAAAAATGCCGTGACAAATGGCAAAAATCCCGAGAAAAACGGCAAAGGACTTGCGGCATTTACAAGCGGACTGATCGCCTGCGGGCTGATCATCTGCATACTTGCGAACCTCGGCGTGCCGACGCTCTACGGCGTAATCGACGGCAGCAATCCGAAGCCCGGTACGGCGCAGACCGAACCGGCGGGAAAAGACGACGGTTCACAAATTCCGTCGGATACGGATAAAACGCCCGACAGCACGACAAAGCCGAACGGCGGAGATACTAAGGAAAACGATGATTCATCTATTGAGGAAACAGCAAAGCAGCTCACGGATAAGCTGATCGAGTATGCCGGCAAGGACAAAAAGGCGTTCAAAAAGTTGTTCCGCAACACGGACGACGCGGTCATCGATCAGTATTACAACACATCATTAGATAAATTCCTCGAGTACGGCAAGA
Organism: uncultured Oscillospiraceae bacterium; assembly: GCA_900539855.1. GTDB lineage: Bacteria > Bacillota > Clostridia > Oscillospirales > Acutalibacteraceae > UMGS172. The sequence continues at coordinate 37,040 of UQDO01000014.1, forward strand.
GCCTGATCGCCGTAGCGGCACAGGATAGCAACGCCGTTTGGTTCACGGCGCTGTATTATCAGATACCTGCAAACTACCCGGCAGAAAAAGAAAAATCGGTCTATCTGTCAACGATTATGACGCACGCAGACGACGGCTGGAAATTGGAATGGAATGATGATGTCCGTTCTCGGCTGCAGTCGAAATATGATAATGCCGGATTTACTCCCGAGGGGCTTTGGGCAAAGGAAAGCGGCTATGCGTGGGCAAAGTTCTTTATTCCGTTTGATCCGGACAACACGGCGATATTCTATGAGGACACCGTCATGTGCAAGGTTACGGAAATGTATATGGACGAAAACGACAACCTGAATCTTACGGTATATGCGTCAAACGGCACGGAAAGCGATGTTAAACTCACCGGAATGGATATTTCGGTATCAGACGGCGACAGGATGCTGTTTGAAAAGCACTTTGATGTCGAAATAGAGCTTAATAAGGGCGGCGTGTCCCTATGCGCACCGAAGCTGTTCTCACCGCAGGACATCGACTTTACGACATGGAGCAGCCCGAAGATCACCGATTTCAAATTCAGCTATGAGAATCAATAAGGGGGAGCAGCCGATGCGGAACGAACACTTATATTCAAATGAAAAGCATAACAATCATTTTCTGCTCCGGATATTGGCAGTCTTTCTGCTTGTGAGTATAGTGCTGTGCGGATGTGCAAAAAAGCCGTCGGGAACGGAAAATCCCGATCCGGACAACTCGATGAATGCTTCCACACAGGCGGATCCGATAAATCTTGAGCAGCTGCTCTTAAAGGAGCGCGGCATACCGTATGACCGATCGGACTACAAGACCTTTGTCGGCGGTGAGGGGCTTCTGAACTTCGATACCGTTTTTACCGACACGGATCCGGCTGTCGCGAAGGGTGAGCTTTCAAGCGTTTTCCTTTCCGGCGGAAAGCTGTATAAATTCGGCACGGATTCCGCACTGCCGAACGGAAAAAACTGCATGGAGATATACAGTCTGCCGGATAAAGCAAAGCCGATCTATCTTCATTCCGGCGACTTTAACGGCGCCGATTTGGATGTAATCTTTTCCGACGGCAAACGATTTTCTCTTGACGCGCCGTCAAATAACGGGCCATATACTGCGAAGGAATCAAAGTTCGGCATGATATTTTTCGAGCATACCTATCAGTATTCCGCTGACGGAAAGACCCTTTCCGAAATACCCGATTTCAGGAGCAGAATAACGCGGTTTGATCTTGGCAGCGGAACGGTAATCGCCGACGGCAAGCTTTACATCTACGCCGCAAAGCAGGACAAGGATGTAACAGCGGGAATTACCTCTTATTTCGACGATAAAAACCGCGGCGTTATCATATGGGAGGCAAACTGCTCGGCAATGTCGGACGGCGAAAAAATAATCACCCTGTTTAACGGCAATATCTTAGTGACCGACAAAGCCTTTTATAAGTTGGTTTACGATGCCGTTCCCGATAACAGCACAGATTATACCGATAAGACCACAAACAGCGACGGTACTGCAGCTGATTATCTGCCCAAATTCGGAGGCGGCAACAGATACCGGCTCAAGAAAATCGAGAAGCTGACCGCGTATTATAACGAGATCGCAACCATAACCCATTCGGCGGTTATAACATATGATAATAAAATTTTGCCGCTTACCGAAATCATTCCGGCAGAAAACGAATACAGCAAATACAGCGCAAACAATATTGAAATACCGCCTGATATAACCGAACTGATGCACTGAACGGAGGAAAAACTATGAGAAAATTTATCAAGGCAAGCGCCTTTCTTGCCGTTATTCTTGCCGCTGCAATCTCCCTTGCCGCCTGCGGCGCTAAAACAACCATCAATGACGACGGAACAAAGACCAAAACCGAGGGCGGGGTCAAGATCACCGAAACGGCTGCAAAAGCCGTGCAGACCGAAAAATACGAAACCGCCGATTTCAGCATGACCATCCCCAAGGGCTGGACGGTAACGACCGGCGGAACAAATATCTACCACAGTATTCGGGTAAGCGACCCGAACGAACCGCTCAATCAGATGTTTGTGCTGCTCAAAGCCGATGTGTTGCTGCACAGTCAGGCAGGTAAAGATGCATGGCAGCAGAACTACAATATGGGCGATACACAGGCGGCGCTTTTTGCTAAGGCCGCTGTGCTTGATAACCCGTCTACAGAGGGCTTTTTCAAAATATTCTCACAGTATACTGCATTTGCATCGGAGGTGGAGCCTGCTTATTCGGGATATGCCTTCCCCCGGTTTGATAATTTTACGGTAACCGACCGCTATCCCTCTGCCAGCCCGATGAAGTCCTCCGCTCTCGGCGACGAGCAGCTTCGCGCGACATTCACGGATAACGGCAAAGAGGGCGAGGGCTTGTTTGCTGCCAGTGTGGTGGACTTTGGCAGCTTTGCCATCTCCAACGGCAATGTGGTAGGCTATCAGCTCCAGGCGGTGGACGGCGGCTATTATATGGCGTACAATGTCGTTGCCGTTACCGCAGCGAAAGATACCTTTATCGAGTGGGAAAGCGTGCTGACCGACTGCTTCAAAACCCTGCAGTATTCCGACAGCTTTGTCAGTACCACCAATCAGGCAAGCAACGAAAAGGTTGCCCTTGCAAAACAGATCAGTCAGAACTTCAATGCGACCATGGACGGCTTCATGTCCTCCTGGGAAAGCCGCAATAAAAGTCAGGACATTATGAGCCAGAAGCAGAGCGACGCCACCCTCGGCTACGAGCGCGTTTACGATACCGAGACCGGCGAAATTTACAAGGCTACGAACGGTTTTACCGATGTGTACGACGGCAAGCGGTACAAGGCAGTGACCGACGACAATATGTATGCCGAGCCTATCAGCGGGTATATTGAAAAGCAATAACACTATAACAAAAACGGTTTACCATAGAACCGTAATGAAAAGGAGGTGTCGGACGATGAACAAGCAGCTTTCCGCTTTGCCGGACAGTAAAACAACAAGAATAACTCTGCCGTATAATCGGCAATATGTGCTTTTCGCCGTCTATGAAGTGCTGGACAAAAACGGAGCCGAATATGAAAAAACAGACGCATCCACCATTTTAGCAGAGATGTCGGTATACGGTAATTTAAGCCGGTTTTCCGTCTCCGTAAATGAACAGGAAACGGGAACGGAACTGACCGTAACAATGATACATCCTTGCGAGGGACTGTCCGATGCCGGTATCCGGCGGGCAACGACCGCCATAGCCGACAGCGTGTCGCAGCATTTGGAAAACGAGCTTGTGATAAACAAGTTGAATGCTTAATTTCAGATCATAATCGAAAGCCTGAAGCAAAGAAAAATCGGAGGAAATGTCTATGAGAAAATTCGGAGAATATGTCAGAGCGGCATATGGGTGTTTCTCGGCAAAATGGATTTTCGGGGTGCTTGCGGCACTTAGCCTTTTGCCGGCCTTAACAAAAACGGTTCTGTTGTGCATAACAAAAGAATCGCTTACCGCAGGCGCGGTGTTTTTTGCAGACCTTTTCTGCGTTGTCTGCGCCTGTATTTTGGCTTTTTTGGCAGTCCGCTCGACGGGCGGAACCGCAAAACAAGCCGCCGGTATATGGCTCAAGGGCTGTCTTCCTTGTATAGCGGCTTTGTATGCGGGTGAAATACTGGCAGGACTTCTTGGCGGGAAATTCGGAACAACCGGAAAAATCATCGCCTTCTCTGTGGCCGGGACACTGCTCGGGCTGTCATTTTATTTGCTCGGATCTGCCATGAGAGGGAAAGCCGAAAGGAAAGCAGGCCGGGAAATTGCACGAATCGGAATTGCTGTATTGCTGGCAATCGTCTGTTGGTATCTGCTTCCGTACTTCTTCGACCTCGGCGTGGAAACCGTTCTTTCCGGGAACAAATCATGGAGTGCGAAGCTGGCAGCGGAGCTTTTGAATACGGTGTTTCGCTGGGCACTCCTTGTGCCTGCCCTTGCATTCATATGCGGCAAAGAAAAACAGTCGGAAGAAAAACAAGAAGCCGTACCGACAGAATCAAAACGATCCTTTCTGCCCTATATTCCGACCTGCATCAGTGCCGCCGTGCTGTTATGCGCTGCCGTACTGCTCTTTCCGCAAACGGTTTCGCCTGCCGACAGACTGAAGGATGAATATTATTACCGCACAAACACGGCATGTTACAATCTGCTTGGCGGCAATATTATAACTGCCGTTAACGAGTACAGCGATATACAGAGGGAGCTTGAGATATGGAAAAAGATTGCCGACGGCAGTTGGAACGATATTTCCGAGAGTGAGATCGCCTCAAATCAGATGCTGGCTTATCTTGATACCTATGCCAATCACGCCGATGACCTTCTGGAAACCATGGAGAGGTATTACACGGCAGGCTATATCAGGGATACCGATTACTGCTTTGAAATGCTGTCTGAATATAAAAAGGCGGACACATTGACGTCAGAGCAGAAGAATCGCCGGGCAGAGATACTGACTAATTTAGCGGCGAACGGACTGTATATCGGAGGACTTCCGGAGGTTGAGGAGAATGCCGCGGTGATGGCAGAGGTGATAGAGAATGCCTCATCTTATCAGAACAGCTTTGAATATGCCGGACTGCTTGCAAAAATGCGTGTAGGCGTTACAAACGGCACCAGCATTGCCGATTCAGTCGGTACCGGTATCACTTACCAATTTGTAAGCCGAGCCATCGAAAAGGCACTGAAAAATCCGGAGAACTTCGTGTGGAACTATATAGCGGTGATGCTGTACAACAATCAGGAGCAGCATTCTCTGAACCTTGTTTCGGATTATTCGGATGATAAGAGAATTCTTACAGTAGCAGAAAACTTTGAAAATCAGTTTGAAAAACAGCTTGGAAAGGACATGACCGAGGAAGAACAAATCGGTATTAAAAGGTTGGTCATGCAGACCTATCTGCGGGCGCTGGCTCTGGATAAATGCGCGGATTACGGATTGGAAGCGCTGAAAAGCCTTGATAATTCCTATATCCGGGAAAACACCATGTATGCGCTGCTGAAAACCGGGCGATATGAGGAATGCCTGAAGCTTGCAGAGGAGGCGCAGGGCAAAACGGACCCCGCACCTCTCTATTATGCGGCGGCAGCCACCCTGGGAAAGGAAGATTTTAACGCTTCCGTCGGTTATGTGCTGGAGCTTGCAAAGCAGGTTAAGACGAGCGAGTATCCCAAAAAGGCGGATGAGCTGCTGCATGCCTATCTTTCTCTGCTTGTTGTTGATACCGAAACCACAAAAGCAAAGTACAGTCTGCTCAGCAAGGAGCAGATTAATAAGCTCGGCAGCGATGAATTTTTAAAGAATTATCTGGAGGCATACGTGAATGCATGCTATCCGTCTTACGGCGGTCATTCCATTTATGACGCCGCCTATACGGAGGCAATGGAAACGGCACTTGCCGCTGCAGATCGGGTGATTTCCGAACGGGGAGAGCTTTGCTATCCCCATTACCTCAAGGGTGTGACACTGATGCAGCAGAAAAAATTCGGGGAAGCTGTGACGGCTTACAAAAAAGCGATCGAATATAAGAGCGACGACCCGATGATTTGGTATGCGCTTTATGCCGCGTATGAAGAAATGGGAAAGTGGGAAAATGCCTATACCGCTGCCGAAATCGCTGTTGGTCTGAGTCCCTGGTTCAATTATTACAGCGACTATGAAGGCATCGGTATCCATCCGTACTCATACCGCGAGGGCGCGAAGGCAATGATAGAAAAGCAGCACAAGACGTCGCAGAAGGGAGAAAGCGAATAATGTTAATTATACTTTTATCTGTTGTTTTTATTATTCTTTTCCTTCAAACCTTTTTTCTCGGAGGGGCTGTTTTGCCGGGCGTTGCCGGCATGCTGCTTTGTGCAGCCGGTATTGTATTTTTAATTCTGCTGAAAAAACATGGGAAAACACAACTCGGCACGGCGTCGGCATCAGCCGGTCTGATCATGGCGGTTATATGCTGCATGTTCATTACATCCGGTACAGGCAAAGGTACACTGCAGCAAAAAGAGATACTTATGAAGAAGCTTGCCGCCTCCAAAACCGCCGAGTCTGCCGAAGAAAAATACAATGATTATACGGAAGCATACGGTGAGGACGATTCAGCCGTGCTCTGCCTCGCAAAATACTATATCAGAGCGGACGAAGCGGATAAAAGCAGGTCGATGCTTTTTGAGCTAAAGAATAAAACAAGCATAGATTATTATTGTACAATGGCAGAATGGTACAACAAATTCGACAAGGGCAACTTTTCTTATGTGGTCAGCACGCTGCTGGACGCGGTTGCCGAACATCCCGACTGGGCAAAGGGACATCTGATGCTGGGACTTTCATATTATGAAAACGGAGATAATACATCGGCAATTTATTATCTGAAAAAGGCGCAGCTTCTCGATCCGTCGGACGGATATTCCCTGTGCTATCTCGGCGTGATTTCCTATGACAGAGGAAGCTATCAGGCGGCGCAGGGATATCTGGACAGTGCCGAGAAGCTTGCGGGAAAAGATAACTATTTGAAAAGCATTATCGATACCTATCGGGAATGCGTAGCAAGGGAGGCGGCTTAAATGAAAAAACAGATTTTGTCTCTTATACTGGTCTGCGGCTTGTTTATGAGTGCTTTGCCGATCACCGTTTCGGCAAACAGAGGAAGCCCGTCTGGCGGACCTGTCACCACACCGTCAGTAAGAGATGTAATTGATCACGTCGACTCTTCGGCTTCCGATGCGTATACAGCCTCACTCAACTTCTGGAACGATTACGGCAACAATATTTCCGGCGGATTCAGCCAGGCAGGAGAGAGGTGGAACATCATAAAAAATACGCCTGACTTTGCGTCCAACTATGGGGATGCGGTAAAGGTCGGCGACGGGATATTCACGGCTGCCGGTGCGGCGACAAATATTATGGATTCAGTTTCCGCGGCGCATCAGCTCACTCATCCGCAGAATAACCCATATGCATCACATCCGGCGCTTTCCACTGCCTATGACACGCTGACCGCATGGCAGGCAATGATGAACTGGGCGGAGATGGCGGTCGGAGATAAAGACCCCACCGGAGGGGTGAAGCTTACAAACTATCTTCTGGGTGAAGCGGTGAAGGAGTGGTCCAATACCGCCACGCAGACGGCTTTGCTGGATTATGCTGATCACAGCACACTGGTGGGAACCCTCGATATTACCGTGCAGAATGTTAACGATTATTACACAGACTTATTTCAGAATGTATTTTACCCGTCAAGGGATGCGGAATGGTCGGTTGAGGATTGGTGGAAAAAGAGCTATTACGACAAACTTAATTTTTATGCTCAAATGGTGAAGGAAGGGCGCGAGAAGGAGTTTGAATGGCTGCGCGACGAGCTGCTGAACATGGCTCCGAAGGCAGGCAGTACGGTACTGCCGAATCATGTAACGGCGAAAAAGCCGAATATTTATCTCTACCCCGAAACTAAAACTGATATAACCGTAACCTTTGAGAGACCGGGACGTCTTACCGCATCCATTCCTGATTATACGGGAGATTGGAGTATAACGGCGGCGCCGGACGGCACGCTGACCGATGCCGCGGGCAACAGCTACGGCTATCTGTTCTATGAAGCTCTTGTGAAAAAGGATGCATTTCAAACAGAAGAAGGCTTCCTTGTGCCGGCAGAAAAACGGGTTGAGACTTTCCGGCGGATACTGACAGCTTACGGCTTTAATGAGCGGGAAACAGAAGACTTCATTGAATATTGGTCCGATTACCTGACAAGCGGTGAGGACTACGTCATGTATCCGATGCTTACGGACGGTGTTGACGCCGCAATGCCGATAAGCTTTTCCGCAGCGCCGGACAGCATATACCGGATATGGTTCGGCTTTGCCGTATACAATGGAGAAAGAATAAAAACGCCCGAGATCACGCCGATAGTTCGAAAAGGCTTTACGGTCATCGAATGGGGCGGTGCTGTTTTGAATTGAAACTGCTTAATTTGCATTCAATTGAAATCAAAACCACCGGTTCAACCGGTGGTTTGCTCCACCCCTATAAGGGGTGATTA
>UQDO01000015.1 GCA_900539855.1 uncultured Oscillospiraceae bacterium
CATTCATTTTCTTCTTTTTTTAAAGAAAATGGGTCATATCACTTTACAACGCAGAATTTGCTAAAGCGAATTGTTAAAAATTATATTGCATTTTTATTACAGATGTGTTAAAATAGGCATCATAAGTGTATAAATAGGCTTGTTTTGACAGTGTACGACCTGATCGCTGCGCCGCCGGATAACGCCTTTTTGCAGCTATTTAAGACTATTTCAGGGAGTTGACACAGTTGGGCAAGTACATAATCAAGCGTGTTGCAATGGGTATACTCAGTATATTCATCGTTGCAACGCTGACATTTCTGCTTATGAACCTCGTCCCGGGTGGACCGTTTGTGGCTGAAAAATCAATCAGTAAGGAAGCTCGGGCGGCAATGGAAGCCAAATACGGTCTTGATAAGCCTCTGTTTGAGCGTTATGTCACATATATGACCGATCTTGTGAAGGGCGATATGGGCGTAAGCCTCCGTCAGCGCGGACGTACCGTTTCGGATATAATATTTTCTAAATTTCCGATCTCGGCGCGCCTTGCCGGTATAGCTGTGCTTGTTTCACTGCTTATAGGAATACCTCTCGGATGTCTTTCGGCGTATAACCGCGGAAAGTTCGCCGATAACTTTATAATAGTGCTTGCCACATGTGGTATAGCGATACCGAGCTTTATCAGCAGCGTTCTGCTGCTTTATACCTTCGGCAGTAAGCTTGGGTGGCTGCCTACTATAGGACTGAATACGCTGTCGTCCTACATAATGCCGGTCACGGCTCTCGCAATATATCCGACCGCGTATATAACAAGACTTATGAGGTCGAGCCTGCTTGACGTTATGGGTCAGGATTATATCCGTACAGCCAAGGCAAAGGGTCTTTCAAACTTCAAGATCCTTTTCAAGCATGCGCTCCGCAACGCCATTCTTCCGGTTATTACATATGTCGGACCGATGCTTGCAAGCCTTATGACCGGTTCGTTTATCGTCGAAAAGATATTCACAATACCGGGTCTCGGCCGTGAATTCGTCAACGCGATAAACCAGAAGGACTATACCATGATAATGGGCACCACCATTATCCTTGCAACGCTTATAATAGCAGCCAATGTTGTGGTCGACATTCTTTATAAGATAATTGATCCGCGCATTAAACTCAGGTAAGGACAGGGGGAAATTGTAATGAAAAAGATAATACCCGGTCTGCACTTGAATCCCGATGATTTTGCTCCGGCTACTCTGGACGAAAAGAAAAGTCTTGAGGTCATGCGGAAAAGCGTCAACTTCTGGGCTGACGGCTTTAGACGCCTTCGCAAAAACAAAATTGCGATGGTCAGCGCCGCTTTTATACTTGTTATAATAATCTTTGCGTATGTTCTGCCGTCGTTCTGGCCTTACAGCTATGAGCAGCAGATAAAATACAGCGAAAATCTTTCTCCTTTCCAGTACAGCGAGACCGAACAGGCGCGTATCGACGCCGGCGAAAAGGTGTTTCCGCATATTTGCGGCACCGATAAGCTGGGACGTGACTTCGCCGTTCGTCTTATGATGGGTACCCGTATCAGCCTCACGGTCGGTCTTATATGCGCCGCTCTTGTTCTGCTTGTCGGAGCGACCTACGGAGCCATAGCGGGCTTTGCCGGCGGATGGGCGGATAATATAATGATGCGTATTACCGATATACTTTATACTATACCGGATATTCTGCTCATAATAATATTGTCGATGACATTGAAGCCGAGGCTCAATTCCCTTGCCGACACTCCGGGATTTGCCTGGATGCAGAAGGTAGGACCGAACCTTATATCGATATTTGTCGTTTTCGTCCTGCTTTACTGGGTCAGCATGGCGCGTATCACGCGCTCGCAGGTGCTGGTGCTGAAAGAGGCTGAATATGTGACCGCGGCTAAGGCTCTCGGCGCAGGCAATGCCCGTATTATCAGAAAGCACCTTCTTACCAACTGTATAGGTACGCTTATAGTAACGACAACGCTGCAGATACCGTCGGCTATATTTACCGAAAGCTACCTCAGCTTCTTGGGACTCGGTGTTGCAGCTCCTATGCCGTCGCTCGGCTCGCTTGCGACCGACGCCGTCAAGGGCATGCAGACTTTTCCGCATCTGCTTCTGTTTCCGGCAATACTTATAAGCGTTATAATACTTGCGTTCAATCTTCTCGGTGACGGACTGCGCGACGCGTTCGATCCCAAGCTGAAGAACTGAGAAGGGAGACGAATACTTTGAGCGAAAAACTGTTAGAGATCAAAGACGAAAGGCTGTCGTTCTTCACTCCTGTCGGCGAAGTAAAAGCCCTTAACGGCGTTTCCTTCTCGATGGAGGAGGGCGAAGTCCTTGGAATAGTCGGTGAGTCCGGTTCAGGAAAATCGGTCACCGCATATTCGATAATGGGTCTTACCGCATATCCGGGAAGACTTGTCGGCGGTACTATCCGCTTTAACGGACATAAGATCGACGAAATGACCGAAAAGGAGTTCAGAAAGATCCGTGGAAACGAGGTCTCGATAATATTCCAGGATCCTATGACCAGCCTTAACCCGGTATATACGATAGGCAACCAGATAACTGAGGTCATAAAGCTGCACACCGACAAAACGTCGTCTGAGGCGCATGCGCGCGCCAAAGAACTGCTTGAACTGGTCGGTATAAACGAGCCGGAGAAGCGTCTTAAGCAGTATCCGCACGAGCTTTCGGGCGGTATGCGTCAGAGGGTCATGATAGCCATAGCCCTTGCGTGTGAGCCTAAGCTGCTTATAGCCGATGAGCCTACAACGGCTCTCGACGTTACCATTCAGGCTCAGATACTTGAACTTATGCAGGAGCTCCGCAAAAAGCTTGGAATGAGCATTATAATGATAACGCATGACCTGGGTGTTGTTGCAAGCATGTGCGAAAAGATCGCGGTTATGTACGCCGGGCATATAGTTGAGTACGGTACCGCGGATGAAATATTCTATGAGCCGAAGCACGAGTATACAAAGGGTCTTATAAAATCAATTCCTAAGCTCAATGTTGAGACGACCGAAAGACTTGTCCCGATAGAGGGACAGCCGGTAGACCTTCTCAATCCTCCGGCAGGATGTCCGTTTGCACCGAGATGTGCGAACTGCATGAAGATATGCTTACATGAGATGCCGCCCAAGACCGAGCTTAGCGATACCCACTACAGCCACTGCTGGCTGCTTCAGAAGGATGAATACACGAAGGGAGAGGAAAGCTGTGAGTGATGAGAAAAAGCTGGTTGAAGTACAGCACTTGCAGCAGTATTTCCCGGCAGGCGGAGCCGGCAAAAACAAGCGTTTTGTCAAAGCCGTCGATGATGTGTCATTTTATATTTTAAAGGGCGAGACCTTAGGTCTTGTCGGTGAGTCGGGCTGCGGAAAGACGACTGTAGGACGTACTCTTTTAAGACTTTACGAGCCGACCGACGGTAAAATAATATACGACGGCAATGTTATTTTCGATAAGGAAAACAAGATTGCTGCAAAAATGCTTCCTTACAGAAGAAAAATGCAGATGGTGTTCCAGGATCCGTACGCCAGCCTTGACCCGAGAATGACGATAGGCGATATAGTCGGTGAGTCCATCGATATCCATAAGCTTGCCGCAAACAAGAAAGAACGCCGCGAGCGTATAATATCGCTCCTCCAGCGCGTAGGTCTTAACAGCGAGCACGCAAACCGCTATCCGCATGAGTTTTCGGGCGGTCAGCGTCAGCGCGTCGGTATAGCACGCGCACTTGCGGTCGATCCGGAGTTTATAGTCTGCGATGAGCCGGTCTCGGCGCTTGATGTGTCGATACAGGCTCAGGTCGTCAACATGTTTGAGGATCTGCAGGCTGATCTCGGTCTTACATATCTTTTTATAGCACATGACCTAAGCGTTGTGAGACACATATCAAACCGCATAGGTGTTATGTATCTCGGAAAGCTTGTTGAGCTGGCTGACAGCTACGAGCTTATAACACACAGCGTTCACCCGTATACAAGAAGCCTTATCTCGGCTATCCCTGAGGCTGACCCGATAACGGCACGCGCTTCAAAGCGTATACCGCTTGAGGGCGATGTTCCAAGCCCCTTGAATCCGCCGAGCGGATGCCGCTTCAGAACAAGGTGCCCGTACGCGGACGAAAGATGCGCCGCTGAGGTGCCTGAGTTTAAGGAAGTAGGTCCCGGTCATTTTGCCGCATGTCATCATCTTGACAAGGTGGCTAAATAAGATATTTATTGTGCGAAAAGCGCAGTGGATATATATTCAAGGCAGCAAAAAGCTGCTAAAAATGTAGGAGGAAGTACCATGAAAATCAAGAAACTTGTTGCAATGTTCTTGACCCTTGCACTTGCTGTTTCTATGGTCGCCTGCATGACTTCATGCGGCAGCAAAGACACAGGCAAGAAAGAGTGGGACAAGAGTGTTACGGTTCAGGTCGGACCTAACCCTGAGACACTTGACCCTGCTCTGAACAGTGCAGTCGACGGCGGTAATATGCTCATTACCCTGTTCGAAACACTGCTGATTATTGATAAGGACAACAATGTCCAGCCCGGTCAGGCAGAGAAGTATACCGTATCTGATGACGGTCTTACCTGGACCTTCACCATGCGCGACGGTCTTAAGTGGTCAGACGGTACAGAGCTCAATGCTAAGGACTATGAATACACCTTCAAGCGTATCGTAGATACCAATGTTGCTGCTCCGTATGCTCTAACTGTCGCAGGAATGATAGAAGGTTACCTTGATGCTCGCGGCAATCCCGATGCAGACGGCAAACCTACCACTACACCTGATCCTAATCTTCTCAACGTAAAGGCAAGCGATGACGGCAAGACTCTTACCATCAAGCTCGCATATCCGTGCTCTTACTTTGATAAAATTGTCTCCTTCGGAACCACCAGCCCGGTGCAGAAGGCTACTGTTGAAGCCAACGGCGATGCTTGGGCAACTAAGCCGGAAACCTATATCTGCAACGGTCCTTTCATGATCAGTGAGTGGACTCCGAGTGAGCGTATAGTCTGCAAAAAGAACCCGAACTACAAGGGCGGTTGGGATTCAAGCAAGATAGTTGCCGATACCCTTACCTTCCTGCTTCTTGAGGATTCCAGCGCTTCTTATGCCGCTTATACCAGCGGTACCGCTCAGATGATCAAAGATGTTCCGACTGAGGAGATCCCGACCCTTAAAGAGCAGAGGAAAGACGAATTCTATATTGATACCATTCTCGGAACCTACTATATCAGTCTGAACCTCAGCAAGGCTCCGTTCGACAATGTCAACGTGCGTAAGGCTCTCAGCCTTGCTATTGACCGTGAGTATGTTGCCAGCACCATTATGCAGGGCACATATACCGCAGCTTACAATTATGTCGGACCGAATATTATAGACTCTGAGGGCATGTTCTTCGACAATGCAAAGAAGGCTAACAACGGCAATACCTACATCAGTGCCGATCATGAGGCCAATCTCGCAGCAGCCAAGCAGGCTCTTGCAGATGCCGGATATCCGAACGGAGAAGGTCTGCCGACCCTCACCTATATGACCAACGATTCCGGCTACCATGTCCCGGTTGCCGAGTATCTTCAGCAGGCATTCAAGGAAATCGGCGTTACGATGAACATCGATAAGGTCGACTGGTCGTCATTCACATCAGCTCGCCGTGAGGGTAACTATGAAATAGCCCGTAACGGTTGGATAATGGACTACAACGACGCTTCCAACATGCTCGAGCTGTTCTATTCGACCAACGGCAACAACGACGGTAAGTACAACAACCCTGCCTTTGACGCTGCCATAAACAAGTCAAAGGTTGCCGACAAGAAGGCGCACTTCGAAGCTCTCCATGAAGCTGAGAAGATCGCTATGAATGACTATGCGTTTATTCCGCTGGCATACTACAACGACTTCTGGCTCCAGAGCACTTCCCTTAAGGGAATCTGGCACAGCCCGTATGGATACTGGTACTTCCAGTACGCATACATTGAGCAGTAATCTGCTGTCTTATTAAGACAACATCGGCCGCCCACGCGAAAGCGTGGGCGGCTTTTTTGTTGTGGAGATGATTTTGCCGGAATCGGAATAACAAAACCAAACCCTGTGGTATGTTTAAAAAGTCTGCTGACCGGGTCTGAAAGACCGGTTTACATTCATACAGCAGTATGTAAGATTTATTCACCGTCGTATACTGATAAATTTTAGTTTATAGGTGTACAAAAAACAAATGGCTAATTGAATTTTTGTAGGGAACGAGTCCCCAGTGTCGTTCGGCTCAGTCTGTCAATATTTCATTACGCAGATAAACTAAAATTTATTTTCTGAAATATTTTATAAACCTATTGACAAACAAAAAACAAGTGATATAATGAACATATGAGCAAACGTTCATATGATATGCGAAAGGAAAAACCGATGGAAGATAATAAGAAATACTACGATGAGGGCATAGAGGTCTGCGATTATATACATGCCCATGAGGACACCGTGAGATCGGTCAAGGCAATGCTGCCGGAGGATGAAACCCTGTACGATCTTGCCGAACTTTACAAAATATTCGGCGACAGCACCAGGGTCAAGATACTTTATGTGCTGCTTGAAGCCGAAATGTGCGTCTGCGATATCTCCACGCTGCTCGGTATCAGCCAATCGGCGATTTCACACCAGCTGAAGCTTTTGAAGCAGTCGGATCTGATAAAGTCAAGACGCAGCGGCAAAACTGTCTTTTATTCGCTTGCCGACGAACATGTCAGTGTCATACTTAACAGTGGGATGGAGCATATACTTGAAAAATAAACTTTGTCAGGCTGTTCGATCACCGATATCACTACAGTATTCCGTGCATTAAAACGCTTGCGTTTTAATTGAAATTTATAAAATCATATGCCTTACGGCTGAAAGGGTAATCACTATGAAAAAGGTATTTAAATTAGAGGATCTTGACTGTGCAAATTGCGCTCGGAAAATGGAGGACGGCATTAAAAAAATTGACGGAGTCACCGACGCTTCGGTTAATTTTCTTGCACAGAAGCTGACTCTTGAGGCTGATGATGACAGATTTGACGCAATACTTAAAGAGGCCATAAAAACCTGCAAAAAGATCGAGCCCGATTGTACGGTGATTGTAAAATGACACGCAAACAAAGGAAAAACCTTTACAGAATAATAGCCGCCGCAGTTCTGCTTGTCGCTGCGACGCTTGCAGATGTATTCCTGCTTCCGTCGGGCGGAAAATGGGAGATACTGAAGCTGGCAATATATCTTGTCCCGTATTTTGTAATAGGATATGATATTCTTTGGCGCTCTGCAGTAAACATATCGCACGGACAGGTGTTTGACGAAAACTTCCTTATGGTTGTTGCAACACTCGGCGCGCTTTGTATAGGATTTTTTCCCGATACCGAGGAGCAGTACCGCGAAGCGGTATTTGTAATGCTGTTCTATCAGGTCGGCGAGCTGTTCCAGAGTGTTGCTGTCGGAAAGAGCAGAAAGTCGATATCCTCGCTTATGGACATAAGACCGGATTGCGCGTATATAGAACGTGACGGCGAGCTTGTTCCGGTCGATCCGGAGACCGTTGCGGTAGGGAATATCATTACAGTAAGACCGGGCGAAAAGATACCGCTTGACGGTATAGTGACCGAGGGAACCTCCGATCTCAATACTGTCGCTCTCACCGGTGAAGCTGATCCGCGTGCGGTGGCAGCCGGCGACGCTGTGATAAGCGGTTGCGTCAATATGAGCGGCGTTATAAAGGTAAAGGTTACGCATACCTTCGGGGAGTCTACGGTATCCAAAATACTTGAGCTGGTCGAAAATTCAAGCGAAAACAAATCAAAGAGCGAACAGTTCATAACCAAGTTTGCAAGGATATATACACCGGCTGTTGTAATAGCCGCTGTGCTCCTGGCTGTGCTGCCGCCCCTCGTTATTCCGGGCTCATTTATCGCTAATTTCCCGACGTGGCTGATAAGGGCACTGACCTTCCTTGTAATATCGTGCCCCTGCGCGCTGGTTATTTCCGTGCCGCTGTCATTTTTTGGCGGTATCGGCGGTGCCTCCAAAAAAGGCATACTCGTCAAGGGATCAAACTATCTTGAAACGCTGTCAAAGGTGAAAACGGCTGTTTTCGACAAAACAGGAACACTGACTAAAGGAACGTTTTCGGTTACCGAGATCCACCCTGAAAATATCACGGAAGAGCAGCTGCTGCATCTGGCGGCACACGCAGAGGCATTCTCAAATCACCCCATTGCCGTGTCGCTGAGAAACGCCTACGGCAAGCCGGTGAATATGGACGCTGTCGCCGATGTTTCGGAGATCACCGGGCGCGGCGTCAAGGCTAAGGTTGACGGTAAAACTGTTTATGCAGGAAATGCGGCGCTGATGCAGGAAATAGGTCTTACGCCTGCAGCATGCCCGGCTCCCGGCACCGTTATACATGTGTCGTGTGACGGAAAATATGCAGGTTATCTGCTTATATCGGACACTCCAAAGGAAACCTCAAAGGCGGCAATAGCAGCATTAAAGGAGTGCGGAGTCGAAAGAATAGTCATGCTTACCGGCGACCGCAAGGAAACCGCCGAGGCAATTTCAAAGGAGCTTTCGATAGACGAATACCACGCCGGACTGCTTCCTGCCGATAAGGTCGATATGGTGGAAAAACTGCTTTCGGAAAACAGGACAGACGGCAAGCTTGCCTTTGTGGGCGACGGCATAAATGACGCGCCGGTGCTCATGCGTGCCGATGTGGGTATAGCCATGGGAGCTCTCGGTTCGGATGCCGCTATTGAGGCTGCCGATATTGTACTTATGGATGACGACCCTGCAAAGATAGCCGAGGCAATGAAGATTTCAAGGTTCACACTTCGCATCGTCAGACAGAATATAGTTTTTGCCCTTGCGGTCAAGGCGGCGGTGCTTCTGCTTGGCGCTTTAGGACTGGCACCGATGTGGCTTGCGGTATTTGCGGATGTCGGCGTAGCATTTTTGGCAATACTCAACGCAATGAGAACGCTGAAAAAGTAGTTGCATTGAAAATGGGTGCAGAAAAAACAATCGGGTTGATTAATATATCCGAAAACGGTGGGAGCAAAACTCCCACCGTTGAGCGTGTCGAAAAAGTCGACACGCTTTTGGACGGGAATGCCGCTCGCTCGAAAATCAAAGATTTTCGGACTGCGCTCTATCCCCGCCAATACCACCCCAGTGTCCTTGAAAAACCGCTATATTCTGCGGTTTTTCGCTTACAAGGTGTTTTTCCGCCGCGCATGTCAGCGGAAAAACAGAAAATGCAGCATAACCGACGAAAGAGTAGACTTTGAGGTTTACCGACAGATTGAACGGTGGGAGCAAAACTCCCACCGTTATTTTTAGATATAATAAATTTCAGTTTATAGGTGTACAAAAAACAAATGGCTAATTGAATTTTTGTAAGGAACGACACACAGGTCGTTCCCTACGTCCGTCAATATTTCATTACGCAGATAAACTAAAATTTCGTCTGCCGCA
This sequence comes from uncultured Oscillospiraceae bacterium, assembly GCA_900539855.1. Classification (GTDB taxonomy): domain Bacteria; phylum Bacillota; class Clostridia; order Oscillospirales; family Acutalibacteraceae; genus UMGS172. The sequence goes on from UQDO01000015.1 coordinate 9,498, forward strand.
AAATCCGAATAATATGTTGCGGGAACTTAGAATATGTGATAAAATTATAGCTAAAGCAAAAAGGAGATAATTTTATGAATGTTACGGAACGCTTTTTGAAATATGTTACATTTGCCACTGCGTCTGATGAGGACAGCACCACATTTCCGTCAACATCAGGTCAGCTCGTACTTGCCGATTATCTGACCGAAGAGCTGCGGATGATAGGAGTTGCCGATGCCCAGCGCGACCTAAACGGATATGTCTACGGTCATATTCCGGCAACACCGGGCTTTGAAAATGAGCCGGTAATAGGTCTTATAGCCCATATGGATACATCACCTGACGCGCCGGGTGAAAATGTAAACCCTAAGATAGTAAAATACGACGGCAAAAATCTGCCCATGATCGACGACCGCTACATAGGCGAGGACATGATAGTGAGCGACGGTACGACACTGCTCGGTGCGGATGATAAAGCCGGCGTTGCCGAGATAGTTTCCGCATGCGAAAGACTTATAAACGGTGAAGTAAAGCACGGTGCTGTCAGCATTTGCTTTACGCCGGACGAGGAAATAGGCAGCGGCGCCGACAGGTTTGATCACAAACGCTTTGCCGCTGATTTTGCCTATACGGTAGACGGGGGCGAGCTTGGCGGAATTGAGTACGAAAACTTCAACGCCGCAGCAGTAAGACTGAATGTCTACGGACTGAATACACATCCGGGCTCGGCTAAGGGAAAGATGCGTAATGCCGCTTTGTATCTGAATGAATTCATTTCAATGCTGCCCGATGCCGAAACTCCGGCGCATACAGAGGGCAGGGAAGGCTTCTATCACGTTTCCTATGTGAACGGGACCGAGTCGAAAGCCGAGCTTCATATGATAATCAGGGATCACGACCGTGAAAAATTTGAGGGCCGCAAGCTGTTTGTAAGCAGGTTGGCAGCCTATCTTAATGATAAATACGGTGACGGTACATTTTCATTACAGATAACCGACAGCTATTATAACATGCGCGAGATTATCGAAAAACACATGGAAATAGTGGAGCGCGCGAAAGAGGCAATGCTGGCAAACGGTGTTGAACCGGTTATCACTGCGATTCGCGGCGGCACTGACGGAGCAAGACTTTCTTTTGAGGGACTGCCCTGTCCGGACATTTCGACCGGAGGAATGAATTATCACAGCATCTATGAGGCGATACCTGTATCGGCTCTTGGCAAAATGACCGATATTATTGTTAAAATAGTTGAAGCGTGAAAAAGCCTGCCTGCACCGATATATTTTTCGGTGCAGGCATTTTGTATTTTTGGCTTTAACAAATAAGTGATTATGCATGTTTTGTGTCGATTATATCAAAGGAAAATTGCTTAAAAGCAGCAGTATGACGCGTAATATTTATACAAAATGCATAAATTTAATTTTGACAATTAGATGATTTGAATAATATGACTAAATAATGGCGAGTTTTTAGTGTCGGAAGTATCAAACAGTGCTGATTTATGCATTTACTTGTGTTTCCCTCTAACGTATCATATAGACAGGGAGGACCTAACTATATCTATTTACGGAGGGAAAAACATGAAAATCCATCAGAAGAATGGGCAAAGATATTTTGCCATGTTTCTGTCGGCTGTTTTGACCGCAGGAACGATGATGGCTGCACTGATCGTTCCATCAGCATCAGCCAGGGTCGTCGATAAATATGCCGGCACCTTTACATACGATTTTCTGAAGGACGGCGAGAGCTGCTACGAAGCCGAAAATATTGTTGACGGCTATCTTGATAACGACGGCTTTACATATGCGCTTCGTATGAATTACGAGGTCGACAGCGAGGGTATGCACTTTAAGTCCGGCAGACCTACCGGCGCTACCGCCGTCGATTCGGCACATAGCGGACTGTGGGTAAAGACCGACACGCCTTACGGTGCATTCCTTGTTAAGGATGCCGATTACGCTACTGCGGACAATCCCGACGGCAACGTTATTATAAGGAAGGGTTATAAATATAAAATAACCGTTAATTATAAAATCGAGAGCGTTGACGAGAGCAATGTTAACACGGTGTCCATCGGTCTGGGACAGACCACAGGCGGAAGCATTGCAGGCAATGACTTTAAGGCATTTAAGAGTGTCCGTAATAATGTTGATACCGCAAATGTGACTACCGATGATGCGACACTTACATTTGAGTTTATTGCCGATGAGAGCCAATACGCTGCAAACAATGAAAAGCTAGGAATATATGCCGGCTATTACGGCACTGCAAGCAATATGAACTCCAGAGCAAGATACCTTATAAAAAATGTTTTTGTTGAAGTATCAAAATTAAGCGCTACTGCCTATGATTTCATTGGTGCGGACGGCACTAAAATCTTTGATGACAAATCGGATGTTTCCAATAGTAACTGGGCGAATTTTTCAAGGGTAAATGTGGTCCGCACTGCACACAGCACCGGTGAAAACGGTTTTACCGTTATATCCGGACGCAGCGAGGAATATCAGAACGGTACTATGAGTGCCGCATATCTTGTCGGCGATCCCGATCATTTGGGGACGCTTGGCAGCCGCTTTGTTAAAATGGTCGCAGGAAAAGAGTACGGCGTTACAGTGAAGTATAAGCTCCTTAACAGCGGCAGAGGAAATGCAGACAGTACCATTTTACAGGAGGATCCGTATGCAAACGATCCGCAGCTTACCCTCGGTCTCGCGACGCTCAGCGACAATCGTATCGACGGAGCTCTGACCGTTGTAGCAAAGGATATTATCAACCGTGATACCGGCGCCCCCGAGGGAACCGATTCAGACATAATTCTTGACGGCGAATGGCGTTATATGTCTGCCGATATAGTTGCGGACAGCGCCATGGCAGGCAAGTGGCTTGCGATAAGCGCGGGCTTTAAAAATGCATTCAATATAGTTATGAATACCGACGACTGTGTTCAGTTCCTTATTGAGAAAGTGACCGTTACTGTTAAGGATTCGACCGAAAAGTCACTGTCCCGTATAGCGGAATACGGCTTTGACGGCACACTTGATATTTACCATGCCGACAGCAGCTATGTTATTGAGACCGGCAAGTACTTTGCAGATATAAACAGCGGCGCTGTTTATACCGAGATTCCCTCGTCGGACGCTTCGGTTATGTGCGTAAGCAAGGGCAGCTTTGTTGCAGCCGAGAATGTTGATAATGTAGTTACCTATAAAGAGGTCGAATGCGGAACCGCTCCTTATCTGCCGCAGAACCGCCTTGGCGAGGGTGCGATGTACTGGACCGACGCCGGAGGCAGCAGGATCACCGATTGGTCGGCTGAAGGCATCCGCAAGATATACGCAAAATATCCGACCGATGCCGCAGCGTGGGATTTCAGCAACGGTGAGCTTGACGTTTACTATACCATACAGGCATCAAAGAACGCTTCCACTACTAATTCGACCTATTCGTTCGGAAGCGACGCGACACATAAGAGCTTCATTAACATAAAGGATGCAGGTACTGCTTCCTTCAGGGTTGAACTGGCACTCTCGGCTACCCCGGGCGCCGGAAAGACCGACGGCTACAGAGTAACAGCCGGCAAATACGCCATTCAGTTCAGCATCAAGCTTTCCAAGGAAGAGGAAAAGGGCTCGCTCCGCTTCTATCTTGTCGATAAGAACGGTATCGGTCAGCCAGGTCACAAAGCCGGCAATATCGTTATCAAGAACAATATTACCTATAATAATGGTGAATGGACAACATATAACGCTGAGTTTACCGTCCCGACTATCACAAATTGCTCAACCTGTGAGAATACACCGCTTGATGTTCTTATGCTCTGCTACTCGTTTGACGGCGGAAAGATGGCAACCGACATTTCGCTTGCCGATATAAAGATCAAGAAGATCGGTGACGATACCTCTATTTACAGCAATGCTGTCGGTAATGCCTACAGCTCGATACGCGGTGAGAGCGGAGCAGGCGAGGATTATGTTTCAGCAGGCCTCCGTTTCAGAGCGCATCTTGAAAATGATTACCTTGCAAAGGTCAATGCCGCCGATGAGGCAGGTTTCATAATTGCTCCCGAAAAAAATACCGTCGCCGAAGGCTGGTACGATATCAGCAACACAAGTGCCGGTCTTATAAAGTCGGTTGCTGTAAAAAAGCTGGGTATGAATGAAGTCATATACGATGAAGGCGACGGCTACAATGATTATCAGCTGATACTTACCGGACTTACAAAGGACGGGCAGCAGAAGAGCCTTAAGGGCACAAACTTTGTTTCTGTGTTCTATATCAAGACAGGCGATACCTATGAGTACTTTTATGTAAGACAGGGATCGTATGACACCGTTAAGTCCGCTTATGCTGCGAGCGGTGCCAGCGTTTCCAACTACTGATAAGGAGTAAAAAAATGATGAAATACGAGAAACCGAGTGTTGACATTTTAAACCTTATGAGTAAGACCGCCGTTGCTGCCGACGATCCGTTCAGCCTTTTGGAGCTGGGCGAGGGCGGCAAAGAGGTGGAAATATCTGTAAACGACTTTTGGGATTTGACTTGAGCAGGAAAAAAATATATAATATACATAAATCGGGTCGCAAACGATTTGATTTTGTGAATGTTATATAAAACCACAAACTGTTAGCAAAGGAAAAAGCTTATGAATTTATTCAAAAGATCATTAGCCGTTATTTTGCTTGCTGTAATGATGATAACCGTGTTTTCCGCCTGTAATGACTCAGGCGGAAACACGAGCAGCACGAGCAGCAATGCAACAGGCAGCGATCAGGTCGATGCCGACGATATCAGAAACGTATACATATCGAAGCAGGCAATATCGCTGTTTGATGCGGACAACAAACCGGCGTACCGAATTATCCGCTCGTCTGAATGCAGTGCGACGGTAAAAGACGCGGCTTTAAACATTTACCGTCTGGCAAAGAAGCAGCTCGATATTAAAATGAGCTGTATCGATGACTCTACCGAAAAGGGCGAGTGGCTCGAGATACTTGTCGGCGATACCAACCGTGAGGAGTCTAAAAAGGCTGCCGAGATACTTGAAAAGTATACCACCGGTAAAAGCGCAGATTATGCGATATGCCTTATCGACAACAGCGTTTGTATAGTCGGCTACTCCGATGAGAGCGTCGCCGAGGGAGCTAAGTATTTCGCCGAGACTTATCTCAAGGAAGGTACGACCGAGATGGCTGGCGGCATATGCTACACATACAATGCACCTGTCAGCGCCTCTGTGACCATATGCGGCACCGATAAGCTGAAGGATATCAAAATTATCCGTCCCATATATAATGTAGGCTATCTTACCGAGGTAGAGACCGGGAAGCTTATCGATTATCTGCATGAAAGCACAGGCTATAAGATCGAAAAAATAAAGGATCAGGTAGCAAGAAACGACGGATCTTATGAGCTTGATCAGACCCCTGTTTCGGAATGTGAAATTATAATCGGTAACTGTAAGCGTGACGGCGTTAACGTAATAGCTGACAAGGAAAAGTACGAAATACGCATTGAAGGCAAAAAGATATACATAAACGGCGGAAGCCCTTATGCCACATCAGCTGCCGTTACGGTCTTTACCGATATGGTGAAGAATAATAAAGTCATAACCGATTCAATGTCCATAGCAGAGGGAGACTATAAGGAAACGGTCAAGAATTATGATTCTTCGACCTATCTGAAACTAACCTGGCAGGATGAGTTTGAGGGTGAAGACTTTGATCCGGTCTGGTATATGAGATGGGACGAGACCGCTTATGCCAAAAACGTAATAACCGGAAAACAGCCGTATCGCGGCAGCTCTAAGCTCAAAAACAACTACGTTAAGGACAGCTGTCTTGTATATGAGTCAATAGAAACAGCTGATGCATACTACGGCGGCGGTCAGGATACGAGAGACCATTTTGCGTACCAGTACGGATACCTTGAAATATCGTCACTCCATCCGAAGGGCAGATCCTTCTGGACTGCGTTCTGGATGGGCGGAATAGCATTGAATGGCGATGAGTATTATCACACCGAGATCGACCTTGAGGAGGCTTTCGGTGAGGGTACATGGATCCAGGGCAACACATATGCATGGCCTAACAACGCAGTCTACAAATTTGATCCTGGCGCAAAGACAATACACGTCAATAATAAGTACTATGCTCTTGACGAGCGCGGCTTCTGGCTTGATTTCCATACCTACGGATACTGGGCACTTGACTGCAAGACCGTCAAGTTCACCTGCGACGGTGTTGACTATGTTACCCAGTCTATAAGAGAGGGTGCGGAGCAGATGGTAATAGATCAGCCGCTTTACCTTAGAATAGGTGCGACACAGGGTGCTAACGAACGCGGCGGTACACCTTCGGACGATCCTTGGGAGTGGGAAAACTCAAGTACATACTATATCGACTGGATAGAGATATATCAGTTGAAAGGTATGAAGCAGTATGCAAAGGATGCAACCGGCACCTGGCGCGTCACAAGAGTGCAGGAATAAAGGAGAGCATATGATGAATTTAAGAAAACTTCATAAAGCGATCAGTATTTTGTGCGCTGCCCTCCTCATAGTATCGCTTGGTGCGATCGCTTTAAACGGCGTTACAAGCGCCTTCAGGGTGGGCGATACGCCTACAGGATCGACAGTAAGGCTGACATTTGATAATAACAGCGGTGTGTCCGGCTTCTATGATGCAGCCATGAAGTATAACGGATATACTTCCGATCCGGAAAACGGCAGCAATAGGGTGGTATTTGTTAATTCTTCAATGGGAACCTCACGCAGCATTGAAATAGGCAAGGACGACAGCGCCACAGCCGACCGCCTTGCGACCAACGCATTTTCAATGCAGTCGGGCGAGCAGTATGTCATATCCTTTGACTATAAGGTCAAGGCCGGCTCGTACAGCGCGAATAACATTATTCAACTGAGACTGCTCAGAGGCAAAATGATAGACTATGCCGATTCAAAAGGCAATGTCATAACTCCGGGAAAGACTGTCCTTGCGACCGATTTCTCAAACTTTAAGATCACCGCAGAAAACGGAACACTGATGTCTGACGGCAAGGTATACAAACTTGATTCAGACTCAAAGTGGCTCCACGCCGAGGTCACGGTCACGGCTCCTGCCAATATGAACGGAGCGGATCACCTCTATTTACAGGTCAATTCGAATGCGAACTGTGACGAAACGGTTTACTTTGATAACTTCTATATAGACCGTGTCGGCGATAACGGCGAGGATCTCAATAACGAGTTTGTTTTCGACTTCAAATCGGCTGACGGTACGAAATGGAATCCTTTGGATCACAAGGTGTTTGCTCACAGCTCTGAAGATAAGGGTAAGCTTTCATTTGTAGCTGACGACGGCGCACATTTTACTACTAAGGCCGATGTTAAGCCGGATACCAACACAGGCTGGAGACAGCTGCTCGCGGTATACGATGCCGATAACGGCGGTTACTTCAAATTTTTGAAGGACACGACCTATGCCGTCACCGTTAAATATAAGTTGTCGACCCTTTCGAGTAAAAGCGCTTCGCTTGCCGTAAGCGCAACGACTGCGGAGTCACAGGATAAGCATAAGGCTCCCGGCGAAAAGGGCGCATGGCACACTGTGTGCTGTATAGGCTGGACCGATAATCTGACCGCTGTAAACAGCGATTGGCAGTATTACACCGCTGTTTTCAATTCGACCGATAAGGGAGTTGCCGACGGTTGGCTCTACCTTACTGCAAGCGGCAGTGATAATCAGCCCAATACATTTACCGTTGAGTCGGTTACAGTCAAAGAGGTAAGATATAAAGACGGAGTCGGAGCCGTACGTTTTGAGAGCAACGGCGGCGATTATGCCGCACCGGTGCTCGGCAAGATAGGCTCAAAGGTGACTCTCCCGTCGGACATTAAAAACGGGAACAAAGCCCTTGCGGGATGGTACACCGATCCCGAATGCAAGACCGGTTATGTCGGTTACGAATATCAGTTAACAAGCACCGGCACAACGCTTTATGCGCGTTGGAGCAGTTCGGTCATAACTGTAACAAAAAACAATAGCGGAATAATCACTAAGGAAACCTGCGCGGCAGGTACAGCAATTCCGAGACCTGTACGTCCCGAACAGTCAATGTTCTTTGAAGGCTGGTATACCGATCTTACATTTAAGAATAAGATCACCGAATATCCCGATCAGGACATATATCTTTATGCAAAATATAATGCAACATTTTTAGGATTTAATGAGAGCGGAGTAACCGACAGTTCAAATAATGCCTACAGCATTATTGCCGATCCGGACGATCCTTCAAACAGCTGCATTAAGTTTTCGTCACCAAAGGGCTCGACCAACAATATAGAATTGGGTATGTACGATGCGACCGGTTCAAAAGCATTCAGATTAAAAGCTAAAACGACCTACACAATAAGCGCAAAGGTCAAGGTACTGCCAGGTATGAAGGGCGGGGAGCTTAAATTAATGCAGGGCAGCCAGTCTGTCTATAATCCCGCCCGTCCAAAGCTTGTTATCAGCGGCTTTAATTACCGTTGGAACAATGTTACCGGAGAATCAGGAACAGATTGGATCACCGTAACAGGCAGCTTCACCACAGGTGACACCCTTTACACCGACGAGATTTATTACATTTCAGCCGATAAGTTGTATTTCGGTCTCAGCGGTCTGCCCGACGGCGGAAGCGCCAATGACGTTCCTGCATCGATACTTATTGATGATGTCCTTATAAGTGAACTCAGCGATACTGTACCTGAAGGTGCGGTTGCCATATTCTTTGAGAACAACTTCGGCAAGGTAAACACCATTTACGGCTATCCGGGCGAAGAACTTATACTTCCTGTTCCGGACAAGGTGACCGCCAGACGTTTTGTCGGCTGGTTCACCGATAAGCAGCTGTACAATCAGTATACCGAAACGGTTTTCGGCAACGAAAGTATTACGCTTTACGCCAAGTGGCAGTCTGAGGACTGGATATGTGATTTTGAGAATTTCAATGCCTCGCTGCTCGGTAAGGCTTTTGAACTTGTGACCGAGAACGGAAACACCTACATGAAGTATCGCGGCGATAACAAAACCTCTGATTCGAGAACGGTATTCAACAATGCCGGCGTATCTTTTGCAGGCTATCACGGAAACGAATACATAGTTGAGTTTGATTATCGCCTGAAAAGCTCTGATTCGACATTCAAAGCACTTTTCATGCAGTCGGCAAGCGGCAACGCCTGGGCCACTGCTACCAGCGTTGAAGAAATAACGGGACGTCTGTCAGGCGGATCTGCATGGCAGAAGGCCTCGATATCTATGACTGCAAAGGCAAATACCAATAACCTGAGCTTTTTCAATATTTCAATTAAGGGCGCCGCGGAGCTTGATATCGACAATGTCGTGTTTAAGACCGTAAGCGATCATTCGTCCAACTACGGCAGCACATCGGTCGTATTTGAGACCGGCTGCGATATCAAGGCTGATCCTGCTTTCGGCGATCCGGGCGACACCTTCAGATTCCCCGAGCTTACAAAGGCAGGCTATACCTTTGCAGGTTGGTATGAGGATGCGTCGTACATGACGCCGTGCAGCAGTAATGAATTTGACAAAAATCCCAAGACGCTGTATGCCAAATGGTTTATAGGCAATGTAAATGAAGGATTTGAAAACCTGCCGAGTGATATTGTTAAGGTCCTTGCAACCTGCTACAGCTTCAATACACCCGACTCTCCTACATATAAGGCAGAGGGTATAAGAAGCGGAAGCACCTCCATTTTCCGTGACGGTACGCAGACCGCAACAAGAAGCTTTGCACTTTGCCGCGACACTTCGTCAATGCTGAAACAGGGCGGCCAGTATACTCTTACCTTCTATGTCAAGCCCACAAGCGTTACCGATTCAGCAGGCACGATCTCGCTTGCCGGTGTAAGCGTTAACACGAGACTTACCAAGCCGAACACCACCGAAAAGATAATCGATTACGGAAATCTTAAGGTCGGAGAGTGGAACAGGATAACTTATACATTTACCGCTAAGGATAACTACATAGGACTTATGACGGTCGGCGGAGCTGATATGTATTTTGACGACTTTAATGTCGCTCTTACGGGCTATACAGGTTCTTCGACCGGTGACTCAAGTGTTCCGGCGGTCGTATTCATAACTCTGGCATTTGCGGCGGCGGCAGTATTTGTTATAAACAGTATAATCTCACACAGCTACCCCTGTTGTAAGGGTAAGAATGGAGCAGCATATGAAAATATCATTTAAAAAAGTTATAAGCTCACTGTTTATCGCCTGCACGATCCTCGGAGCTCTTGCCGGATGTAGCGGCAGCGGCAAAGATTCAAGCAGCGGCGGCAGTGCTGCCGCTTCTGCCGGAAGCAACTCATCGGGAGCCATAAAGGTTCCGGGCAAGGACGTTGCTGCCGATTCAAAGTATGCCGATCCGGATTGGGATCCGTATGCAAGCATGCCGGAGAGCATTAAGGGCTCTACAGTCAGATTTGCTACATGGCGTGACCATACTCAGTCCGAGGGTGCGCTTGCGCTCAGCACGATAAATGACGATATCGGCATAAAGGTCGAGCTGTTTATGGTTCCTCAGTCAAATTATATTCAGAACCTTCAGGCCAAAATTGCATCAGGCGATATCCCGGATGTCTGTCTTTCAAATGAAGGTGATCAGTCTTTTCCGCTTACGATGCAGATTTTGCAGCCTATCAACAAGTGCTCGACCATCGATCTTAACGAGCCGTTCTGGGATCAGGGAATGATAGCAAGGAGCACCTTCAATGGTGACATCTATATGCTCAACTCAATAGGCTCACCGTGGGTCGGTGCCGACTTCGTTTACTACAATAAGAACCTGTTTGAAGAAAACGGCATAAAGACTCCTCAGCAATACTATGATGAGGGCGAATGGACCCTTGACAACCTCAAGAAGGTGCTCAAGGATGTCAAATCCATAGGCAGCAACTATCAAGGCGGTATGATGACGCCTCAGATGATAACCGCTATATATGACACGGCATTCATCAAATACGATTACAAGACCGGAATTTTCTCAAACAATGTAAACGATCCGAACCTTGTAAAGGCGTATCAGTGGTATGCCGATGTCAGAGATGAGGGCTTACTCGGAGGAAGCTATCAGAAATTTATGCAGGGCCTTACTGGTATCGTTATAACCGATTCTTTCGGACTCCGTAAGGAAGGCTATTTCAAGGAAATGTCTGCTGATGACATAGGATATGTTTATCTGCCGACCGTTGATATCGGCGGTAAGCAGATGTTTTCTTCAAACTACCGTATGTACGGTATCGTAGCCGGTGCCAAGAATCCGGATGCAGGAGCGTACTTCATCCGCTACTGGCTCGATAATGAAAACTATGACCTTACCCAGCTTTGCATAACTGCTGATGCGACCCAGTTCTACCTTGATATAGGCAATCACCCTGCCGATGAAAAATTCTACAGCTTTGATGAAGCAGGCAGCGTTTCGATAGGCAGCAGAAACGATACGGCATTCACAAGCCCTGTTACAGGCGCACCTGCGGCACAGGTTAAAACAAAGATCCAGTCGGTCTCCAATCTTGTTGACACTGCAGTAAAGAATTTGAACGAGATCGTAAGTAAATCAACAGCCGCTTATAACTGATAAAAATTATTAAGAGGTTTTACCATGAGATCTAAATTATTTACAAAGATCGTCAGCATGATATCGGCAGTGGGCATTGTTGCATCACTTGTCACCGTGCTGGCTGTATCTGATCTGAGCGCGGCAGGAAGCGTATATTACCTCAATAATGCCGGCAGCGTCACGACCGTTTCGCTTGAAAACGGCGCGGCTCTGCCGACGCCTGAGGCGCCGATACCTGCAATGCCGTTCAAGGGTTGGTACAACAAGGATCTGTCACAGAAATACACGACAGCCGGAGACAATACGAGCCTTTACGCCGTGTGGGAGTCAAACGTGCTTTCCTTTGACGACGGTACCGGACTTTATCATCCGCATAACGGCGAGGGCGGATATTCAAAGCTCGGTCAGGTCGGCGGCATGACGCCGCATACCGTGACCGATGACCCTACCGGTTCAGCGACCAATAAGGTCATGTACCTGAACCTTACAGGCAACAAAAACAATACCAACATGGCTTTCCTCTCGGTCAGTGGGACCGAAAAAGGACTTGAGCTTGCGTCAAACACAAAATATGTGCTCGCTTTCAGGTATTATATACCGACCAGCACATCAAGCAGTATTCAGGTCCAGTTCCGCGGCGCGGTAGCTGAGGGCGTGGGCAAATCAGGCGGTAAGGCGGCGACTCCTTACACCCAGATGACATTTACAGGTGTTACATCAGGCTGGCAGGATGCATCGCTTACCTTTACCACCGGTGATACCGCGCAGTTCCCACTCCTTATGATGAATGTTTATGATTACACCGGTTCGTCCAAGATATATATTGATGATATCGCACTTTCAGCAATAAGCGATCCGGAAAAGACTTATACCTTCAATAATCGCGGCACAGTATCAGAGACTACGCTCAGTCTCGGTGCCGGTCTGCCGGAGGTTAAATCGTCCACATTCCTTGGCTGGTATGACAAGTCGCTTACATACCGCTTTGTATCGGCTCCTGTATACGGTACCGAGCTGTATGCGAAATACGACGGCGTATTGCTTGATTTTGACAGCGACGGGATCTTTAATCCGAACAACACTTCGGGCAAAGATGTCACACTGTCAAGGTCTGACGCCGCTCCCGGTGTTACCGGCTCGGCGCTCCTTGCGGATCTGAGCGGTGTAACGGGCACAGTCAATGTCGGTCTTGAGGGTGCAGTCGGCTCCGGTTCAGGACTTACACTTACCGACGGTAAGATGTATAAACTGAGATTCAGATATTATGCTGAAAATGTAAGTGCTGACGGCGTCAGCATAAAGATCGGCTCGTCTTCAATAGACGGCGTCGGCAGGACCGGCGGTACTAAAAATGACAGCCTCTCAGGTGGAGAAGTGATCGTTACAGCTGCAAACGCAGGCAAGTGGGTCGATGCAGAAACCGTATTTACATATTCGGCGGCATCAAATAACGAAAAGTCATATGTTATTCTGATGGTGCGTGACAACGCTTCGTCACCTGCCGCAAAGGTGTGGATAGACGATGTTGACATCAGACCTTATGCGGTCGATGTTACGGTGCCTGATTTTGTTATGGACTTTGAAAACGGATTCAAGTGGAGCGTTGATGCTGCAAACAGATACAGCGAAAACAGCTCAGGCGATTCCAACTTTGACGATAACGATACTTCTCTCGGCAGCAATTACGTTTCACGCGGACAGTTGAAAACCGAGGACGGAAACACCTTCTTCAACGTCAAGAACTTCCGCAATCGCAACGGATATTACCGTTTTGCAATAGATGACGGAAGCCGTCTGTTCGAGACGGTCGCCGGCGGAATTTACAGGGTATCATTTGATTATCGCCTTAACTACTGCCATGATGCCACATCGATAGGTGTTGCCTGCCTTGAGCCTAACAGCAACAGGCTGAGACCTATCGCGACCGTTGCTTCTTTCAAGCGCGGCGATGCGAACGGCTGGCAGCATGCAGATGTCACATTCTACTGCACATCTGATGACCTTAAAAATCTTGTGATATTTGATTACAGTGAGATAAGCATACCGGTCGAATATGCTACCGATATAGACTTTGATAACGTTGTTGTCAAGACATATTCGACATCGGGCGACAAGACCGTTATAACCTTTGACTCAAAGGGCGGCAGCGCATGCGAACCGCTCCTTGTTGAGGACAATACCAGAGCAAGCGCTCTCCCTGTACCTTCAAAGTACGGCTACGATTTCCTCGGATGGAAATTCGACACCGCACTGGGAACCGAAAGCCTTGACGAGGGCATGCTCATTGAGCACGGTCAGATAGACGCTTATGCCACATGGAAGATCAACGACAGTTTTGTCGAGCTGTCGTTCAAGACCAATGTTCCTGATTACGACAACACAGTTCAGCCAATAATGGTCAAGAAGGGCGAGCCGATAGACAATATGCCGGCTGATCCCTCGATATCAAACCATGAGTTTGTGGGCTGGTATCTTGACCCCAACTTTAAAACGGCTCTTAATAAGAGTTCAGCTCCTTCGGTTTCGGGCACGGTATATGCGAAGTGGAAAGTACATGAAAATGTTCTTACCGCCGACCAGTATCCTACCGAATACTTTAAGAAGCTTGAATATGCTTCAGACCGTTGGAGCATAGTTGCTGATCCCGAGACCGGGAACAAGGTCTGGCGCTATTCGTTTGCCGACGGCAGCAACCAGAGCACGACGGCGACTACCAGATTTACTCTTTCTGACGGCGTCAACCGTATGAGAGCCTTCCCGGGTTCAAAATATACCGTTAAGATCAGGTATAAAATGCTTGAGATCAAGTCTGACGTCGTTCAGTTCAACGTGACTACCGCCACCGAAAAGGCAACGTGGACTAACAACAGCAATTCGACCTATCTGTCAGCCGATACTGCGACAGACGGCAAGTGGAAAGAGGTCACGTTCACATTCAATGCGACCTATAAGAACGGTCTTGAGGATTCAAACTATATCGCTATCGGTGCCTACGGCAACGCCAAGTTCTATATAGAAAGTGTGACCGTTACGACCAATCTTGATTTCGACTACCTAAACGTTTACGGCTCATATGTTGCGTTCATTAAGAGCAACGGTCAGCCGACCGAGTTCATGAACGGTGAAGTCGGTGCAAATGTCGATCTTTTCACACCTAAACGCGCCGGATATATATTTGACGGCTGGTACACGGATTCATCATTCGAGACAAAGATAGATGAACTTACCTTTGATGAAAACGTGGTATTCGCATATGCCAAGTGGAGACTGGGAAGAATAGACGAGAGCTTTGAGGACTTCAACCTCAACGAAAAATTCTTTGCAATGTCGGAAGCATATACGATATATAACAGTGAGATTGAAGGCTTTGATCCTGCAAATGTCCACAGCGGCAAAGGATCTCTGCTTCGCAACTCAGGAAAGACGGGAAGCAAGGCGTTTACGCTCATTCGCTCTCTTGACAACGCTCTGGATATCGGCGGCAAGTATAAGTTCTCGATCTATGTAAAACCGACCAATGTTACAAATCCCAACGATGTCATAACACTTGTCGGACTCAACAACTTTATCAGCATTGCCAACTATCAGACCGTTGCGGAGATCGCCAAGGTAGGCGACCTTAAGGTCGGAGAGTGGCAGCAGATATGGATAGAGGCCGAGAGCAAGTTCAAGTATTACGGTATTGCTACCGGTGCCGGAAACGACATCTATTTCGACGATGCGTCAATAGTGCTTGACGGTTATACCGGAAGCGCCGCCGGCGGTGCCGAGACGGGTGATCGCAGCGTTTCGCCGATAGCTGTTGCCATAGCAGGCATTGTGTCTGCTGCAGCGGCGGCGTTCGTGATTTATACTAACAGCAAAAAGTGTGTTCGCTGACGTTTTGGGGCTTTGCCGGCAGCGGCAAAGCCCCTGTCTCTGTAAAATCAGACAGGCAGCCCCAAAGCATCGGAACTCAAAGAAAATTAATATGCCGTTTTTCCCGTGATTTTGCGGCAGCCCAAAAGCGATGCAGTTTACGGTATGATGTTTGAATCATATGTGCCTTGCAGCGCAGCGGAAAGGAGTAGTTGACTTGAAACCTTTCAACGACATGACAGTTATCGACATAAACGAGGTCCTTACGGTTTTTTCACCGAACGGCAGAAGATATGAGATAAAAAACAGACCTTGCTACGGATTGTCATTCTGTGAATCCGGAATGATCTGTTACTACCATAACGGAAAGACCATAGTATCAGATAAGAATCATGCCGTGCTTATACCAAAAGGCTCATCGTATTATCTTCACGGTTATGAAACGGGCTATTTCCCGGTAATGAACTTCTTATGTGACAGAGACGATCTGTTTGATGAATTTATAACTATCGAGCTGAAAAAGCCTGATGTTCTGGTGAAAAAGTTTGAGCAGCTAAAGAGAATATATCTTCAGAGTCAGTACCGCGCAAAATCAATGAGCGTGTTTTACGATATACTTTCGACGATTTCCGAAACCGATAATAATGTGAATTATCTCACTAAAGAGCTTGCGGATTATATTGAAAAGAATCTGTCGGATCCGTTTTTGACCGTAAGTGAGATAGCGGCAAGCGTTAAAATAAGCGAGACATACTGCCGCAGGATGTTTACACAGAACTTCGGCGTATCGCCGAAGCAGTACCTTATCGATATGAGGATAAAGCTGGCAAAGCAGCTGCTTCTGGAGGACGAAAAGCTAATAAGCGACATTGCCGAAAGCTGCGGCTTCGGCAGCGTATATCATTTCAGCCGGACCTTCAAGCAGGCTACCGGAATGTCGCCGACAGAGTATCGCAGGAGCGTTAATATATTACTCAAAATTTAGCTCGAAAATATCAAATGAAAATCGGTTTTACTATTTACCAAACTTAAAAATCCGATATAATTATATCAAAGGGAAATTAAATATAATTTGCGTTAAAGGAAGTAAGAGGCTTTATGGAATTTTCCAATAAGACGGCAATAGTTACCGGCGCCGCTTCCGGCATGGGACTTTTGTTCAGTCAGCGCTTTGCAGACGAGGGCGGCAGGGTCGTCATGGTCGATATAAACGGTGATGCGCTCAAAAGCGCAGCAGCCGAAATTGAGAAGGCTCACCCCGGCACAACGCTTACCGCTGTCTGTGATGTCAGACACTATGATGAAATATGCAAGGTTTGTGCCGATACTGTTAAAACCTTCGGCACCATCGACGTGATGATAAACTTTGCCGGCGGTGCCGCAGTAAGGATACTCGGCGTGGCAAATGAGGTAGAGTTCCCGGATGTGCCCATTGAGGTATATGATTGGGGCATTGACGTAAACTTAAAAGCGCAGTTCTATTTTGATCATGCCGTTATGAAATATATGCGTGAGCAGAAAAGCGGCGTTATAATCAATATAGGTTCTGTGACCGGTGCTGAAGGATGCGCCAAAAGCGTTGACTACTCCGCGGCAAAGAGCGGCGTTATGATAGGACTTACAAAGTCGGTCGCCCTCTACGGAGCACAGTACGGCGTGCGCTGTGTTTGCGTTTCTCCCGGTCCGGTGCTTACAAGGCCCGGTATGGCAAATATGAAAACCGCACTCGGCAGAGCGGCTGAGCCTGAGGAAATAATAGATGCATGCTTATTTTTGGCGTCTGATAAAAGCGCGTTTACGACCGGTGTAAACATACTTATAGACGGCGGACGCGTAATAGCACGCGACAGAACTTAAAGGAAAAGAAGCGAAATAATATAATGAATAATGAAATCTCATTTATCGGACACAGTAAGCCGCTGCTTACTGCTATGGTCCAGGCAAAAACGCCTGAGGAGGCGTGCTGCATAATAACTGATTCAATTTACGACGGAGCCGAGGCTTTCGGAATACAGCTGGAAAATCTGGAAAAACAGTACCGCAGCATCGAAACATTGAAATCTATCTTTAGTCACTGCGGCGATAAGCCGATATACATTACGAGTTACCGCAATTCGGAAAGCACAGGATATACCGATGAAGAGTGTGAAGAGTATCTTCTTATGGGACTTAAAGCCGGTGCAAAGCTGTGCGATGTCATGGGCGACATGTACAAGCAGGAAAAGTACGGCATCACCTATGACGAGGAAGCTGTAAAGCGGCAGCGCGAGCTGATAGATAAGATACACAGCCGCGGCGGCGAGGTGCTGATGTCGGTTCATTTCTATGAGTTTTTTGATGAGGATGAGACCATGAAGGTCGCTCACGCGATTGAGGACAGGGGAGCGGACATAGTAAAAATCGTGAACGGTTCTTATACCGAGGATCAGATGTACGCCAACATCAATATCATTCACAGAATGAAAAAAGAACTGAAAGCAAATTTCCTGTTTCTTGCAAACGGCAAATACTCAAAACTTATAAGACTGTTCGGACCGCAGCTCGGCGTATGTACATATCTTTGCGTGCAGAGCTACAGACCGATAAATTCAAAGGAGCAGCCCAAGCTGCGTGCCACCAAGGCAATAAGAGATAACATAAACTGACGAAATTTGAGGTGGAATAATGAAAGCTATATTGGTCAAGGATGACGATAAAAGAAGCCTCGTATGGAGCGATGTTCCCGATCCCGTTATGTCAGACGAGGATGTACTTGTTAAAATAGAATATGCAGCACTTAACCGTGCCGATCTTATGCAGCGTGAGGGCGACTATCCGCCACCTCCCGGATGCCCCGATTGGATGGGACTTGAAATCTCCGGTACCGTTGAAAAGGTCGGAGCGACCGCGGCAAAGCTGTCGGACTGGAAGCCGGGCGATAAGGTCTGTGCACTGCTCGGCGGCGGCGGATACGCCCAGCATGTAACGGTCAAGTATGATATGCTCATGCCCGTGCCTGAGAATTGCTCAATGGCTGAGGCTGCCGCAATGCCTGAGGCGTTTGCCACCGCTTACCTGAACCTTTTCTGGGAGGGAAAGATTGAAAGCGGCAACACGCTCCTTATGAATGCCGGTGCCAGCGGTCTTGCAAGCGTTGTAATACCTATGGCAAAAGCGTTCGGCGTCCGTGTCATCACGACCGTGCTGAACAAAAGAATTGCTGAGTCGATAACACACCTCGGTGCTGATGTAGTTGTCAATACCGATGAAATGGATATTGTAGAGGTTTTGAAGCAGCAGCTGGAGGACGGCCACTCGGTCGATGTAGCCATTGACTGTCTCGGCGGCGAAGTGATGGGCAGATGCCTGCCGTATCTTACCCACGGTGCACGCTGGATCATGATAGCGGCGCTTGCAGGAAGAGAAACATCGATAGATCTCAAAAATATATATGTAAGAAACGTCCGTATCATAGGCAGCACTTTGCGCTCAAGAACACCTGCGGTCAAGGCTCAGATACTTTCCGAGCTGGTCAAAAAAGTATGGCCAAAGGTATCAAGCGGCGAAGTCAGACCGACTATATATAAGATACTGCCTATAACCGAAGCGGAAGCCGCTCACGATATACTTTATCGCGGTGAAAACGTAGGTAAGGTCGTTTTGAAGGTCGATTAAGACCGCTTTAAATTTGCTGACGCCTTTTCATTATATTTATTTCCTTTAAGCGGAACGCGCCCACTGTGAAAACAGTGGGCACGTTCCGTTTTACATGTAATTTTAGTAATAATTATGTAAACTTTTTTAACCGTTCTATTGCTTGCAAGTTTACATAACAATGATATAATTAAATCAGGTTGTGTTGTAACACAACAAATGCCACATTTCGGGGGTGCGGTATGGTCTTTTCAAGTCCTGTTTTTGTATTTTTGTTTTTGACGTCAACCTTGCTTTTGTACTACATTATTCCGGGTATAAAGGCTAAAAATGTTCTTCTGACCGTCATGTCGCTCATATTTTATGCATGGGGCGAGCCGGTCTTTGTGCTGCTTATGCTGCTGTGCATAGCGGCAAACTACATTTGCGCCGTTTTTATAAATAAAAGCAGAGGCAAACCGTCGTCAAAGGTCTTTCTGACGTTTGGCTGCGTGGTAAGTCTATGTATACTCGTTGCCTTTAAATACAGCGGATTTTTGGTCTCGACCTTTAACGGTATTACCGGGCTGTCGCTTGGGGTGCCGCAAATAAAAATGCCGATAGGCATATCGTTTTACACATTTCAGGCGATGTCATTTACTATAGATGTGTACCGCGGCGACGTCAAAAAAATGCCTGGCTTTTTAGGCTTTATGATGTATGTTTCGCTGTTTCCCCAGCTCGTCGCCGGACCCATCGTGCGGTTTACCGATATTGAGGATCAGATAGACAAGCGCACGATCAGTGTGACCGGCTTTGCAAAGGGCCTGCGCCGTTTCGTGACGGGACTTGCGAAAAAACTGCTTATTGCCGATTACGCATATGGACTGGTTAAGACATTTATAGGCGGAGACCTTTCCTCTGCGCCGGTGTTCTCAGTCATAATGGGCATGTTGTTTTATTCGTTTTACATATATTTTGACTTTTCCGGATATTCCGATATGGCGATAGGCATGGGCAGAATGTTCGGGTTTAAATATCCCGAAAATTTCATGCATCCGTATACAGCGCTTTCGGTCACCGATTTCTGGCGGCGGTGGCACATAACGCTCAGTACGTTTTTCAGGGATTATGTATATATACCTCTCGGAGGAAACCGGAGGGGCAGAGCCCGTCAGGTGCTCAACCTGTTTATAGTGTGGGCGCTTACCGGGCTGTGGCATGGTGCAAGCTGGAATTTTGTGCTGTGGGGCCTTTATTATTTTCTTATACTTGTGCTTGAAAAGTTTGTCCTTGGCAGATTGCTTCAAAAGCTTCCGCGGATACTGCGGCATATCTGGTCGCTGCTTGTCGTGTACATCGGCTGGACGATATTCTATTTTGAGTCGTTTCCGAAACTCGGACAGGCTTTATCAATAATGTTCGGCTTTTCGGGACACGCATTTGCCGACCGGGTGCACCTTACAATGCTTTACAACAACATTCCATTCATTATAATAGCCATAATAGGCTGCCTGCCGGTAGGACCGTTTGTAAAAGGAATGTTTGGGAAGCTGAAAAGGCACGATTTGCGGTTTGGCGTGGCGGAGGCTTCGCTCACCGTGATCTATAATGCGGTACTGATGTTTTTATGCATTGCAGCGCTTATCGGCGCTACGAACAGCCCGTTCCTTTATTTCAGATTTTAAGCGAGGCGGTATATATGAGAAATACGATCAAAAAAATATACCTTCTGTCTATCGCGGTGGTACTTGTGCCGCTGTTTGTAATAGCCGCTGCAAGCCTTTTCGGCAAGGACCGTGAGGTGTCAGAAAAGGAACGCCGCGAGCTGGCGCAGAAGCCAAAATTCACATTCCGCTCCATTTTTGACGGCAGTTATGAGACCGCATTTGAAAAGTATTACAGCGATCAGTTCCCGATGAGGGATTTCCTTATATCAGCCAACGGCAGGCGTGAAAATATCTTTTCGGGCTTAAGGTCACGCGACGACGGCATAGTGGTCATTAAGAATATGCCCGAAGATGCCGAAAAAACGGACGACAATACCGACAAGCCGTCGCCCGACGCGGCATCATCCGATACGGTTCAGGAGCCGGAGGACAAAACGGGCGATGCAAAGGAAAACGGTTGGGAAAAATACGACGAAGCAGACGTATACGGCTATACGATTTTAAGCGGCAAATCGGCAATGGAGGTCTATGACAACAGCTATAAAAAGCTCGGTGAATATGCTGCGGTCATAAACCGGCTGGCTGACAGGCTGCCCGATACAAAGGTATATAATGTCCTCATCCCGTCTGCTATCGAATTTTACGCTCCGGCAGAATACAATCAGTCAAAGCAGAAGTCACAAAAACATGGAATAGAGTATGTTTATGAGCGCCTCACAGATGCCACAGGGGTCGACGTATACGGCAATATTTCTCAGCATACCGACAAATATCTTTATTTCCGTACCGACCACCACTGGACTGCACGCGGTGCATATTACGGGTATATAGGGTTTGCCGCTGCTGCCGGCTTTTCACCGGTCGATATAGGCACGCCGTCGGGCAAGGTGGAGGGCTTTGTCGGAACGCTGGACTCAAAGGTCAACGGTGCGCTTAAAAAATATCCCGATTCGGTCGAATATTTCATGCCGCAGGTAAATACCGAGGCTGTTATATACAAAAACCTTTCAATGACCGGCGGAGTGCATATACCGGTCGTAGCAGAAAGCACACAGAGCACCAATAAATACATGATATTCATAGACGGTGACAACGCGCTAACAAAGATAACTACAGATGCCGGCACGGGAAGGTCGCTCCTCATTTTAAAGGACAGCTTTGCAAATGCCATTGTGCCGTGGCTGTGCAACAATTATTCCGAAATATATGTTATAGACCCACGTTCGCTTTCCTCAGGTGATCTTGCCGGATTTGTCAAAGACAATAATATAGGCGAGGTCGCGGTTGTGAATTACATAATGTCCACAAGAAACGATAAGTATATGAAAGGGCTTAAAAATGTGGTGGGGTGATATTTGGTGCTATGGGTATTGAAAAAGTAAAATTACCTGCCAGGAAGCATCCGCGGTTACGCGATTATGATTACAGTTCAGACGGTGCATATTTCGTGACGATATGCACTAAAGACAGAAATGCATTTTGTCAAAAATAACTGCCGGATCGATAGAATACAGTGAATATGGCAGGATAGCCGAGAAACAGTTATTAAGCCTTGAGGAACGCTATCCTTTTGTCAAACTGGACAAGTATGTCATAATGCCAAATCACATTCATATGATGTTGATTTTAAGCGGAAATGCGGCGGGAGCAATCCCCGCCGAAGATAGAAGAAAATAATAAGGCATGGAACCTTTGTGATCATACAAAGGTTCCATGCCATTTTATATACTTATAATTAACAACTTATGTATCAGACCCACGGTCCGAAGCCCTGATCCTTATCGTCATACGGCTTGCTCGAGGAACTGTTTGACGAACTGCCGGATGATGACGTAGAACCTGAACTCGACTGCGAACTGCTTGACGAGGAGGCAGACGAAGACGCACTGCTGCTGGAGTCCTCGGTTTTTGACGGGGTGGAGCCGGCGGCGGTGCCGCTCTTGCTCGATGTATTCGACGGTGACTTGTCTTTATCCTTATCCTTGTCCTTATCTCCGCCTTCAACGTCTATTATAACGTCGCCCCAGTCATCGTTCTTATCATCAACATCAATGACAACATCGCTGCCGGTGCTCTCTGACGAGCCGCTCGGATTATTGCTTACCGTGTCGGACGTAAGAGAACCATTACCCTTTGTATCAATAACGGTACCCTTCTTTTTACACCCGGCGATCAGTGTGAGCACAAGCACAGCACAAAAAATAAGTGCCGCTGTTTTTTTCATTTATGTTCACTTCACTTTCTGTTTTATGTGTATTGCTATTTCTTAAGTTATTATACAATATTACTGTCCGAATGTCAAAATAATTTTGATTTTTATTGAAATAGTAAGAAAAAGTGCTTGAAAAAGACCACTATATATGGTATAAGTACACATGGGAGAAAATATTGGAAGGATGATTCTATGATAACCTACAATAGCGACAGTAAAATATTCCATCTGTCTACCAAAAGCACAAGTTA
Organism: uncultured Oscillospiraceae bacterium; assembly: GCA_900539855.1. GTDB lineage: Bacteria > Bacillota > Clostridia > Oscillospirales > Acutalibacteraceae > UMGS172. Next base: position 32,705 of record UQDO01000015.1, read on the forward strand.
CGTTTGCGGCATATATGACACAGATGTGCTGCTGCACCTTTATTGGGGCGCTAAAATACCCGAAGAAAACGACTGGGACCTCTATTTTCTGACACGCTACAGAGGCGTTCTCGGAATTGACATTCCGCACGCATCGTCCGGCGTGCTCCGTATGGAGTATCCGACCTACGGCAGTGCCGATCTGAGAACTCCGGCTTTGTCAGTAACATTTTCCGACGGTTCATCTGCATCAAAGCTGCATTATATTTCACATAAAATAACAAGCGGCAAGCCGGCACTGCAGGGACTTCCTGCTACATACACCGAGCAGGGCGACAAGGTCGACACACTTGAAATCGAACTTGCAGATACAGTAAAGGATCTTCATGTTTTCCTTTCGTACAGTGTTTTTGAAGATTATGACATTATCACACGCTCGGTAAGACTTGAAAACCGCGGCGAGAAGTGCACCGTTAATTCCGTAATGAGTGCATCGATCGATCTGCCCGAGGGCGCAAAATTCGATATGATCCACCTTGACGGTGCGTGGGCAAGAGAAAGGCATGTTGCAAGACATCCTCTTTTCTGCGGAAAACAGTCGGTCGACAGCAAGCGCGGAGCAAGCAGCCATTTTCACAATCCGTTTGTTGCATTTCCAAAGAGAAATACCGATGAGGATTCAGGCGAAGTATATGCAATGAGTCTTGTTTACAGCGGTAATTTTGAAGCCGGTGCTGATATGGATAGCTATGATACCGCGCGCCTTTTTGCCGGCATAAATCCCTTCGGTTTCTCATATGTGCTTGAAAACGGTGAGCAGCTCCAGGCGCCCGAAGCTGTGCTAGTTTATTCAAACGAAGGTCTCGGCGGCATGTCGAGAATTTTCCACAAAGCGTACCGTGAGCGCCTTGCACGCGGCAAATTCCGCGATATCGAGCGTTATGCGCTCATAAATAACTGGGAAGCCACATATTTTAAATTCACGGAGGAAAAGCTGCTCGAGATCGGCAGAAAGGCAAAGGAAATAGGTCTTGATCTGCTTGTACTTGACGACGGCTGGTTCGGCAAGCGTAATACCGATAACTGCTCGCTCGGTGACTGGTATCCCAATAAAGAAAAGCTGCCGGACGGACTTTCGGGTCTTGCGGATAAGCTCAATGCTATCGGTCTTAAATTCGGTCTCTGGTTTGAGCCTGAAATGGTCTCTCCTGACAGTGATCTTTATCGCGCGCATCCCGATTGGGCACTGCACATAAACGGCAGGGAAATGACAAAGGGGCGCAATCAGTATATCCTCGATCTTTCGAGGAACGATGTCTGCGATTACATAATCGAAAGCATTTCAAATGTGCTTTCAAGTGCAAACATCGAATATGTAAAGTGGGATATGAACCGCAATATGACCGAAATAGGCTCTGATAAGCTGCCGCCCGAAAGACAGGGCGAAGTCGTTCACAGGTATATTTTGGGACTGTACAGAATACTTGATACCATAACCTCACGCTTCCCCGATGTGCTGTTTGAGGGCTGCTCCGGCGGCGGCGGAAGATTTGATCCCGGTATTCTTTATTACATGCCGCAGACATGGTGCAGTGACGACAGCGATGCCGTCGAAAGGCTGTACATACAGTACGGCACGAGCATGTGTTATCCTTATTCATCGATGGGCGCGCATGTATCCGCATGCCCTAACCATCAGGTGGGACGTACGACACCGTTCAAAATGCGCGGTGATGTTGCGACGGCAGGTCAGTTCGGTTATGAAATGGATCTTTCAAAGCTTACCGACGAGGAGACCGAACTTGCAAAGCAGCAGATAAAGCGCTACAAAGAGCTGGGTCCCGTGTTCCACAGGGGCGACTGCTACCGTCTTTCCTCTCCGTTTGAGTGCAATGAAGTAGCTATAAACTTTGTTTCAGAGGATAAAAACACCGTCATTTTGTGCAAATATAACATCAAAGGCTATGCAAGTCACAAGATCCTTTACACCAAGCTGCGCGGACTTTGCGGCGAAGCAAAATACAAGAACAGGACAACCGGCAAGGTGTATTCCGGTGCGGCACTTATGAATATAGGATTTGAATGGCTGTTGTACAATGATTATGAAAGTGAAATAGTGGTGTTTGACCGTATATCGGATTGAACTTTCCTGAAGATTTGAGGTAGATTATCATGCGTGAAAAATTATTGTTCAATTATAATTGGAGATTTCATGAAGGTGAAATAGATTCCGGACGCTATCCTTCCGAAAAAGGACCGCTTTACCAGCATGCCAAGGCCGAATCAGCTAACTGGGGTCCGGCATCAAAAAATTATCTTGACAACACGACATGGTGGCCAAAGGATAAGATCGGCTCGACCGAAAACTGGCAGACCGTTATTCTGCCGCACGACTATGTTATTTCACACACCCCGGATAAGGAGTACAATGAGGGACTTGGCTTTGTCGAGACTCCCAATGCATGGTACAGAAAGACATTCAAGCTGGACGAAAGTGACCGCGGAAAGCATCTCACCGTCTATTTTGAAGGCGTTACCAACTGCTGCACGGTGTATGTCAACGGCTGTATTGCTAAGCGTAATTTTTGCGGATATGTCCCGTTTGAGGTCGATATAACCGACTATGCGGTCTACGGCGATCAGCAGAACGTTATTGCTGTACACATCGATGCGTCGAGCCATGAAGGCTGGTGGTATGACGGCGGCGGTATCTACCGCAATACATGGCTTATAAAGACCGATATGGTATCGGTCGATATGTACGGCGTATATGTCGCACCGAAAAAGATAAGCGACAGCGAATGGGAGGTCCCGATCGAGACTACCTTACGCAATGACGACTACAAAAATCACCGCGTTTATGTTAAGAATGATATTACCGATAAGGACGGAAATGTCATTGCGACCGTCACACAGAGCGTAAATGTTCCGCTTGAAAACAAAGCGACCATTAAGCAGAAGATCACGGTAAAGGATCCTATGCTGTGGGATACCGAAACACCCAACCTTTATTATTGCAAAACTACCGTGCTGCGCGGCAATACCGAGATCGACAATGTTACCACACACTTCGGCTTCAGGACGATACGCTTTGACTCCGAACACGGATTTTTCCTTAACGGCAAGCATGTTGTAATTAAGGGCGTTTGCTGCCACGAGGACTACGGCTTGCAGGGCAAGGCTGTCTCTGACCGCATAAAGCGCTACCGTGTAAAGCTGCTCAAGGAAATGGGCTGCAACGGCTACCGCACCTCGCACTACTGCCAGAGCGAGCAGACCATGGACGCCTTCGACAAGGAGGGCTTCCTCGTGATGGACGAAACAAGGTGGTTCGGTTCATGCGACGAATATCTTGATCAGCTCGAGGTATTGGTGAAGCGTGACCGCAGCCGTCCGAGTGTCATTATGTGGTCGCTCGGAAATGAGGAGTATCACCATGTTACGCCGACGGGAAAGCGCTTTCATGAGCGCATGGCGGCACTTGTAAAGCGCCTTGATACAACAAGACCTGTCACAAGCGCAATTTCAGTCGATCCTATAAACGCTTCAATATCCAATTCAATGGATATATTCGGCATCAACTACAACTTAAAGCAGTATGACGGAATACACGAAAAGCATCCGGAGCTGCCGATATTCTCATCGGAAAACTGCGCTACCGGCACTACGCGCGGCTGGTATATGGATGATTGCTTCAAGCGTGGATATATCAATGCGTACGACCATGATACGAACGAGTGGTTCCGCGGCAGGGAGAACACCTGGAAGTTCTTCATGGAACGCGAGTGGATCGCGGGCGGCTATCAGTGGGCTGGAATTGAGCACCGCGGCGAGGCTATATGGCCGAGACTGTGCTCACAGTCGGGTGCGCTTGATCTGTTTTTGCAGAAGAAGGACGCGTTTTATCAGAACCAGTCGCTTTGGTCTGACAAACCTATGATACACATTCTGCCGCATTGGAACTGGCGCGGACGTGAGGGCGATATTATAAACGTATGGACATACACCAACTGCGAGCAGGCTGAGCTGTTCTTGAACGGCAAGAGCCTCGGCAAAAAGGATATAGAAAAGTACGGTCACGGTTCGTGGGAGGTAGAGTACACTCCGGGCGAGCTGGTGGCAAAGGGCTATATCGGCGGTAAGGAGGTAGTTTCCGACCGCGTTGTGACCTCGGGCAAGCCGTACGCATTGAAGTTTACCATGCAGACCGAAGCTCTGTTTGCCGACCGTTTTGATGTTGCCGTGCTGCACTGCACCTGCGTGGACGAAAACGGCAACACCGTGCCCGACGCAACGCCTTATGTGTCGTTTAATACTACCGGTAACGGCTTTGTGATAGGTACCGGCTCCGATATAGCGGATCATAACGTCCCGGCTTGCATAGACCGTAAGATGCGCGCCGGTGTCATAGCGGCACTTATAGGTACAAGAGGCGAGAAAAAGCCCATTACCGTATACGCGAGTGCGGAGGGTCTGCTGCCTGCAAAGCTTGTAATAGACGTTACCGACCCGGATAATGAACACATCCGTTGAATTTTAAGAAAATCGTAAGAATATAGCGAGCTTTTCTTGAAACATTTTCCTATCCCGTCCTATAAGATAGATGCATGAAAGGATTTTCCTTTCATGCATCTTTTTTTGAAAAATGAGGCGGCAAAAATGAAAATGACGGTTAGAAAAAGAAGAACACGGATAATATGCTCGGTTACAGCAGGAATAATTGCGATAATTACGGCGGCGGCTGTGGTGCTCGGCTGCAGCAGCAATATCGACAAAAGCCGGTCCGAGTATAAAATCGCCGAAAAGCAGGTCAGGGCATACGCAAGGGAAAACGGAATAGACTTCAACAAATATCCTTGTGAGCTTATCGATCTTTTGGCAAGGAATCCTGAGACTGAGGATTATGTTCTGTCGTACCCTGCGTGCAAGGATAAAAAACCGACCGATCCGGACGATAACGGAAACGGCAGCGTACCGCTTTATATGCAGTGGGACAAAAAGTGGGGCTATAAAATATATAACGGAGACTTTGCAGGCCTTACCGGCTGCGGACCGACCTGCCTTTCAATGGCGGCGGTCTATCTCACCGGCGACACAAAGCTTTCGCCGGCTTATGTCATGGATATGTCGCAAAGGTGCGGCTACACAAGGCGCGGAAACGGATCGTCGTGGAAGCTGATAAGCGAAGGTGCGGCAAAGCTCGGACTGACCGCGACCGAACTACCGCTCGATAAGTCGAAAATGACCTCTGCTCTGAAAAAAGGGCATCCGGTGATCATAGTCGTAGGACCGGGTGACTTTACGCAGTCGGGGCATTTCCTTGTTGTAAAGGAATACAAAAACGGTAAATTTATCCTCAATGACCCAAACTCCTATGCCAACTCAAGCAAGGAATGGGAGTATGACACCTTAAAAGGACAGATAAGAAATCTGTGGGAGATATCGTAAAACAGCAGGGCAGCAGATGAAAAGCAACAGGGTATAAAAAGCGGATCGACAAAAATACTGCCGATCCGTTTTTATAACATCCTATTGTGCTGACCCTAATTTAGAAATATAAAACAATTTTAGATCTAATTGTACCATCGTAGGTTAGTAACTCACCCCTCATCTTTTCAATGTCACAATGCAGATAAATTTCAGTTTAGCAGTGTAAGTGAACAATGAATTAATTGACACTTCGTATCATAATATTTCCTGTAATAAAAGCAGGTAATTTTATGCTTTTTCATTTTAGCCCTCCATATATGCCCCATATATAGCTGATAAAATAATACCGATCGGGCAGACGTCGGGTGACAAGCGGCGCTTTTAAAGAGTGAATAAAATTAACATCTATAAGAATTTTTTTATTTTCATTAATTTTAATAAAACGACAGATGCCTCCTGCCCCTAAAAGACAATTATACATAAATTGTAAATATATGTCAATCAAAAAGCGACGGTAAACGACTAAAAACTACAAAAAACAAGCGGGCAGATACTGCCCGCTTGCGGTGGGATTGGAGGTTGTCAAGGTTGGGGAGAGAGTTTTCTCTCTTTAATCATTTTCTTACCACATATAATTGCAGCCACGATACGTCCAATAAAACAAATATGCAGAAATTACACTTATTTTTGACGAGTGATATTCATTGTTGGTACAAACCAATGCGACGATGCTGCCTTCATATGTTTCGGGTATGTCATTTGCATATATTTCCCGCAATTCATCAATACTTTTTTGCTGAGCAGCTTTATACTTTTCTGCTAAGGCTTTCATTTGACTGTTTTTAACTGACAAAATGTCATATGTAGTATTTGCCATTTCGAATAGCCGATATGCTACAGCGGTGTATATGTCATTGATATTTGAATTGGATTCCTGCTGGTTTATAATCGACTCAACCTCATTGTCAATATTTATCAAAAAATCATTTAAATCTTTAAAGTCACTGAAAGTGGTGAGAGAAAAATCATCGTTAAAAAGAAATTTGATCTTAGGATGACTGTTGGTGGGGTCGTTTTTTAATTCATCAATAACACTTTGTGGAATGACATATGAAGTTATGCTGCTGTTTGATGCCATTTCAGTAACTTCAGACGAGTCAGAAACAACAGAATCACTTGTATTATTGCTGACACATCCACAATATAACGTTGCAATTGATGCTAAGATTAAAACAAAAACTGCTATATTTTTCATATTTGCTACTCCCATTTTACTCTAAAATCATAACCGCCTAAAGTTTTCATGTATGAATCAGCAGGAGTCCCATATCCGTCAACTTTATGTATATTGTTCTTTAATGCGTTCGATAAAGAATATGCTCCTACTAAATGACATGCCGCAAAAATACCGGATGTAGTTACTTTCACACCCATGTAGGTCTTTCCAACATAATCAAACAATTTATAGTGCTTGGCATACTTGTAATTGTTTTGCATGGTCAAAATAAGTGCTATTTTTTGAACAAAAACATCACCCAAGAAATCTTTGTTACTGTGAACCCCGTATTTTGAAGCTAACTCAGTCCAATTTCCTTTTGCATCCATAAAGCCGATATCAATAAGAGCTTGTTTGCCAAATTGATATAGTCCCATATGGCCAAAACTGTTTACTTGGTATTTATCACGACTAGATTCATGGTATGATAAAGCATCTAGATATTCCTCTTGCTCATAAGGCAAGCACCATTCTCCATGAGCGATGCATTTTTCGCAACCGGCAGTGTATACAAATTAACCTTCAAAAGGACCGTCATTATAGAACTTACCATCATGTGGACAAGCTCCGGTACAATCTATCAACGAAATCGGATTATTCAAGCAATACGCAAACATGTTATTGCCAAGGACACCTCGACCGGTTGAAGCATAACTATCCTCGTTTACAAACCTCTGAGTCGTGGGGTCGTAGTATCTTGAGTTAAGGTAGTAGAGCCCGGTTTCGGTATCGTAGCAATAGCCGCGGTAGCGGAAGGGATTGAGCGTGCCTACGG
>UQDO01000016.1 GCA_900539855.1 uncultured Oscillospiraceae bacterium
AAAATGCTCTTTCCGCTGTACTGGCGGCTGATCTGCTTGCGCCGCGCAAGCTCCGCCTGAACTTTGTCGAACTCTTCCGGCGTAATGATCGGCTCATGGCTGTGTTCCACATAATACTGCGGCACCTCGCCCTCATTGACCTTCCTCTTTTTTGTGAGGAAATCGACCGTGAAGCATTTCTGCGTAATAACTACGGCGTTGATACAATTTAATTTTCCCTCTGCGTTTGAACCCACTGAGTTCATCAACGGGTTCATTTGAACCCACCCTGTAAAAACCGCAGAAACACGGCGTTTTCGGCGCTTTTCAGAGGAATAGAGCCGAGCCAGGATGCCGTTGCAGAACGGATGGTGTTGCTGCCGAAGGTTTCATTTTTGCTCGGAATATCTATAAAAGGAAAAAGTGTGACTATGATTTTACCCATAAAAAATGAGGGTATTTTCATAGTCACACTTGGTTTTTTCGAAGCATTTATACTGTGATTTTTATGCCGGACTGAAAGATGAATGTCAGCTTCCCGTTGGCGTTTACAACGACCCTGTCGAGCGTTTTTAGCATGAGCGGATAACTGAACTCGTTGATTTTTCCGATCTCATCAATCAGAAGACACATCTCTTCCGCACGGTATCGGACGAGGATGTCCTCGGCATTATCGACCGTTGACCGCAGCGTTGCCTGATAGCGGAGCTTCTTTGCCACGATGAGATTCCACGCTCGGCAAAATGCCTTCTGCGGCAGGTCAATCGAAATGCGGATATCTGTGCAGAGCATCGGTCTTTCCTTCGGCGGCTTACAGTAGCGTTCTCTGTACGCTATCAGTTTCGCCGAGGCATTGTAGTTGAATGTAGCCTTGTGCGGTGGTGTATAGGTTTGCCCCGGCACTTCGACTGCCGATTGGGTCTTGTGACTCATACAGCGGTATGCGGCAAGGGGCTTCTTATTGGTAGTCGTATAATGATAATAGTAGTAAGGCTTACCGCAAATTCCACAAAACAGTTTCCCTGTACGGTGATGAAAGAGTCCCAAGTTGCTGTAATGGAAGAATTCGTGGATAATGTAAAAATTCTCATCAACGCTTTGGGATATAAAGTTTTAGACCCATTGCTGCAAATCGGTACTGATGCCGTCGCTGTCGATGATGAGGAATTATTCATTAACACGGGCAACACATCTGCTACTGGCATGGTGACCTCTGAGGGCTTTGTAGTTCTCAAGGGAGCCGTAGTGAATGAAAAGACATCAGCAAAATCGCTCAGTGCTGGAATGAAGAAACTTCGAGACAAGATTTTTGCAGATGGTAAGGTTGAAAATATGACCACTACGGAAGACATATTGTTCTCCAGCTCCTCCGCGGCTGCTGAATTCGTCCTTGGTTATAGCGCAAGCGGCCCTCGTACATGGAAGGCAAAGGATGGTCGTACACTTAAGGAAATTGAGGACAACGCTACAGCGGATTAAACCTTTTAATTATTCTATGAAAAATTAAAAGGTTCGGCAGAGTGGGTTCACTTTTTCCGGCGGCAGCGTTTGCCAGAAACTCCATAAACGAAAAAAAGCGAGGTCGGCAGGTTCACATTTGAACCCACTAACCTCGCTTTTGGCTTTATATCAAGGGATTTTCATATGGAATAATTAAAAGGTACGGTAGCAATTTGTATCATTGCTACCGTACCTTTGTGGCGGAGAGAAGGGGATTCGAACCCCTGAGACGCTTTTAACGCCTACACGATTTCCAATCGTGCGCTTTAGACCAACTCAGCCATCTCTCCACAGCCTACCAAAGTATTATAACGGCAGACATATGAAAAATCAAGTGTTTTTTTAAAATTATAATGTTTTTGTTGTTTCCCCGGTCAGGACGCCGATTTCGTTATAACACCGTCGGCATCAATACTTACTCCCTTTGACAGCGAACGCATGAATTCAAGCACCCTGTCCTTTTCGGCGCCGGAAACGGTATCGACAAAGCAGTCCTTTTGTATGCCGGGGATGAATCTGTATGACGGAGTGCCGTCTGACGCTACCGTCAGTTCCAAAATGCCGGTATCCATTGTCTTGGCATTGAAAAGGAAATTGCCGAGATTATAAATAATGGGTACATCACCGTAAAACTCTATCCCCTGGAGCAGGTGTGCGTGTGCACCTATTACAATATCAGCTCCCGAGTCTATAAACGCTGCGCCCATTTCATAAAGCCCTTCCTCAATGCGGTGTGAGCCCTCGGCACCCCAATGCACATAGGCTATGTTAAAGTCACATTCCTCCTCCGCCTGCTTTATGACCTCGCAGTATTCCTCCGGCTCGTATGTCCACATAACTCCCGAGGTTTCGTCTGTTGCCTGCGGCGTTTTGACATTCTTTTCCGCACGGGTTGCGGCGGTGAAGGCGAATTTCCTGCCGTTTACCACAAAGTAAAACGGCTTTTTCGCTTCGCTTATGTCGGCTCCGCCGCCGATATACGGCAGATCGGCTTTTTGCAGAGTGTCAAGTGTATCGGAAAATGCCTCCGGTCCGAAATCATACGCATGGTTGTTGGCAAGCGAAACTATATCGGCGCCAAGTTCCTTCATAAGCTCCACCCTCGATGGGTCGGCGCGGAAGGTAAAGGCTTTGCCGCTGAGCGCTTTGCCGCGTGTGCTGTATGTAAACTCATTGTTTACAAGTGTGATATCAGAGCTTTTCAGAAGATCAAGCACGCTGTCCGACATAACGCCGGAAAGACCATTGCCCCTGCTGTCAAGCGCTTTTGCTATATACCAGTTATCGGCAAACGATATGTCGCCGGTCACCCGTATGACCGTGCTGTCAGAGGATGCTGTCATAAATTTTATATCCGGACGGTATCCGGCACTGTTTTTGTCTGCTGCGCCCGTGTATATATCGTAAAGTACGTTTATTGTATTTCCCGTGGCTGTATGCCACACCTCGGCAGTGTATCTGCCGCTTTCGAGACTGTCCGCCACCGAACTTAGCGCATCGCTGCCGTATGTGTCGGCGACCCAATGCAGAAAGCGATCGTCCGCCACCGTAGCCGACCTCGCGTCCATCTTTTCTTTCAGCGACAGTATACCGCTTACAAGACCGTTTACCTTCTCGGCGGTGCTTTGCTCAGCCTGTGAGGGTGGGACATCGACCGGTATATAGTTTGTTTGTTTGCAGGCGGCACATGCTGCAATCAAAACCGCAAGTACAAGCGATAGTGCCGTTTTCTTAAGCGTCATCCGATACATTCCTTCGTTTTTTGTTTTATTTTATACCATTACCGGGAAAAATGCAATAAAAAACAAAGTGCGGCGTTGACAAAGACGTCTTTGCGGTTGTATTATCATTATATAAAAGGAGGCTCGGATATGGCAGAAAACACCGCATATATGGAATTTGCCGCTCACGCGGACAGGTTTGTCAGACGAATGATGCAGGGATATAAGCCTGCCGGATACCGCGAAATAAAGGTGATACATGATCCCGTGTGGGGTACGATGAAGTTTTACCCGTGGGAGCTTACCGTGCTTGATTCTCCGCTTTTGCAGCGCCTTCGCAACATAAATCAGCTTGGTCTTGCGGTTTATACTTATCCGTCGGCTCACCACTCAAGGTTTGAACACACGCTGGGCGTCACATCGCTTGTTACAAGAATGGTAGACAGCGTGAACGACGCCGCTCCCCATGATGGCAACGGGGATTGCGTTATCAGCCGTGACGATCTTTATAAACTAAGAATGGCGGCTATACTGCATGATGTGGGGCACTGCTTTTTCTCGCATCTCTCCGAGAGGATGTACGGCAATACCGCCGAATTTGAGGCGCTGAAAAGCTCGTCGCCGGTATTCGGCTCGGCGCAGCCGCACGAAATACTTGGGTATGTTATAATCAATACACATGCATTCAAAGAGTTTTTTAGGACCAATGTTGAGTTTCCGTCAGGTGATATCGACGACGCCTTTTTTGAGGATATGGGCAGGATGATAGTCGGAGCGCCAATAGAAACGGTATATGAAAGAAACGGGAAAAGCATAAGGAAATACTATCTTACCGAAATGATAAACGGTCAGTTTGATGCGGATTCTCTTGACTACCTCCGCCGTGACAGCTACATAACAGGTCTGTCACTGACCTATCATATCGACCGCTTCCTTTATAAGATCAAAATAGTAGACCGTGATGAGCCGTGCGGCGGTACGGTCGTTACAGGCAGACACCTTACCGTGTCGATGTCAGGTGTTTCGACCGTTGAGGAAATGATATTCGGCAAGCAGATGCTCACCCGGTACATATATCAGCACCAGAAGGTTCTGGCTGCCGACGCACTTGTCTATGATATAGTAAACGGACTGCGTGCCAACGGCAAGCTGCAGCACCCTTGTGATTTTTTATATCTTTGCGATGATGATATCTATAAGATATATAATGAAAGCGGCGACGGAGATTTTGAGGTTCCGGCGGCAAAATTTCCGATACACAGCGACTCGAAAAAGACGATAGCCGATGTTGTCAAACAGATAAAGACACGCGAATTGCCTAAAAAGGCTTTGGTTATAAATATGGCAAATATAGCGTCGGTAGAAGGACATGAGCCTACCCTTGATTCGGCGTACAAATTTTTATGCGATGTTGCCGCCGGCGGCGGATTCCGCAGCGAGATACGCGATAAAGCGCGCGAAATATGCGAAAGTATAGGTCTTTGCAAGGACGACATCGACCTGTTCGATATTTTCTATTCGTTCCCCAAGCCTACGACTGCCAAAAATTACACCGATGTATTTGTAGCCACACCTGACGGCAAGTTTGTTGAGCTGTCGCGTGTCGCTGATCTGAACGATTGGGCAAATGAGTTTTCCGGCCGCGCATGGAACGCCTATGTTTTTTCAGCCGGTCACATGCTGCCGGTGGTCAGCCTTGCGGCTAAGCAGGTGCTTGAAAGCCGCGGTATAAAGTTTTATGATGATCGCGTTTTCAGCGGACTCAAGCATTATAAGGAAATAGAAAAGCTGCAAAAGGGTACGGTGTAAATACAACGTCAGACGGCAGACACTCTGCCGTCTGACGTTATCGTTATATAATATGGGCGTAAAAAACGGCAGGAGCACTGCTCCTGCCTGAGCGTGTCGAAAAAGTCGACACGCTTTTGGACGGGAATGCCGCTCGCTCGAAAATCAAAGATTTTCGGACTGCGCTCTATCCCCGCCAATACCACCCCAGTGTCCTTGAAAAACCGCTATATTCTGCGGTTTTTCGCTTACAAGGTGTTTTTCCGCCGCGCATGTCAGCGGAAAAACAGAAAATGCAGCATAACCGACGAAAGAGTAGACTTTGAGGTTTATCAACAGACTGCGGCAGGAGCACTGCTCCTGCCTTACATATAATACGAATATCAAAACCTGCTTGTCATTCCACCGGCTTTGTGTCGTCATAATCGACCGATGCGGCTTCCTTCATATACTTTTTCGCGCACGACGACACCCAGAGGGTCGAAAACAGGTCGGTAAGACCGCTGTAAATAAGACCTGCACCGATGAGAATGGTTATAACGGTAGCCGACTCAAACGAATATACAACCATTACCGTGCCGAAAACAATGTTGATGGCAGCAAGTATCATAACGGTCAGCCAGCCGGATATCTTAAGGCGCAGCAGATCAAACGAGTTTTGCAGCTTTTTTACACCGCTGACAAGTATCAGTATGCCGAGAAACAGCGGTATCAGCGAAATAATTAAATTGCGTTTTGCCAGAACGATTATGCCGAGTATCAGCGTGGCGACGGCAAACACGAGCGAGTTGCCGTATATCGTGTTTTCGGCGCTCTGCCTGAAATAGTTGTAAAATTCGAGTATCGATATGACGAACATCCCTGCCGCCAATACATATGTTATCATCTCGTTGACCGCTTCTGGGAATATGACAAGTATGATGCCGAGAGCTGTGCACATGACCGATGTTGCTATCATGTCCCATTTTATCTTTTTGAGTGATTCCATTTTCGGTTACTTCCTTTCATGCCTTTTAGCTAAAGTTTACAACCGTTTTTTCCGTTTGTCAATATTTTACCGCCGTGCAGCGGCAATATCCGCCGCCTGCTTTCCAAAAATTCGTTATTTTTTTGACGAAATTAAAAACAATTTGATTTGAGGTCTTGTCTTTTTATAAATGATTGTATATAATAGTGTTGCAAAAGAAAGGAGTTTACATATGAATTATTCTCTTGAAGTTCAAAACATGTGTACTGTAGCCAAGGGTCCGCACCACGGTCCGGCTCCTATTCCGGAAGAAGGAAAATGGATACAGGCAAAAGAAATCAAAGACATTTCAGGCTATACCCACGGTGTGGGCTGGTGTGCACCTCAGCAGGGCGCCTGCAAGCTGTCGCTCAACGTTAAGGACGGCGTTATCGAGGAAGCTCTCGTTGAGACCGTCGGATGTTCCGGCATGACCCATTCGGCAGCTATGGCAGCAGAAATACTCCCCGGCAAGACCGTGCTCGAAGCACTCAATACCGACCTTGTCTGTGACGCTATCAATACCGCAATGCGCGAGCTCTTTTTGCAGATCGTTTACGGACGTTCACAGTCAGCCTTCTCTGAGGGCGGTCTGGTAGTCGGCGCAGGTATGGAGGATCTCGGTAAGGGCGAGCGCTCAATGGTGGGTACCATGTACGGCACCAAGGCAAAGGGCGTAAGATACCTTGAAATGACCGAGGGCTACTGCACAAGAATGGCTCTTGATGAGGACGGACAGGTCATAGGCTACGAATTCGTTTCGCTCGGCAAAATGACCGACCTTATCAAGAAGGGCGTTGAGCCTAACGAAGCATATAAGCAGTCGATGGGTACATACGGCAGATTTGACGAAGCCGCTAAATACATCGATCCGCGTAAGGAATAAGGAGGCGCGCTTGAAATGAGTTTATTTGAAGGTTACGAGAGAAGAGTAGACAAGATAAACGGCGTGCTTGCCGAGTACGGTATCAAGTCTATCGAAGAATGTAAAGACATCACCCTCGCAAAGGGTATAGATTGCGATAAGATAGTCAGAGGAACACAGCCGATATGCTTTGAAAACGCTATCTGGGCTTACACTGTCGGCTGCGCCATCGCTATTAAAATGGGCTGCACAAAGGCTGCCGACGCCGCTGCCGCTATCGGTATCGGTCTCCAGTCGTTCTGCATACCCGGTTCGGTCGCCGAAAACCGCAAGGTCGGTCTCGGCCACGGCAACCTCGGCAAAAGACTGCTCTCTGAGGAGACCGAGTGCTTCTGCTTCCTTGCAGGACATGAGTCGTTCGCAGCCGCCGAAGGCGCTATAAAGATCGCCCTTAACGCAAATAAGGTAAGGACCAAGCCGCTCCGCGTTATCCTTAACGGTCTCGGCAAGGACGCTGCCTTTATAATTTCAAGGATCAACGGCTTCACCTATGTTGAGACCGAGTTCGATCCTTACACCGAGCAGGTAAAGGTCGTAAGCGAAAAGGCTTATTCAAACGGTCCGCGTGCGGCTGTCAAGTGCTACGGCGCTGACAACGTTCCGGAGGGTGTTGCGATAATGAAGCTTGAGAAGGTCGGTGTTTCCATAACCGGTAACTCCACCAACCCGACAAGATTCCAGCATCCCGTTGCCGGTACTTATAAGAAATGGTGCGTCGAGAACGGCGTTGACTATTTCTCGGTCGCGTCAGGCGGCGGTACCGGACGTACTTTGCATCCGGACAACATGGCTGCCGGCCCGTCTTCGTACGGCATGACCGATACCATGGGACGTATGCATTCAGATGCTCAGTTTGCAGGCTCGTCCTCGGTTCCGGCTCACGTTGAGATGATGGGACTTATCGGTGCCGGCAACAACCCGATGGTCGGCATGACCGTCGCTTGTGCCGTTGCTGTTGAAGAGGCAATGAAATAAAAACATATATGTAAATGTTTCGCCGGCAGGTTTTTCCTGCCGGCGTTTTTTTACAATATAATGACGACCTTCAGCTGTGAGGTCATTGCTTCTCCTTCTTTATTTCGCCGTTCTCCTTTTCAAATTTCTTTATACACTGGCGGATGAGATATAATATCTGACCGTTTGCCGAACGACCCTCATATTTAGCAATGTAGTGCAGCTTGAAATGCAGTTCGGGATCGATCTCGATACCGAGATGCTTGTTTTCTTTGTTTCTCATAAAAATTCACCTAATAATCTTAATTTAAGTATAATTTAAGATTAATATGTGCTATAATGTGGTTAGTATACTTATATTAAGTACACCAAATTGTGATTAAGGTGATATTATGACTGTAACATTTTTCGGATACAGGGATTGCCCTGACAAAATCTATAATAACATTAAGGAAACAATAATCGAATTAATTAGGAATAAAAATGCTGATTATTTTTACGTTGGAGATAATGGATATTATGATTTTTTGGTCAGGAAGGCATTGCATGAAATAAAAAGCACATATACTGAGCTCGAATTTTGTGTGGTATTGGCTTATATGCCTACAAAGTCAACAAAAAGTGATTATGATAAATTTAATACCATTTATCCGGATGGACTTGAAAATGTACCCTATAAATTTGCAATATGTAGGCGAAATGAATGGATGTTGAAAAGGTCCGAAATGGTGGTTACATATGTGCGCCATAACTCAGGAGGGGCGTTTAAATTTAAGGAGAAAGCACTGAAATTGAATAAAACCGTTATTGAACTATCTGAATAATGGTAACCTGCACCACACAGCTTATTGGCAGACGTAGGGAACGACCTGCGTGTCGTTCCTGAAAAAACCGCACAAAACGGCATCAAAGGCACGTTGCCTGCAGCCACACAGCTGGTGCTTTTCTTTATACAATATATGTGTTATAATTAATAAAATTATAAAAGGAATGGGTAGGATAGTGTCGACAGAAGATAATGCTTATCTGCATCGGAAAGGCAATAGACTTAAAGATTTTGATTATGGTACGGAATGTGCGTATTTTATCACCTTATGTACTAATAACAGGCGCAGGCTTTTTCAGTTAGAAAACGGAAGTTGCGTTCTATCAAACGAAATAATCCACAAGTGGATAAAAGAAACGGAAAACAAATTTGAAAATTGCGTAATAGACCGATATGTAATTATGCCGGATCATCTGCACTTTATAGTTATTATTAAGGAACGACACTCAAGGCTCGTTCCCTACAAGATATATTAAAGTTCTTCAAGACCATGACAACAAATGAATATATGAGGTGCGTTAAGGAAGGAAAACTTTTGCCGTTTGATAAAAAGCTATGGCAAAAATCGTATTACGATCATATAATACGCTGCGAACAGGATTATATTGAAACCTGTAAATATATAGAACAAAATCCGCAGAAATGGGCTTATGAGCATAAATAATTGCAGACAAGATTTATAGCAATATATCCCTTGCACCTTTGGTCGGTTTATATTATAATCTGATTGAAATAATCTTTTAAGGAGACGGGTATGAATTTCTTTTTGACGCTTGCATTTTTGTTTTTTATCGGCAGCACCATAGGGTGGGGGATCGAGGTCATTTTCCGCCGCTTTTTCTCGTCGGCAAATCCGGAAAGGAAATGGATAAATCCCGGATTCTTAAACGGTCCTTATCTGCCGCTTTACGGCTTCGGACTTTGCTTTCTTTATCTGCTCGCAAGCCTTGAAAAAATATCAACAATAGAAAACGTCGTTCTGAACAGAATCGTGCTTTTCGCCGCAATGGCGGTCGCCATGACCGTTATTGAATACATAGCCGGAATTATTTTTATCAAAGGTATGAAAATAAAACTGTGGGACTACTCCGACGAATGGGGCAATATAGGCGGCATAATCTGCCCTAAATTTTCGTTCTTCTGGGCGGTTCTCGGCGCGGTCTATTATTTCCTTATACATCCGTATATTCTCGGTGCACTCGACTGGCTGTCGAATAATCTCGCCTTCTCCTTTGTTGTCGGACTGTTCTTCGGCGTACTGTTGGTCGATTTCGGATACTCAATGAAGCTGACCGCAAGAATAAGAAAATTTGCCGACGACCACGATATAGTCGTAAAATACGAACAGCTCAAGGAAACGGTGAGAAAAAGCGCCGAGGAAAGAAAGGAAAAGGCAAAATTCATGTTCAGCTTCCGCTCGGAGCACAACCTTGCCGAGCAGCTTGAAAAGTATTTTGAAAGAATCAAAAAGCGCTGATTCTGTTAAAATTAATTATCAAAATCATGTAATGTGACAGTTCTGTTCACAGATTTTTAAAAATATTGTGTGAATTAACAAAACACTATTGACATAGTAGTTTTTAAAATGTATAATTTAAAAGTACCCATAAGCGTTCCGAAGCGGAAGATCCGGGACGCGCAAAATCTTGAAAGGAGATACATTAATGAAGAAAACCAAGAAATCACTCAGCATTTTTCTTGCGGTTGTCATGGTAATTTCTGCATGTACTGCGCTTTTCACTGCGGCAGGCAGTGCATATAATTATTATGATCCCACAAAACCTGTGCCCGAAAGCAACAGAACCCATTACGATTTTACTGACGGCACCGGCATCAGTGAATGGACAAAGTCCGGAAAATTTGAGGCCAAGTCAGGAACACTGCTTGACGGTGTTTCCAAGGATTCATTAAGTATTGTTAATGATCCTGCCGACGAAAGCAATAAGGTTGTGTATTTCACTAACCGCCGTTATAATACCACCACTATGGAGATAGGAGGCGGCAGCGGCGAGGACGGCGCATACCTGCTTGAGTCGAGCGCTAAATACAGATTGTCGTTCAGATACAAATGGGCAAAGGACTCCGGCCGTGTGTCCTTTAATAACGGCAATTTCCGGACCTATACATACGTACAGCTTTACAAGGGCTCTCAGGTTGCTTATGTTGCAGGTGAGGGCAGCAAACAGCTCATGTATAAAACCAATAATTTCTACGTTGACAGCACCAACGGTACCACGGTAGTAAGTGAAAACGTAGTAGACGGAGCCGTTATAGGCAACAAAAACAGGTCATATGACGCGACCGTTACCGATCCTTCGAAGCTTGCCCATTATGAGACATATGAAAGATATAAGCTGAACGAGGATTCCGATTGGATAACCTTCAGCTATGAATTTACTACTGCTGCAGATGAGAAGAGAAACAAGCTGTTTATAGGTATAAATGCAGGAGATCAGATTGTCACCGGAGGTGACGATAAAGGTCTTATGACCGACGAAAATCAGTTTGTGGGTCTTTATGTTGACGATATTGTCATTGAAAAGATGAGTGTTGCCGGCGAATCAATGCAGACCTTTGTTTATGACTTCAAGCATGCTGACGGCACTGCAATGACCATGCAGGATTATACCGGCAGCGCAAACGGCAATCACGATTGGGTCTCAAACTCGAACGGCAAAGGCACAAGCATTACCGATGCAGGTCTTGTGTTCAACAGCACTGCCACCGGTGTCGGCAGTAATGACTTCGGTTGGGGACATAAATTCTATCTTAAAGATTCAGACTTTGAACTTGGCGGCAATTGGCTGACGCTTGAGGCCGGTACCAGATACAGAGTGGACGTAAAGTATTTTGTAAACAGCCGTAATGATAGCAAAAACTGCTACATCGGCTTGGCGGTGCCTCAGGGTGTAGGCGGCGGCATGCAGGCGATGACCTACTTAGACTCCGCTTGGGCTTGGGCATCAATGGACGGTAAATGGCATACCTTCACCTGGTATATAAACGGTGATGACAGCATTACCCGCGGTGACGTAACTGTTCCCCTTGCAGGCAGATGCCTTGGTATAACCACAACCGCTGTCAATGTTACTGTTGAGAGCGTAACCGTCACCGTTGCTGCAAACAGCCTTATCCCGACAGAACAGCAGCAGAGCGTTTTGGCTGATTTTGAGGGTGATAACGATGTCAGCGACATCTATCTTCCGAACACTAATTCTATGAATGTCGGCACCTTCTCTGTCGCTAAAGATCCGCTGAACTCAGGCCGCGGCGATGTTCTTAACGTTCATGTAACATATAAGACCTCTACGACCTTGGGCTTTGCGATGCCGGCTGCCACCGGTTTAGGTATGGATCACGGCAAAGGCCTTGTAGATATGGGCTATAAGCTGCAGGCAGGTCACACCTACCGTGTAAGCTACGATATTTATATTCCTGATAACGGAAATAACATTTCCTCAGTCGATCCGAAATTCTTCATGGCGGCTAAAAGCGGTATTGACGTTGTGGGCAATAAAGTCAGTGAGTTCCGTCCCGGATTCAAAGGTAATGAGGTGCACGGTGAAACAGGAACAGCTGCGCAGCTTCTTACGGCTCATCAAGAAGGCAGATGGGCGACCTATGCAAGAACCATAGCTGTTACCGAGCAGGACGGAAAAATCTATGTGGAAGGCAAAGAGACTGATCTTGCAACATATCCGTATCTCCTGTTTGCTCTGTACATCCCGAAACTTACCAATGAGCAGGATTACTACTTTGATAATATCCAGATAACCGATATGAAGGTCGGTCACTCCATCCGCGCCGAAAAGAGCGCAGAGGAGAGCGGCACCGGTGCATATCAGTCGGCAGGTCTCCGCTTCCGCGGAACCATCAGCGATGCTGATCTTGTAGGCGCTACCGAAGTCGGCTTTGCAGTTATGAGAGTTTCCGACAGAGACGCTCTGTCAGGCGGCAGAAATGGCTGGTGGTATTCAAGAGGCAACCTTGCGGACCTTACAAGGGGTGCTAAGTGGGCATACGCCTACAACGCAGAGCAGGGCATTGACGTTGTTTACAACGATGCTGACGGTTATAAGGACTTCCAGCTTATACTTACCGGTCTTACAAGGGACGGCGTAACTGATAAGAATCTGAAAGATACCGAGTTCTGCGTATACATGTGGATCAGATATGCCGATGATGCCAAGTACGGTGAATATAACAGAGAGTACACCTACAGGGATCTCGGAACTGCAAGCTACGCAAGCGTACTTGCCGAGTACGAAGCAGCCGGTATTGATACTACCGGATATTAATGGAAGGGAGACGAAACGCAATGAAAAATTACATTAAGCCTGAGCTTAAGATAGATAACATTTTTGCGAATGTTACCGTTGCGACCGATGCCGATCCCTTCAGCCTGTTAGAGGGCAAGAGCGGCGGTGCTGAGGTCGAGATATCCGTTCCCGGCGGTTGGTGGGAGGACTAAGTCCCCCGTCACGATCCGGCAGGATATATCCAGTTGATTGATCCGGGCGATAACAGCGTTGCTGTTATCGCCCGGGTTTTGTTTATTTGATGAATTTTAGTTTAGCGACCGAAAAAAATCAGTCAGTATTTCGGTCATAAACTAAAATTTAACTTTCGAACATATAAATAAGGCAGGATATTATTCCTGCCTTATGTTTACTGTATATCGTCTGTCATGTAAATTTGTCGGCTTGTAAATTTCACTCTTACTGCTTGAATTTTTGCCGTGATTTCAGGAAAAAGCATTATCCCTTTTCGGTCATGCGGCGCCAGACGTCGCCCATGGTGAGAAACAGATAGCCCTCCTTCGCTAACATTTCACACACACGCTCAAGATGTGCAAAGCAATCATGAAATTCAAACCCGTATTTGTTCCCGTCAACCTGCAGATTATAGCCATGGAAGAACACAAGGAAAAGCTGGTCGCGGTCGCTGGTTTCTTCCTTGAACTTTGCTATGCGGTCAAATATTGACGGGCTTGTAAGATGGGCATTTACACCCCAACGGTAAAAATCAGTCGGCAAAGCAAAGTCGTTTTGCGTTATTATTGTCCGCGCGTATTTAATACCTGTGTGCCGCTTTATAATATCCACCACACGGTCGTCAAAATTTGTTCCGCCCTCAGGATAAGCCAGACCTATAACATCCTGCCGGCTGACGCGGCATAGCGTTTTTAGATCGTCCTCAACCTGGTGTATTATCTCCTGCTCATCCAAAAGTGTCAGGTTTTTGTGATTTACCGTGTGACATGCGATCTCGTGCCCGGAGTAAAGCGAGGCGTAGTCCTCCTCCTTTACCCTGTAATGCTTTATATCGGTGTCGTGCTGGCGGAAAATTCCGCCGGTACCCATTCTTCCGGAGTTGATGTTGAATGTGCCCTTTATGCCGTAGCGGTTCATTATTTCCACTACCTTAAAATCGTCAAGCGTTCCGTCGTCTATGCTGAAGGTTACTATTTTTTTAGCCATACTGCCGTCCCCCTGCCGTATTTATATTTGAATTATACAGTATATAATAATTAATTTCAAGTGACCTGTACGGCAAATAATAATTGGATTTTAAACTGTTAAGATGCATTTGTTGATTATCGCGCTTTAATGTGGTATACTTAAAACAGATTACAAATACGGCTTCAAAAAGGGGAAAGTCCTATGAAATTTGCATTCCTTATAATGGGCGATTACGGCAGCGGTGACAGAGCGCAGATAGCGAACGGAAACGCACAGATAATTGGCGTATCCGACATTGAGGATGCCGAAAATGCGGCGAAAGAGCTGCAAAAAAGTGGCATTGACTGCATCGAGCTTTGCGGTGCTTTCGGTGCTGATGGTGCAAGAAAAATAATGGAAGCTACCGGAAATGAGCTGCCTGTCGGATATACAGTGCATCTGCCGGAGCAAAACGCGCTTTATGACGAGGTTTTCGGTGACTGCAAATGAAACGCGACGCATTTGAAAGGTACATAGAAGAAAAATACGGCGTCCAGCCGGAAAGCCCGTGGATGAAAAGCCCCGAATTTCATGTGTTCAGGCACAGCGGTAATAAAAAATGGTTTGCCCTGACCATGACCATACCAAAAAACAGGCTCGGTTTTAAGGTGGACACCATGACGGATGTTGTGAATCTGAAATGTGATCCGCTTATGATAGGACCGTTAAGAGACAACAAAAAGATATTTCCCGCATATCACATGAACAAAGAGAACTGGGTGACTGTTCTGCTTGACGGCAGCGCTGACAGCGAGGTGCTTACCATGCTGCTCGGCATCAGCTTTTGCATGACTGCGCCGAAGTTAAAAAGGCGCCGGCTTCCGTCAAAAGAGGAAGACCGGGATTTAATGTAGACAAGTATTGTTTTAAAAAATTCAAAAGGACGGTTTTGTGTCATTACAGTCACAAAACCGTCCTTTACATATATTTTCAGATGTTTTCTATCTTAGAAAAATGGCAGGAAAACACTGCCGTGTCGGGGAATGCTTCCGATATTTTACGGCAAAGCGGTTCAATCACCGTATCCTCGGTGTTGAAGTGCCCTGCATCGTAAAGCGAAATACCTGTTTCGCCGGCATCAATGAAAACATTATGCTTAACGTCGCCCGTTACCAGTGCGTCGGCACCGAGCCGCAGCGCGTCATAGAGCATTGAGCCGCCAGACCCGGAACAAACGGCAACGGTTGAAACATCGCCTTTCCCGGCGACAAACTTAACGCCGCCACCAAGGGCTTCCTTTATGTTGCGCGCAAAAGTGTACGGATCCTCAGGCCCGTCAAGCTCGCCTATGCGGAAGAAAAAGCCGTCCTCACCGCTTACCTTCTGCACGTCGTAAAGACCGAGTGCCGCACATAACGCATCGTTCACACCGCCGTCAGCCTGATCAAGATTTGTGTGAGCGGAAATGACCGAAATGCCTTTCCTTATAAGCTTGTATTGCAGGCTTTCCTCGGTTACTGACCTCAGCGGATCGAAAATTATCGGGTGGTGGGTTACGATCAGATTCGCTCCGACATCCTCGGCACGGTCGATGACCTCGCTGAAGCAATCAAGCGAGACCAGTATGCCGGTTACCTCCGCATTTCTGTTTCCGATCAGCAGCCCGACGTTATCGTAGCTTTCGGCAAGCGACGGCGGAGCTATGCTGTTAAGAAAATCCAAAACATTGCCGACGGTCATAGGTTTTACCTCCGGAATTATTTTTTCGGTGCAAATGAGTCCTTAAGTGCTACCGTGCGGTTGATGACAAGTTTTTCGGATGTGCTTACCTTATCGACGCAGAAGTACCCTTGTCTCATGAACTGATATTTGTCTCCGGGTTTTGCGTCCTTCATGAAAGCTTCGCACTTGCAGCCCTCAAGTATCGTAAGAGAGTTGGGATTAAGGTTGTCCTTGAAGCTGGATACCCCGTCCTCATCAGAAGGATTTTCAACATTGAAAAGCCGGTCGTAAAGACGGATCTCGGCGTCAACGCAGCTGTGACATGATACCCAGTGCAGCGTGCCCTTGACCTTTCTGCCGTCGGGTGAGTCGCCGCCTCTTGTGGCAGGATCATATGTGCAGTGAACGACCGTTATATTGCCGTTTTCGTCGGTTTCATGCGAGGCGTATTTAACATAGTAAGCGCCTTTCAGACGAACCTCTTTTTCGGGGCAGAGTCTGAAATATTTCGGCGGCGGCACCGGTGCAAAGTCGTCGCGCTCAATGTATATCTCGCGTGAAAATTCGATCGTCCTTGTGCCGAGCTCCGGCTTGTTGGGATTTATCTCAACCTCGATGTCCTCATACTTTCCTTCCGGATAGTTGTCGATAACTACTTTCAAAGGATCAAGCACAGCCATGGCGCGTTCGGAATTCTGATTGAGATTGTCCCTTACGCATGACTCTAAAAGCGCATAATCTATAACGCTGTACGCCTTTGATACGCCTATCGTTTCGCAGAATGTGCGGATAGCCTCAGCCGGATATCCTCTGCGGCGCATACCGCTGAGGGTCGCCATTCTCGGATCGTCCCAGCCGTCAACAATGCCGTCGGCAACCAGCTTTAAGCACTTGCGCTTGCTCGTCAAGGTATAATTGACATTCATTCGCGCAAATTCGATCTGCCTCGGTGGAGTCGGAATGTCCAGCACCTGCAAAAACCAGTTGTAAAGTGGACGGTGATTTTCAAATTCGAGAGAGCAGAGAGAATGTGTCACGCCCTCTTTAGCGTCGGACAGCGGATGTGCGAAATCGTACATCGGGTATACGCACCATTTGTCGCCGGTGCGGTGGTGGGTCGCTTTAAGAACGCGGTAAACGACCGGATCGCGCATGTTCAGGTTGGGCGACGCCATATCAATTTTTGCGCGCAGTACCATTGAGCCGGTCTCAAATTCACCCTCGGTCATGCGGCGGAAGAGGTCCTTCGTTTCTTCTAACGGGCGGTCACGGTACGGGCTGTTGATGCCGGGCTCTGTCAGCGTTCCGCGCATTTCCCTTATTTCATCGGCGCTCGACTCGTCAACATAAGCCAGCCCCTTATCGATGAGCTTCAGAGCGCAGTCGTATATGAAATCAAAGTAATCGGAGGCGTAATATACATGGTCCCAGTCAAAGCCGAGCCAGTTTATGTCCTCCTTTATAGCCTCGACATATTCAACATCCTCTTTGGTGGGGTTGGTGTCGTCAAGACGCAGGTTGCACTTGCCGCCGTACTTTTTCGCGGTGCCGAAATCTATGCATATGGCTTTAGCGTGACCGATATGAAGATAGCCGTTGGGCTCGGGCGGAAAACGGGTCTGCACCCTGTCATAAACACCTTCGCTCAGGTCTTCGTTTATAAAATCCTCTATGAAATTCGACGAGGTTTCGGTCGCTTTTTTAAGAAAATCATTCATTGTTACATTTCCTCCGGATAATTCTTTTTGTAAAAGGTTATGGCGTTATTGATTCTTTCTATCGAACGCTGTCGCCCGAGCAGGCGCATTATGCTGCAAAGATCGGGCGTGTTCTGCCTTCCGGTAACGGCTATGCGGATAACTGTCGACGCATCTCCCGGGCTGCCCTTATAGGACGACGGGTCGGCTTTGTATTTCTTTGTGTCGTCGGCAAAACCTGCGGCAGGGCATATAGATTTTATTTTGGAGAACCACTCGCTGCCGTCGTCGGCAGGGTCGTAGACCTCTTTGTAGGCGGTAAGGACGTCGACTGCCGATGAAGTCTTTATATTATCGGGCAATGTGTAGCAGGGGACAAACAACTCGTCAAAAAGATACGAGCAGTAATCCTTTGCGTCGCTCCATTTCACTATGTCCTTGCGCGGCTTCGGAACATCTCTGTCAATGGCGAATACCGCTTTTGTATAGCTTATATCATTTTTAAGTATAGCCGCGAAATCCTTATCAAATTCATCAGCCCAGGCGGTAAGCTTTTTTACCACCTCGTCAGAGCTCATGCGCGACACGACCGTTTTCGAAACGTCGTTCAGCTTGGCAGTGTCAAAAAGTGCGCCCGACGCGCTCATCTTTTTAAGGTTGAATTTGAACTTTTTATAGCTTTCAAGCGGATTGGCACGGCGCCAGTCCTCAAAATCGCTTGCCGCAATGGTCATGAGATATTCGATCACGCTGTCACACTCATAGCCCTGCTCGGCGAAATAATGCACGGCAGCCTCCGGATCCTTGCGCTTCGATATTTTGCGCTTATTGCCGTTTTCAAGCTTCATTATGGGTGAAACATGAACGTATTTTGGCGGCTTGTTGCCAAGCAGCCTGAACAGCTGGAGGTGCTTTGGTGTTGACGATATCCATTCGTCGCCTCTTATAACATGGGTTGTACGCATTAAATGATCGTCAACGGCATGGGCAAAGTGATAGGTCGGTATTCCGTCGGACTTGAGTATTACAAAATCCTCATCGTTTTCGGGCATTTCTATTTTGCCCTTTATGCCGTCCTCGAATATGACCTTATTTTCTTCGCTGCCGGGAGAGCGCAGACGCACAACAAACGGCTTGCCCTCGTCTATCAGCTTTTTAGCCTCGTCATATGTTATATCGCGGTGGCGCGCCCACTTGCCATGGTAACCGGTGCGGACCTTTAACGCTTCCTGTTCCTCTCTTATTTTTGCAAGCTCGTCTTCGGTGCAGAAGCAGGGATATGCAAGACCCTGCTTTATAAGTGACTTTGCGTAGCACTGATAAATTTCCGCACGCTCGGACTGCTTGTAGGGGCCATAGTCTCCCGTTTCCTTATCGGCTTCGGTAAAGCCTTCGTCGATCTTTATACCGAACCGCTTTATGCCGCCTATTATATCGGCGATACCGCCCTCGACCTCACGCTTTTTATCGGTATCCTCGATTCTTGTATAGAATATGCCGCCTGTGCTGTCGGCAACAAGACGGTTGATGAGCGATACGAACAGCGTGCCAAGATGAAGATATCCGGTGGGGCTTGGCGCCACCCTTGTTACCCTTGCGCCTTCGGCAAGATCCCTTTTCGGATACTTTTCCTCATAATAATCAGGTGTTTTATCAATATGCGGCAGCAAAAGCTCCGCCATTTTTTCGTTTTCAGTCATAAACCGAACCCCCACTTAACTCTATTCCCTGTTATTATCGCAGATTTTGGATATAATTACAACCACTTAAAATAAAAATATTGACTTATATTGTTGTTTTTTTTTATTACATATGCTATAATGTTTAAAAACCAATGGTGGGAATCATGCTTCGCACCGATAAAGAGGACAAACCAGAAGAAGGTATGTTATGAAAAAGCTTACGATATTTGTGCTGTCACTTGTTCTTGCACTCAGCTTTACCGCCTGCGGCAAGGACGTCAAGAGAACGAGCGGCGGAATTGTGGATCAGACCGTTGATAAAAACACGGTCAGTCTTGTCAACGATGCTTATAAGGCTACCGGCGACGCAATAAAAAGCGCGTCGGCGCTCGGATATACCGCAAATTATAAAAAGGAAGTAGCTATAGATGATACCACGACGGCAGGCAGACTGACCCGCACCTATGACTTCATCACCGGCGCTGCAGGGAAGACATTTTCCTACAGCGAGGTTGCGAGGTCCGACACCGTCAGCACAACTATGAAGATGTATGACGATCTTAAATATATCTACGGATATTATGCCGATACCGAGTACATCATCACAAGAAACGATTCGTCGGCTGCGTCGATAAATGCTCTGCCCGAGTGTCTTGAGCTTGTAGACGGCACGGCGTTTGCTGTCAAGGATACTATAGTTGTCGATACCGACGGCGGCGGTCACGGCTTCGTGCTTGAATATGAGCCGACCGATAAGAACTTCAAGCCGGACGAGGTATATGGACCTCTCTATGCTGAGACGGAGCTTGCACCCACCGCCGTGGGACTTAGGATCAGCGGCATAATAGACGCGAGCGGAAAGATCACCTCCGAGACCGTGACATATACCTTTACCTACCCCATTGAAACCGAGGTCGTAAAGGACGACGTCGATCCCGATAATTCGGGCGTTTCGGCGACCGAAAAGGTGACTAAAACTGTAAAGGTCACTCTTACTGCTGAGTACACATTTAACTACGCACTTGATGCGGTAGCAGTTCCGGACGGAATAACCGTAGTGCCTGAAACCGCCGAGGGCGAGGAAAAGCCGCAGCTGCCGAAGGAGCTTTCGATAACCGATTTCACAAAGCTTATGGGCAACTGATCATCGCGACTAATGAAAGACCGGACGTGCCGGACGGCGCGTCCGGCGCTTTATTAAGAAATATACTAAATGTATTTATTGCCGGCTGGAGAGCCGGCGGAACGGAGATTGTTATGGCAGAAGAAAGAAAATGCAGCGAGACCGGCTGCTCTGGAGATTGCGGCTCATGCAGCAAGGCGACCGAGCATGCGGCTGATGATTTCAGCGCAAAGCTAAACGAGCACAGCAGGGTAAGGCATGTTATAGGCGTTGTTAGCGGCAAGGGTGGCGTCGGCAAATCAATGGTGACGGCGATGCTTGCGGTGCTGACATCAAGAATGGGGTATAAGGTCGGTATACTTGACGCCGATATAACCGGACCGTCGATACCGCGCATGTTCGGTATAGGCACAAGGGCCAAGGTCTGCGACGAGGGCGTTATACCCGAGGTGACGGCAGGCGGAATAAAAATAATGTCATGCAACCTGCTCCTTGAGGATAATACCGCACCGGTCGTCTGGCGCGGACCTGTACTTGCAGGGGCTGTCAAGCAGTTCTGGACCGATGTATACTGGGGCGATGTCGATTATATGTTTGTCGATATGCCTCCGGGAACGGGCGACGTGCCGCTGACCGTTTACCAGTCGCTTCCGATTGACGGTGTGGTTATCGTCACAACTCCGCAGGACCTTGTATCACTTATCGTCAAAAAGGCGTGCAACATGGCGTCAATGATGGATATACCGGTGCTCGGCATGGTTGAAAACATGAGTTATGTTAAGTGCCCGGATTGCGGTAAGGAAATAGAAATATTCGGACCGAGCCATTTTGATGAGCTTTGCTCAGAGGTCGGCACCATACCGCTCGGACGTATGCCTATAGATATGAAGCTGACTGAGCTTTGCAACGCAGGTGAATTTGAGAAATTCCCCGAGGATTATCTGAAAACTGCCTGTGACACGATACTTACCGCTCTTAAATAAGCGGTCGGACGCTTGTGTGCCAGAAACAGCACAAGCACAATATGTAGTATACATTAAAAAGGACGCCTGCACGGGAAAACCGCTTCCCGTCAGGCGTTCAGCATTATGCGACAATCTTTACATTGAGTATACCTTGTGTCTTCTTATACAACATATTGTGCACAAAATAAAAATAATATACAAAATGTACCACAATATCTATTGACAAAGCTCTGCCCATCTGCTACAATGATAAGGCACTGAAATACGGAGGCACCGGTATAAATGACAGATGCCTCATTTGCTATAGTATTAAGCGCCGTTTTTCCTGCTGCTTTACGGCGGCAGAAAACACTGCACATATGAATGCTGTTTTAATGTCTTTGTGCTTTGCAGCGTAGAGAAAAGGAATGGTCATAAAATGAAGATCATAAAGCGTAACGGATCAGAGGCAATATTTGAGCCTGAGAAAATTGAAAACGCTATAACCAAAGCCAACGAGGCGGCGGAAGGAAAGCCTGAACTTATACCGGAGCAGGTGCATGCCATTGCGGCTATAATAGAGCATTACTGCGAGGATATCGGCAGGGCACTTTCGGTCGAGGAAATACAGGAGCTTGTCGAGACCCAGCTTATGAAGCACGGCGCTTACGAGACCGCAAAGCGTTATATACGTTATCGCTATACCCGTAACATGGTGCGTGCCTCCAACACTACCGACGATAAGATACTTTCGCTTATCGAGTGCAACAACGAAGAAGCAAAGCAGGAAAATTCCAATAAAAATCCTACCGTCAACAGCGTTCAGCGTGACTATATGGCAGGCGAGGTCAGCCGCGATATAACAGAGAGGATATTGCTGCCGGAGGATATTGTAAAGGCGCACCGCGAAGGTATAATACATTTCCATGACAGCGATTATTACGCTCAGCATATGCATAACTGTGACCTTGTAAATCTTGAGGATATGCTTCAGAACGGCACGGTCATAAGCGGCACCATGATAGAAAAGCCGCACAGCTTTTCCACCGCCTGCAATATTTCAACACAAATAATCGCGCAGGTAGCCTCGAACCAGTACGGCGGTCAGAGCATCAGCCTTACGCATCTTGCGCCGTTTGTGAACGTTTCGCGTGAGAAGATACGCCGCGAGGTTAAGGAAGAATTTGAATTTGCCGGATGCAAGGTTGACGAGCAGAGGATGAACGAGATCGTCGAGAAAAGACTTCGCAAGGAGATAAACCGCGGAGTACAGACGCTGCAGTATCAGGTCGTGACACTGCTTACGACCAACGGACAGGCTCCGTTCATAACCGTGTTCATGTACCTCGGCGAGGCAAGAAACGAGCAGGAAAAGCGCGATCTTGCCATGATAATCGAGGAAATGCTCAACCAGAGGCTGCTGGGAGTCAAGAACGAGTCGGGCGTTTATGTGACACCGGCGTTCCCGAAGCTGATATATGTGCTTGAGGACGATAATATAACCGAAAATTCTCCATACTGGTACCTTACCGAGCTTGCGGCGCGCTGCACGGCAAAACGCATGGTGCCGGACTATATCTCGGAAAAAATGATGCTCAAACTCAAGATAGATCAGAACGGCGACGGACACTGCTACACCTGCATGGGCTGCAGAAGCTTCTTGACGCCGTATGTCGATGAGAACGGCAAGCCCAAATATTACGGCAGATTCAATCAGGGCGTCGTGACCCTTAACCTTGTCGATGTCGCTTGCACCGCATGTGTCGGCGGCAGGGACGAAGAGAAGTTCTGGAAGGTGCTCGACGAGCGGCTCGAGCTTTGCCACAGGGCGCTCAAGTGCCGCCATGAAAGACTGGAGGGTACGCTGTCCGACGCAGCGCCGATACTCTGGCAGTACGGAGCACTGGCAAGACTTAAAAAGGGCGAGACCATAGACAGGCTCCTCCACGGCGGATATTCCACCATTTCGCTCGGCTATGCAGGACTTTGGGAGTGCGTATTTGAGGTCACCGGCAGAAAGCTTACCGAGGCTGAGGGCGAGGAATTTGGTCTGCGTGTAATGCAGAGGCTCAATGACGCCTGCCTCAGATGGAAAAACGACGAAAACATACATTATTCGCTTTACGGTACTCCGCTTGAGAGCACGACGTATAAGTTTGCGAAGTCGCTGCAGAAGCGTTTCGGTATAATACCGGGCGTTACCGACAAGAATTATGTTACAAATTCCTATCACATACATGTTACCGAAAAGATAGACGCCTTCAAAAAGCTGGCGCTTGAAAGCAAGTTCCAGGCACTGTCGCCGGGCGGCGCGATATCTTATGTCGAAGTGCCCAACATGCAGGATAACATCGAGGCTGTGCTTCAGGTGATGAAGTTTATATACGATAATATAATGTATGCCGAGCTGAATACCAAGAGCGATTACTGTCAGGTCTGCGGCTTTGACGGGGAGATCGTCATTACAAAGGACGAGGACGGCAAACTTGTCTGGGAATGCCCGAAATGCGGAAACCGCGATCAGAACAAGATGAATGTCGCAAGACGTACCTGCGGATATATAGGTACTCAGTTCTGGAATCAGGGCAGGACTC
Source organism: uncultured Oscillospiraceae bacterium (assembly GCA_900539855.1). GTDB lineage: Bacteria > Bacillota > Clostridia > Oscillospirales > Acutalibacteraceae > UMGS172. Next base: position 23,903 of record UQDO01000016.1, read on the forward strand.
AGGAAATTAAGGAAAGGGTACTGCACCTTTAAAATGCATCTGATATGCGCCGCTGCTGCGGCGCATATTCTTTCGGAGTGATTACACTTGAACTACGCGAAGATAAACGAATGTGATATTGCAAACGGCATAGGTGTCAGAGTTACCCTGTTTGTTTCGGGCTGCACCCATAAATGCAAGGGCTGTTTCAATGCCGAAGCATGGGATTTTTCCTATGGCGAACCGTTTACCGAAAAAACTGAGCAGGAGCTGCTGACGCTTTTGTCACCCGATTATATAGACGGGCTGACGCTGCTTGGCGGCGAGCCGTTTGAACCGCAGAATCAGCGGGCGCTTTATCCTTTTCTTGAAATGGTAAAAAAGCAGTATCCGAATAAGTCGATATGGTGCTTTACCGGCTACACCCTTGAAAGCGATCTTTTGAGTGACAGCCGCGCAAGGTGCGAGGTGACCGATAAAATGCTGTCGCTGATTGATGTTCTGGTTGACGGTGAGTTTGTAGAGGAGCTGAAGGACATCAGCCTCCGCTTCAAAGGCTCGTCAAATCAACGGCTTATCGACCTTAAAAAGACCCTTGCCGATTCGAAAATACACATCTGGAACGAAAAAAGATAGGATATACGATAATATAAGTATAAAAGGACTCCTGCCGTTTGGCAGGAGTCCTTTTATACATATCTACAGCTTACCATGTTCGCTGTCAGGCGATGAAATGTATTTTTTGGGCGACATGCCGTAGCTTTCGCGGAATCTTTTAATAAAATAGCTGACCGACGAAAAGCCGGCGGCAGACGACAGAGATGTTATGTTCATGTCGGTCGTAAGCAGCAGCTTCACCGCGTGGTCAAGCCTTACCTTCAGCAGCCTGTCACGGAAGCTCTGACCGAAGGTGCGGTTGAACAGCTTCGAAAAATAGCTCACTGAATATCCGCATACCTTTGCCGCCTCTTTTTCCGAAGCGGTCATATATTGTTCGTTTAAATATTTTGTCACCCTGTCGACAAAATCCTCGGTATCGGCAGGTGTTTTTTGACCATCGAATATATACTCTTCCGCATTTTCCGACCAATATCTGAACAGCCACGACATGATATCGCGTATCTTGGAGCGTATCATCAGTTCATATCCCGGACGGCGTTCAGCCCATTCCGACGCAATACTCCTGATATCCTGTGGGATATCGGTCGAATCTACCCATTCTTTTTTGAACACCCTTTCCGTTCCGATGTTTTTGCCGATCTCCGATACAAGTCTTTTGATTTCAGCCGATAAATATCGGTCGAACTCAAGTACCTCAGGCAAAAACTGAATACATATATACTCGCGCAGCTTTGTGACGGTTCTTGTACAGTGTATTTCGCCGGGCTGGATTATCACAAGTTCGCCGGGATAAAACATGTGGTTTTTCCCGTCGATCCGTACCTCAAAGACACCACGGTAGACATATAAAATCTCGTAAGCATCGTGATAATGGCTATATTTCGGATATTCGCTGGTCGATACAATGGTCGGAGGAAAATCTATACACCGTATTCCTTTTTTGTGACCGCCCTCTGTATACAAATCCTCATAATATATGTAATCCATTTGTCGCGCCCCCTTTTGCAGAATTATTTTGTATATTCGAGAATTTTTGAAACTTATTTATAAGTTTTTCAGCGAATATTAGTACCTTTATACAAATTTTAACACATAATTTTGTTATGTCAATAATCAATAGTAAAAAATTGCTATTATTTTTATAAATTTTTAGATATCATATTGACGATGCCTGTGTTACAATTAAGTTGCTTAAATGACTGATAAGCGAATAGAAGATTTCTTTGAATATTGTTCCGTCAGGTTCAACAAAAGACCGGTGCCGTGATTGTGCAAAGCATATAAAGCGATGATTTCGCACCGATTGCTGTGTGATTTTTGCAATATTAATATGAATTAAATGTATTTATTGAAATATACAACTGTGTTAAAATGCACTTGAAAGATAACGCAAAGTGACTGATTGTCCGTATTGGCTTACAGCTTGCGTCTCAAGTGAAAATTGCAATAGCTTGGTTATGTGTCCAAAACACACATGTCACCAATATTGAAAACAGGCAAAATTAGTGAAAGGAAATGATATTATGAAACGTTTATGGCTATCGGCGGCGAGGATACTTTGCGCGGCGCTGAGTGTCTGTCTCCTTGCAGGCAGCTTTGCCGCCTGCGGGTCGGATAAAGACACTTCGTCTGCTCAAAGCAGTACTTCGTCAAGCGGTGCTGAGGTTGAATACAACAAGCCTGAGGTCGACCCGGACTCAAAATATGCCGATCCATCGTATGACCCATATGCTTCCATCCCGGAATCGTCAAAGGGCAAAACTGTGAGATACGCAACATGGATCGATCACTCACAGACCGAGGGCGCAAAGGTACTTGAGAGCTTTCCTCAAAAGACCGGGATAAATGTTCAGCTTTACACGGTCAGCCAGTGGGCTTATGTCGATACTCTCATGAAATCAATAGCCTCCGGCGATATACCCGACGTTTATGTCACCAGCGAGCACAATCAGGCGTTCCCTCTCACGCTTCAGATCGGTCAGCCTATCGATCTTTGCTCGTCGGTTGACCTCAACGACCCTATCTGGGATAAATCCATGCTTGAGACCTCAAAGATCAACGGTCATACATATCTTGTAAATACGATAGGTTCACCGTGGTCAGGCTCAGACCTTGTTTATTTCAATAAGCGTATTTTTGAGGATAACGGATTTAAAAATCCGGCTGAATATTATGCCGACGGCACATGGACATGGACGACCATGACCAAGGTTTTAAAAGATATTTCGGCCCTGGGGGATGATTACCTCGGCGGTATAGTTGACCCCGAAATACTTGGCGGCTCTGCTGCCGCATCGTTCGTGAAATACGATTATAAGACCGCTACCTTCTCAAGCGGAGTGAATGCACCCGAGCTTCAGACAACATATCAGTGGTATGCCAACTCATGCGAGCAGAAGCTCATAAGCGGCAACGTCGTAAAGGATTACGGCAAGTTCACTCAAGGCAAGGTCGGACTTATAATATGGGGCGTTTACGGTCTTAAAAAGACCGGACATTTCAAGGACATGGATCCGAGCGATATAGGTTACACATACCTTCCGGCATTGGAGGACGGCTCAAAGGGACTTACTTCATCTATATACCGCATGTACGGCATAATCGACGGAGCACCCAATGCCGACGCTGCAGGATATTTCCTGCGTTACTGGCTCGATCCTGCAAACTATGATCTGCAGAATACCTTTATTTCTCCCGAGGCAGGTAAGTTCTATTACGATCTTATAAATCAAAGCGCAGATAAGAAGTATTTCAACTTTGATTACCCCTGCGCATGGCTTATAGGTCAGAGCAGCGGCTCGGCAGTCTTTACAAACGGAGTAAAGAGTGCGTCGTCGGCTCAGGTCAACACCAAAATACAGTCGGTATCAAACCTTGTCGATCAGGCTGTAAAGGCGGCTAATGAATTGGTTCAGAAAAAGAAGGATCAGTATAAATAAGCATTCGGCGCGATGCGCCTTTAAGTTTACAATAAAGAAAGAGGGGCTATTTAAATGAAAGGAAAATTAAGAAGAGTGCTCAGCCTTGTATGTGCAATCGCATTGCTTGCAGCCTGCTGCATATCGGCATTCGGCACGCCTGCATCCGCAGTTGACACTTCAAATGCTGTTTCGACAAAGTGGGTTTACGATTTCAAATCGGGAACAGGCACCGGCGGCGAAAAGCCGAGCTTTCTCGCAAACCATGAATCCTGGTTCTACAACAGCACCACAGGGAAGTCATCGGTAAATGCCGACGGACTTTATGTGGGAGTTGACTGGAACAATTCCGGTGATCCGCTTACACAGACATATGATGCCGTATGGCTTAAAAAGGTCTGGCTCTGGGATGCCGATTATGACGATACCTTTACCTACAGCGACGCCCAGCCCAATAAGGCTATAAGCTGGAGCAAGGACCCGAAGGATCAGGGCTTCCAGGCAGTGTCCAAGGGCGTATACGGTGTTACCGTCAAATACAAGGTCACCGAGATGGATAAAAACAGCAGCGCCGTTTACCTCGGCGTCGCCGTTTGCGACAGCCAGACAGGTGCAAACTCTCCCGACTTCCAGAGGGCTGTGAGGGTCCAGAGCGTCGCAAAGGAGACCGCTGTCAGCGGCGAGTGGAGATATCTCACCGCAATATTTGACGGAAACGACGCAAGAATGCTCGGCGGTGCAAGAGGAAACTATATCAATCTTGTTTTCTCGTGTAACAAGTCGGCTGAAAGCGTAAACAACAAGGTGCTCATCGAGAGCGTAACCGTAGAAAACTACTATGACAAGACCAACGGCGAATATGCCGTCCGTTTCAGAGATCCAGATACCGGTGCAGACGCGGCTGTGCCCGGTTACGCAATTGCATCAATAGGCAACAGCATTAAAATGCCCGAGCCGTCGGTAAGCAGAGACGCAGAGGACTTCAAAATGTGGCAGCTCTGCGACGAGTGGCAGAGACCCTACTATAACTACTACGGCGGATATCCGGGTGAGATCTTCAATATGCCGACCGGAGAGTCCAAGGTGACCTATTCAATGAACGCCCAGTTCCTGAAAGAAGAACCGAGCGATCAGAAGTCGGTTTACGAGCTGGACGTAAAGGGTCTTGCCGAAAACAAGCGCGGACTGTCAGGTGCCATGCTTTCAGGTACGACCTCAGACGCAAATACCATCGCAGGATCGCTTACATATAAGGACGGCGAGGGAATGTCGTTCCGTTCAAATGCAGGCGGTGGGGCGTTTCTCGACCAGACCGGCTATGACAGTGTCGGCAGCCAGCGTATAGGCTTCTATACCGGCAAGGGCGCTGATGCCGGCAAATGGGACGGAAATTTGGTACAGGTCAAATACGGGTATACTTACAAATTCAGCATGACCTATAAGGTAGAGAATCCGGATGAATACAACACATATATAGGACTTGCAACGCAGGTCAACGGAGCTTATAACGTATGGGCGCCGATGCGCGTTATAAAGTCATGGAAGTCGACCGCTTCAACCGGCGGTTACGTTACGGTCACCGGTTTCTTCAAGGGTGACATTTATCATGCCGGCAACTATATCGGACTCAGCATATTCACTAACGCCGGTGTGATTACCATAAGCAAGGCGACGATAGAGGAGAGCTTCGGTGACGTAAACGGTGATGTTGTAAATATATATTTTAATGACAACACGAGCAAACCGCATAATCCATTTACCGGATTTGTAGGCGATCCGATAGGCACGCTGCCCACACCGTCGCTCAGCGGATACGAGTTTGTCGGTTGGTATACCGATAAAACCCTGTCGACCGAATTCACACTTGACAAATTCCCCGAGACCGACACAAAGCTTTACGCAAAGTGGAAGGTCACACCCATTATATGTGATTTCAGCAGCTTCAAGACCGACGTGTGGGGTATGATTAATTCGTCACGTTATGCATTGACCGAGGAAAACGGTAATATTTTCTACAGATACGATTTTGCCAACAACACCTCGACCATATCTGCAAATACCGCCGGACGCTTTGCGGTAAACGACGGCAACCGTCATTTCAGTCTTATTGAGGGTGTCAAGTATACCGTAAACTTTAAATACAGAGTAAAAGAGATCAGAAATCAGTCGGGCGGCGACATTCTTATATTCTCATCGTCGGACTATAGAATATGGGAAAGATATAACCAGCAGGATTGCAAGGTGCATTATGCATCAACAACCGACGGTTGGGTAGAAGGTGAAATGAGCTTTATAGCATCCTTTGATCCTGAAACCAAGGATAACAACAACTACTTCACTATGGGCATATCGGGCGATTCAGTTGTTGACATTGACGATATAACATTGCTCAGCGGTGAGGCAAGAGCCAATGTGTACGGAAATCTTATCCGCTTCAATACCAACGGCGGCAAGGAGATCGACTCCATAAGCGGCGACCCGGGTGAGAGCTTTACGCTTCCCACGCCCGAAAGAGCCGGATATAAGTTCCTGGGATGGTACACCGATCCTGCCTGCACCAAGCTGTTTACCGATACAGTGTTTGGCGATACCGACATCACACTTTACGCTTCGTGGACGCTCGGTAAGATAACCGAAGGCTTTGAAAACTATCCCGACAGCGCAAAGATGCTCAACTTTGCCTCCGGTTGGTCGTTATATGACAGAAACACCGAAGGCTACTCAAGAGAAAATGTGAGATCGGGAGCTGCCTCAGCCTTCCGCAACAGCACCGTTTCAGGCAGCAAGGCGTTCTCACTTATGAGAAGCGACAACACGCCTATTACGGTTGGCAATCAGTATCATCTGACATTCTATGTCAAGCCCGTCACCGTTACCGATACGAATGCGCTTATAAGCCTCATCTCAATGTCCAATTCGGCAGGCGTTATGCTGCCCAGTGATACCGAGACAATATGTAACTTTGCCGATCTCAAGGTTGGCGAATGGAATAAGGTGACCTTCTCGTTCACCGCAAAGGATAAGTTCGTAGGAATTTCGGCAACAGGCGGCAACGACTTCTATGTTGACGATGTTGAGCTTGTGCTTGACGGCTACAGCGGCACTGCTACCGGCGACAATTCACCGAGTGTCGCGGCAATTATACTTCTTATGGCTGTCTGTGCAGCATTTGTAACGGCTGTTACACTTAAAAAATTCGCACACAAATAATTCTCCCTTATAACTGCCGCCCTGTATCATTACAGGGCGGCGCCACCCACACTGTAATAATTTTTTAAAGGAGTGAAAGTACATGAGTGCATTAAAAAAGATCTGCGGTATTTTGCTGTCGGCTGCTGTTCTCGCAACAGCGTTGTATTCGGCAATAAGCGTCGCGGCGGTCGATACTTCGGGTGCAAAAACGGAAGAATGGCTGTATGATTTCAAGGCAGGCACAGGAACCGAAAACGCCGCACCGTCTTTTCTCTCGGGAACGGCTGCAAGCACCGAATCCTTCAACGCAGACCAGTGGTTTTATAATTCAAACAGCTCCACAAACAAGTCATATGTTGATCAAAACGGTCTGCATATAAACCTCAACTATGTTAATACCGTTACACGCGATTCTTCGGGAGGCTCGTGGTACAAAAAGGTCTGGCTGTGGGATGCCGATTATGACAGCGGCTTTTCATATTCTGAGGATACTCCCGACAAGGATTACAGATGGGAGATCCCGTCAAACAACGGCTTTCAGAAAATAAACGACGGCGTGTATGCCGTGACGGTCAAATACCGTCTCTCAAGCAAAAATACCTCCACCGGAAAAGCAACTATAGGTATAGCTATCGCCAATTATGCACAGAACCCGGGACAGATATTTCAGAAACCGCTTTATGTTCTTGATTATCAGAACGCAGCCGAGGTATCGTCGGATTGGACATATTTTACCGCAGTATTTGACGGCAAGAATTATTCCACCGATTCCGGAAACTATATAAACCTTATGTTTGCCTGCGACAAATACACGGCAGACGGCACATATAACATTATTGACATCGAAAGCGTCAAGGTAGAAAGATATGTCGACACTGCCAATGACGAAGGTGTTGTAAGGTACAAAACATACATTGACGGCGGCAACGCATTCGGTGTTGACTCATACAGGTTTTTCTCGGTCGGAGACGGCGTAAGGCTTCCCGATTATACTCCGGTTGACACCACGACCGATTTTTATAAATGGGACGTTTTCAACGAATACGGAGTCACCGCAATTGCCGGCTACAATACGGCGACCGATAACACAACGGCTTATAAGGAGATTTCCTCGCATGCCGGCAGATGGTTTGCACCTGCGGCAGGTGCATATACGCTTCTTGTAAATAAAATAGCCAAGCCGGTTTCGGGCAGCGAGGCAGTATACGGTTTTGACCTTGAAAACTTCTTTAGGAACAAGGCAGGACTCAACAGCAATTTCTACTCGGACGCTATAAAGAACAACACCGCCTATGAAAACGGCGAGTTGATCGTTACATCAAACGGCGGAGCTGATGATTTTTCCACTCAACCGAGCTATACTGGCTCATACACGCAGCGCTTCGGATTCTATACCGGTGCCGCGGCAAGTACGGCAGGAACGGCGTTTTCCTCAAACGGCATAGTCCTGAAATACGGATATACCTACACGTTCAGAATGACGTACAAGGTGACCGATTACAATGAGGGTACCTTTGCAGGCATAGGTCTTGCAACGCCGGTCCTGAAAAAGAATTTCTGGGATTGGACCGATATGTCGGTCATCAAGGCGTGGACGCATACCGCGAATACTGACGGATATGTTACCGTCAGCTGCACCTTTACGGCAGACAGCCACTATGCCGACAGGTATCTCGGATTTGCCTTCAAAGCAAACGGTACAAAGTTCGTAATTAAAGAAGCCACAGTTACGGCGATGGCGGCAAACATCTCTGACGGAGATGCCGCAGGCGGCATCAAAAACGGTTCCGCAACCGTCACCTCTGCCGTATCTTCGGGAAAGACTGTTCTGACCATTGACACCCTTGCGGACGACGGATACATTCTGTCGGCAGGCGGTATCAGCGTGACCTACGGCGGTAAGACATATAAAGCCTTTAAAAAGGCGGATGCTGCGGACGCAACCTTCGGAGGTACCGGCAGGCAGTTTGTATGCAGTATAAACGATGACAGTATTGATATGGCGAAGGTGTCTGTAACTGTGAATATGCATAAAAAGGGAACAGCAGATCTTGATATAGTAGCTTCAAGCATACGTTCCGACAAGGGCAGCGGCGAGTCATACATTTCTGCAGGACTCAGATTCAGAGGACGCATTGCGACCGATGATACAGTGTCAGTCAGAAATGTAGGTATGGTCATAGTACCGACCGCAATGGCAGGGGAGACCGGCGTCACACTTGACAATGCAAAGGCTGTTTCTGTAGAGGTCGATTATTCCGATGATGCGGTCGTTTACGACAGCACCGACGGGTACCGTGACTACATGATCGTGCTGACCGGACTGACAAAGGACGGAAAAGCCGGTAATCTTAAGGCTACGGAAATGTCAGCTGCGATGTTTGTTGAGCTTTCCGACGGTTCGGTAGTTTATTCCGATGTCTTTGCCACATCTTACAATGCCGTTGAGCAGGTATATGCCGATAACGGTATTGTTGCCGGAATTGATTATTGACGGAGGTAAAAAGATGAAGGAATATTCAAAGCCCGAATTTAATATTTCGTCGCTCATCTCCGTGTCGCCCGTGGCACGGGGAGGCGCCGAGGTCGAAATATCGGCAGGCGACTGGTTTATGGACGATGCCGATCCGTTCGACCGATAGACTTGTCACATGTATTTTAAGTTAGGTGAATTATGAAAAAGACAAGACTTCTGGCAGCAGTTATGATGCTGCTTATGATCATTACAATGTTTTCTGCCTGCGGTAAGGATAAGGCAGGGAATCAGTCGGGTTCTTCCGATACCGTGTCAACGATCGAAAACGTTGACGATGTGCTCTCAAAGGACGACATTGATCTTGCCGCTGCAGGCGACGACGCATGGCGGATAATACGCCCCGAAAACGCCGAAAAATATGCAAACGACTCGGCTATAAAGCTGTTCCAGCAGATAAAGGCGGTTGTGGGTGTATCGCCTAAAAATGTTACCGACAGCGAAGCGGAAGCCGCGCATGAGATACTTATATGCGATACAAACCGCGCCGAAAGCGCTACCGCGTTGGCGATAATGAGAAAGGAAAATGTCAGGGGAGACGGCTTTGTCATTGCGTCGATCGGCAAAAAGATCGTGATATTCGGAATGAATGAGCAAGCTCTGACCGCCGCGGTCGGCTATTTCTGCGATAACTTCGTAAGCAAAGAGCCCGTAAAGGGTGGTATTTACTACGTTTCAAAGGACGATAAGACCTATGCGAACGTTACGGTCGGCGGCACCGATCTTTACGGCTACACCATTGTAAGACCAAAAAACAATGTGTCTTACATTACACTGCTTGAGATCGAAAACCTGCGCCGCGACGTTGCCGAAAAATACGGATATACGCTCGGATCAAAGCTTGATACCGAGTGCACCGCGTCCGACCGCGAGATAATAGTCGGAGGTGCCGCGCGAGATGGCGTGAACGCAGTAAGCGGAGCGGATAATATAAAGATAACCGTAAGCGGCACAAAGATATATCTGAACGGCGGCAGCACAACCAGCGTTGCCGGTGCGGTCTCTGCTTTAAGACAAATGCTGAGCGGCGATGTTTCGCTTACCGATGCCGATTCCAAAGAAACTACCTACGATGCGGTATCGGCAGGGATCGACAATACCAAGGACTATAAACTGACCTTTAAAGAGGATTTTGAGTCTGGTACCATTGATGCATCAAAGTGGAACATCATTGATGAGGATACGGTTTTAACCTCGGTAGGCCAGAACGGCAAGAGGGCTTACAGATTCAAAAGAGATCTCAGCAACCTGAGAATTGCCGACAGCAAGCTGATAATCTCAGCGACCGAAACAAACGAGGCATACTATGGCGGCATGCTGCAAAGCCAGAACAAAATGTGCTTCCAGTACGGCTATATGGAGATCTCATGCATGATGCCGTACGGTGACACCTTCTGGACTGCGCTTTGGACGCGCCCTGCCTTTGCCACAGAGTATTATTGGTGCGAGTTTGACGTTTACGAAAACTTCGGCAGAAATAACTGGACGAGAGGAAACATTTTCCCGCATCTGACCCAGAAAGGCAAGGATGCAGGATATCAGGCGACCGGTGACGGCTTTGAGTGGACCACCAAGGCTCAGGACAGCGATAGCTATTGGCAGGAACTTCATACCTACGGCTGCGAGTGGACCAAAGACACGGTCGGATTCACTATAGACGGTGAGTTCTATGTCAAAAAGAATGTAAGCGAGCTCTCGACACTCATACAGAACGGACTCAACCAGCATGCTTACCTTATTATTTCAATGAGTGTCGGCAGCGATCTTCTGGTCACCGAACAGATCAAGAATGTGACTGCCGAGCAGTGGGCAAACACAAGTAAGTATGTGGTCGATGAAGTGAAACTCTATCAGCTGGCAGGTCAGGATATAAGGTTTAATTATACCAACAGCTACGGATATACCTGCAACAACTGATTTCAATTTGCTTACGCCTAATTTCATTATATTCCTTTTAAGACCGATAAAGCGCGCCGGATGACCGGAGCGCTTTATCGGCTGAAATGAACATACCGTCCCTGACGATACCGCCGGTATTGCCGGGGATTGTCGTACATTATGCGATCGGGTGAAATTTAGTTTAGCGGCATAAAAGACAAAAATCCAATTCAACACCTGTAGGGCAGGGGCACCATTCCTGCCGTTGCTTTTTGTCACCAGCAGACGTGTAAATTTCATCTACCTTTATGCAGATAAACTAAAATTTACCGAAAAACATGCAAAAGCCAAGGCAGGAGACGTCTCCTGCCTTGGCTTTGTTTATCTGTATTTATATTCTGTTTACCGATTTTATCTGCCTTATATCGTTCCCGAAAAACGAACAGATCGTGTAGCTTCCTACTATCCTAGAGGCTATGCGGTCATTGTAGGTCTCGCTGATCTCCTTTAAATCAAGGTTTGTGCTGATAACGGTCGAAAGACCTTTCAGCAGGCGCGTGTTTATTATGTTGTAAACGACCGAGACGCTGAGCTGTGTCGAAAATTCGGTGCCGAGATCGTCGAGAATCAGCAGGTCACAGGAGGTCAGACTGTCAATCTTATCGGTCGAGCCGCTGCGGTCGAAGGTCTCACGGCTGACCTCGTTTATAAGGTTCTGAGCCGATCCGTATATAACGCCGTGGTCCTTTGCTATTACTTCATTTGCAATGGCAAGCGAAAGGTGCGTCTTGCCAAGTCCGCATCCGCCGGTAAGAAGCAGATTTGCACCCGACGGGAAATCAGCTGCAAAGCTGCGGCAGGTCCTGAAAACAGCGGTCATCTGTTTTCTCGGTGATACTCCGCGGCTGTTTTTCTCTTCGGGGTAAAGCGTCAGGTCAAAAGACTCAAATGTCGATTTACCTATCGGCATGGCTCCGGAAAGCGAGGAATAACTGAGTTTTGATGCAAGTTCCTTTACGCATTGGCATAAAGCGCCGTCCTTATAGCCTGTGTCGTGACAAAGGGAGCAGCAGTATTCCGGTTCCTCAGGCATGCCGGCACTGATAGCTATAGCACTGCGCCTTTCGCGGATGCTTTTAAGCTCAAGAAGTATACAGGATGCGCGCGCCGTGTCGCCCGAAAGTGTCGCAAGGGCAAGCGCCGACGCCTTTTTCTGCATTTCTTCATCAATTACGAGAAGCTCCGGATTTTCCGCATAGACCGCCTGACGCTTTTTTGCAAATCTGCTTTCCGCTTCCTTGCGGCGTGCGGCTACGGTATCAAGCGCTTTACGCAGTATTTCATTAGAAAACGCCATTTGATCAATCCTCCTCGTTTTTCATGATAAGTCCGTTTATAAAATCGGTGTATTTATCGCCGCTTTTGTTATCCGCCGGGGACGTCTTGACAGCTATGTCCGCCACCGTTTTGACTCCGGCTTTGTGCCACGACGACAGTATTTTCTTTATATAAGGTATGGAAAACTTTGAAGTGGCATCAACGCAAGCCTCGTATGCGGCACGGAGTATTTCGGAGCCGTAGCCCCATTCGTTTATCCATTTGTCGGCTGCCTCAAGCTCGGCAGATGAGGGCATCCTGTGCTCGATGCCCATAGCGGTCTCGACAGTGTGCCACGCACTTCTGCGGCGGCGCATTTCGGTAAGCCTTTTTTCGGCTGACAGCACATCGCTCACTCCATCGTTCACCCACTCGACAGCGGTCCTTTCAATAAAGCTCATGCTCGGTCTGCCTTCGCTGACGGCATATTCAACTATCATCATAAGCAGGGAACTGCCGATGCCCTGGTCGTCGTACAGCCAGACAAGGGTGGATATCTCGTTCTGACGCAGCGTTCTGCCGAATTTGCGCTCGGTCTCGCGCAGTATAAATGCTATTTCGGGACACTCAAGTCCGCGCCTGGCTGACTCCTCGCGGTTGGGCTTCACAGCGGCAGACCGCACAGCCTTTTTGACGGCGCACTCATTGTCGGCGCCGCCTGTTTCTTTTACGGGCTCGTCTGTCTTTGAAAGTACACCGCGGTCGTACCAGTATAAAAGCGCATCGCTAAATGTCGCGGTGTCGAGGCGTAAAGCGTCGGCAGCCGCCGATATATCGCTGCCGCAGGCAGGATTTTTTAAGAACCAAAGCAGTACTTTAAGCTGTTCGGCGCTTGCAAGTCTCAAATGCTTATCAACGACCGACGCCGGAACTGCAAACATGCTGCTCATTTCAGCCGGATTTATGTAATATCCCATTTTCTATTCCCCAAAGGCGATACCGCCGTTTTCTTAAAAATGTCGGCGTAAAACGCCTTTATTTGTCATTATAACATTTTGCGTTCCTCTTTACAAGATTAGTGCCGAATTTAATTTTAATATTGTGATTTTAAAAAATTAAGTGTGAGAAAAAGCGAGATTTAAAGAGAAAACGCGAGAAAAACAGAGCAAGCAGAATTTAAATTAAAATTTTCAAAAATAGCTGTTGACAATCAATGAAGGGTGTGGTATCATACATCCGTTGAATATTTGAGTCGGAGGTAATAACTATGTCAACTTACATGGCCAAGGCCGGCGAAGTTGCCCGCAAGTGGTATGTTATCGACGCTGAGGGCAAGCCTCTCGGCAGAGTCGCGACCCTTGCAGCAGATCTTCTTCGCGGCAAGAATAAGCCTACTTACACACCGCATGTAGATTGCGGAGATCACGTTATCATCATCAACTGCGAAAAGGCAGTCCTCACCGGCAAAAAGCTTGAGAAGAAATACTACATCCGTCACACCGGTTATATCGGCGGACTGAAAAAGGTGCAGTATTCCACCCTCATGAGAGAGAAGCCGGAGCTGGCTATGCAGCTTGCTGTTGAGGGTATGGTCCCTGACAATACCATCGGCAGAAAAGCTCTTACCAGACTGCGCGTCTACAGAGGCAATGAGCATGTTCATGCAGCTCAGAAGCCCGAGATGCTGTAATTGAAGGGAGGATATACTGATGTTTGAAGGAAAGCCTTATTTTTACGGAACCGGCAGAAGAAAAAGCTCTGTCGCCCGTGTTCGCGTATACAACGGAACAGGTAAGATCACCATCAACGACCGCGATATCGAAGATTATTTCGGTCTTGAGACACTGAAGCTCATCGTCCGTCAGCCGCTCGCACTTACCGGAAATGCCGATAAGTTCGATATCGTTTGCCGCGTTGCAGGCGGCGGCGTTACCGGCCAGGCAGGCGCTATCCGCCACGGTCTGTCCCGTGCCCTTCTTCAGTTTGATGAGGAGCTCCGTCCGACACTTAAGAAAGCCGGATTCCTCACCCGTGATCCGAGAATGAAAGAGCGTAAGAAATACGGTCTCAAAGCCGCCCGTCGCG
>UQDO01000017.1 GCA_900539855.1 uncultured Oscillospiraceae bacterium
AAACAGCGCCCTTTACACGCTCTGCATACTCCTTGATACGTCCTCTTTCAACTTCCTTGATCTGCTTGACGACCGCAAGATCTATTCCGTTTTTATCATAGATATATCCGCAGGAGTCAGACATGGCAACAACCTTACCGCCAAGCTCGGTAGCCTTCTCGTTAGCGTATATAGCAACGTTACCGGAACCGGAAATAACGACGGTCTTGCCCTTGAAGCTGTCGTTCTTCATGCACTTGAGCATTTCCTCGGTGTAGTAGCAAAGTCCGTAACCGGTAGCCTCGGTACGGGCAAGCGAACCGCCGTAAGGAATACCCTTACCGGTAAGAACGCCGGTAAACTCGTTGCGGAGTCTCTTATACTGACCGTAGAGGTAACCTATCTCTCTGCCGCCGACGCCGATATCACCTGCCGGAACGTCGGTATCAGCACCGATGTGCTTGGCAAGCTCGGTCATAAAGCTCTGGCAGAAGCGCATGATCTCGCCGTCTGACTTGCCCTTCGGATCAAAATCAGAACCGCCCTTACCGCCGCCTATAGGCAGACCGGTTAAGCTGTTCTTAAATATCTGTTCAAAACCGAGGAACTTGATAACCGAGGCGTTGACCGACGGATGAAGTCTCAGTCCGCCCTTGTACGGTCCGATAGCTGAGTTGAACTGCACTCTGAATCCGCGGTTAACCTGAACGTTTCCGTTGTCGTCTACCCATGATACGCGGAAGATTATCTGACGCTCCGGCTCAACTATGCGCTCAATAACGCCGTTCTTCTCAATTCTCGGGTCCTTTTCCACCACCGGCTCAAGTGACTCAAGCACTTCGTACACTGCCTGCAAAAACTCAGGCTCGCCGGGGTTGCGCTTTTCAACCTGTGCATATACCCTTTTAAGGTATTCATTATTTATCATGTTAAAAACCTCCTGTGTATATTTATTACCTATGTAACGTGTATATTATAAATGCTATTCGTTTCTCTGTCAATATTTAAAAGGACAATAAACCGACTTAAATTATATAATTTACAAAAAAACTTAATTTAATTAGGAAAACGTTACTTTTGCTTAAATTAATTAGGCAAAAATATACCGTCTGCGGAACATGCAGACGGTATATTCTATCAATCCAGCTCTTTGAGTCCGGTATAAAGTTCGTAATACCTTCCCTTCAGTTTTAAAAGCTCGTCATGAGTGCCGCGTTCGATGATCTCACCCTTTTCAAGCACCATGATCGCGTCGGCATTACGGACAGTAGAAAGGCGGTGAGCTATGACAAATGTCGTTCTGTCTTTCATAAGTCTGTCCATACCGTGTTCTATATGGCGCTCGGTCCTTGTGTCAACCGAACTGGTTGCTTCATCAAGTATCAGTATCGGCGCCTTTGAGATAGCGGCACGGGCAATGTTGAGAAGCTGCCTTTGTCCCTGAGAAAGGTTTGCTCCGTCACCCGTTATAACCGTGTTGTAGCCGTCAGACAGTCGCATTATAAAGCTGTGGGCGCTGGCTGTCTTGGCAGCAGCTATAACCTCTTCGTCGGTGGCGTCGGGACGCCCGTAGCGTATATTCTCCATTACGGTACCGCTGAATAGGTGGGTATCCTGAAGCACCATTGCAATATTGCGGCGCAGCTCGTCGCGCTTATAGTCACGGATATCGATGCCGTCTATGGTTATTTTGCCGGAGTCGATATCATAAAAACGGTTTATAAGGTTGGTTATCGTTGTTTTGCCAGCTCCTGTAGAACCGACAAACGCTATCTTCTGTCCGGGTTTCGCATAAAGTGATATATTTTTAAGTATCACCTTTCCCGGATCATAGCCGAAGGTAACGTCGCAAAGCTCAACATTTCCCTGGATGCCGTCGGCTGAAACAGCGGCATCCTTATCTGCGGTCTCAGGCTCGGCATCCATCACGGCAAACACCCTTTCTGCACCGGCAAGTGCCGCAAATACGGTGCTCATCTGCTGGGATATCATATTTATTGGCATTGAAAACTGGCGCGAATAGTTTGCAAAAACGGTAAGGTCGCCGGGACCGAAACCGGTAAGGCACATAAGTATACCGCCTATACCGACTGTTGCTGCAAAGGTTATCTGGCTTGTGTTGCCCATTACCGGTCCCATGATTCCGCCGAAGAACTGGGCTTTAAACTGTTTGTCGCGCATATCGTCGTTCAAAAGCTCAAATTCCTCTACGCATGTATCTTCGTGGTTGAAAACCTTGATAACCTTCTGACCGGAAACGGTCTCCTCTATATATCCGTTTACCGCTCCCAACGCCGACTGCTGACCTGTATAATACTTTCTCGATTTTTTGGCTATGAATGCCCCGCCCTTTGCAAAAACAGGCAAGAACACAACAGTCACAAGGGTCAGCCAGATATTGGTTGTCACCATGAAAACAAGCGTGCCGATAAGCGATATCGAGCCGGAAACGACCGACGTAAGCGAGTTGTTCAGCATGACGTCTATATTATCAACATCGTTGGTAAAACGGCTCATAGTTTCACCGGTCGGGGTTTTGTCAAAATACCTTACCGGCAGCTTCATCAGCTTACTGAAAAGATCATTCCTGATCTTTTCGGTCGCGTTCTGCGATACTGAAAGCATAAGTCTGCTCTGCAGATATGTAGACAGCGCACCGAGCGCGTACACGCAGAACATAATTACGACGGCAGATAAAACATAGGTAAGCACTTCGGCAAACTTGCTGCCCGACATTATATCGGAAACAAATCCAAGTTGGCTGAATTTTGTTATATACTTATCCGCTATCTTACCTATAGATGAATAGCTGATATCGGCATCAGGATTTACGGCAAGTGCGATCCTGTTAATTATAGGCGACAGCATATATGCGCCTATAAGAGATGTTACGGTGCTGAATATCATAAACAGCACAACAAACAAAAGCCTCAGCTTATACACAGCTACATATGACCACAGCCTTTTTACCGTATTGCCGACATCCTTGGGCTTACCGTGAGCGCCCCCGCGCATACCGGGACCGCCGGGTCCGTGCCCCATGCCCATTTTTTTGCCCGTCGCAACCTGGCTGTTATACTGCCTCTGGAGGTCGTTCAAACTTCTTTTAGCCATTTTTCACGCCTCCTTTTTATCGGTCTGAGAATAATAGATCTCCTTGTATTCCTCATTATTATTCAACAATTCTTCATGCGTACCGATACCGGTGATATGTCCGTCGTCCATAACTATTATCTGATCTGCTTCACTTACAGAGGAAATACGCTGAGCTATTATTATTTTTGTAGCCGACGAAAGATCGTTTTTAAGCGCGCTTCTTATCTGTCGTTCGGTTGCGGTATCGACCGCGCTTGTCGAGTCATCAAGAATAAGTATCTTTGGCTTTTTAAGCAACGCTCTCGCTATGCAGAGTCTTTGCTTCTGACCGCCCGATACGTTTGATCCGCCCTGACCGAGGTCGGTATTATAACCGTCCTTGAATGAGGTGACGAATTTATCCGCCTGAGCATGCTCGGATGCTGTTTTTATTTCTTCTTCTGTGGCGTTCTCATCGCCCCAGCGCAGGTTTTCCTCAATAGTACCGCTGAAAAGGACATTTTTCTGCAGCACCATGCTGACACCCTCGCGCAGGTTGTAAAGTGAATAGTCGCGGACGTTTATGTCGTCTACCAGCACCTCTCCGCTGTCGGCGTCATAAAGCCTCGGTATAAGCGAAACAAGGGTTGTTTTTCCGCATCCGGTCGAGCCGATTATCCCGACCGTCTGCCCCGGCTCGATGGTAAGATTTATCTTATCGAGCACAGGTTCCTCGCTGCTTTTGTAGTAGCGGAACGAAACATCCTTAAACTCGATCTTTCCCTTTTCAACCTTAGCTTTTGGACATGCGGCAGCTGCGTCGGATATATCTATTTCCTCATCGAGCACCTCTTTGATGCGGCGTGCCGACGCGAAAGCTCTTGCCGAAGTCATAAGCAGTATGGTTATCATCATGAGAGACGTCAGTATCTGCGTGACATAAGTGATAAATGCAGAAAGGTTGCCGACCTCCATTTCGTTGCCGACGACAAGCTTGCTGCCGAACCATATTACCGCAAGTGTGGTAAGATTCATGAAAATAGTCGCAACGGGCTGCATCATTATCATGAATTTCATTGCCGACATACCGGCTTCCTTCAACTCGGCATTCGATCTGTTGAACTTTTTGTTTTCATGATCTTCTCTTACAAACGATTTGACCACTCTTACGTTTGTGACGCTTTCCTGAACATTTGAGTTAAGAGCATCAACCTTTGCCTGCATTCTGACAAACTTTTTGAAGCCGACCGAAATAAGGCATATTATGACGATTATCATAACCGGTATTGTAACGGCAAGCACAAGTGACAGCGAAGGCTTGAGAAGTACCGCCATTATTAGCGCACCTATCATCATTCCCGGAGCCCTGAGTGCCATTCTCAGCAGCATATTAACGAAATTCTGCAGCTGTGTAACGTCGTTGGTAAGTCTTGTTACAAGTGAGCCTGACGAAAATTTATCTATATTTCCGAACGAAAAGCTCTGTACCTTTTTGAATATATCCGATCTGAGATCGGTTGCGAAATTGACCGACGCCTTTGCGCCGAAATATGCGCCGCCGACTCCGCCAGCCATCATTATAACGGCGGTAAGCACCATAAGCAGCGCAGTCGTAATACTTTTTCCGACCGTAAGCGTATTATCAGTGCCGGAATTAATAACGATAGCAAGCAGGCGCGGCATGATTACCTCGCCGATTACTTCAACTATCATACACAACGGACCGATAATAAAATACAGCAGATACGGTTTGATATATTTACCCCATCTTTTCAAAACGATCATCCTTTCATGGGTCAACGGTAATGCCTGCGGCAACATTGTTGAGGTTTGACTGCATTTTAAGAAGGCAATCGGTCAATACTTGCATACGTTGCTCGTCAATGCCTGAAAACATCGCACGGTTGAGCTGATCGGCAAGACGCCTCGTCTCATTTACTATCTCCTGCCCCTTTTCGGTCAGTAAAATGAGATTCTTACGGCTGTCGCCGGTGTCGGTATCACGGCGGACAAATCCGCCGGTTTCAAGCTTTTTCAGCGTCACAGCGGCAGCAGCCGGACTTATGTCAAGCCTTGCCGCAATGTCCTTCTGCGAACAGCTTCCAAAGCACGAAATACTCATAAGCATCATATGCTGACTGCGGTGTATACCCAGCCTTTGCACAACATTTTTTTCAAAAAGACGCCTGTGCATCCTGTCGTTTCGCATAAACAGTTCAAGCGCCTTTTTAACCGAATCCGATCTTTCATCTGTCAAGAGCTGTCACCTCGATAAACAATTAATGTGTTAATTATATACATGTTAATTTAATATGTCAATGGGTTATTTTATGAATTTTCTGTGAAAAAGTCAAACGAATTCCACGGCGTATATTCCGGCGGATCAGCCTCAAATACAATCCTTTTTTTAGTCAGCGGATCAATAAACGAAAGATAACATGAAAACAGTCCGAAGCCTCCCGTAATGTCAGAGCCGTATTTCCGGTCGCCGAATACAGGGTGCTTTCTGGACGCAAACTGCACCCTTATCTGATGTGTTCTGCCTGTAAGCAATACTATCTTCACAAGAGAAAATGCATCACCGCCTATGTAGGCTTCAGACAGCAGACTATATTCAAGTGCCGCCTGCTTTACCCCTGTCCTTTGCCTTTTTACAACGAAGGTTTTGTTTTTAGCGCTGTCTTTGAAGAGGAGATCCTCCAGTCTGCCTTCTTTCGGGAGCTCACCTTTCAATACGGCGTAGTATTTCTTTAAAAGCTCGCCGTTTGCAACCTGACGTGATAAAGCAGCCGCAGATGCCTTTGTTTTTGCATATACCATAACTCCGCTTACTTCCCTGTCAAGCCGGTGGACCGTAAAGTAAGGTTTACCGCCGCCGAGAAGTAACGGCATGCCAAAAACTCTGCCGTCCTCCGATGTTATACCGGACGGCTTTATACATACTACATACATTTCATTTTCATACAGTATCTTTATATCCTCGCTGCTCATCTTTTCCTCCGGCTCTTTTTATATCAAGCATATGAATTATACACTCAAAAAGCCCATATTACAATGAATTCTTGACATAAAGCGGAAAAACATATATAATTTATTGTATAGTATAATGTAAATTTAAATAGAGAGGTAGATATTATGGAAAACAACAATCAGAACGGTTACATAAACAGCAATGCGGCTGTCGGCAGTGCGGCGCCCGTTGCGGCACCTGCAGCACCTGCAAATGCGGTACAGACTCCTGTAGCGGATAATACCGCACAGTTTGCCGCTCCGGCTGCAAAGGCGTACGAAAAGCCCCAAAATACAGTACCTTACGCAGTTATCGAAAGACCGGCACCGGAAAAAGGCGCTTCCGGTCTCGGTTTCAATATAGTATCAATGTGCATCGGCATCATATCGCTTATAACCTCGCTTTCGTGTATCAAGGAAGCTGTAACAATTTTGCTGGGCGACGCTGCCTTTGGTTCATATTCAAATGAGGCAAGCATTATTTCACAGGCTGTTGTTTTGATGATCACATCGATAATTGCATTGGTTTTCGCCGTCATCGGTCTTAAAAACAAACAGAATCCCGGCAGAGGCATGGGCGTTTCAGGTATAATCTGCTCGATTTTTGCACTGCTTATCTCCGGATCGGCGCTTGTTATCGCGGCGCTTGTTTACGCCGAACTACTCATCTGACGGCAGATATTAATGCTGACCGTAAAATGGGAATATATATCCGGGCTTTCGGACGAGGATATTGACCGGTGGCGCAATACGGCACCGCACGACCGTATATCGGCTGTTGAACGAAAAAGAAATGAAGCAGACCGGCTCCGCAGCATACTCGGTGATGTTTTAGCCGTCAGAACTCTAAATGATATCACCTGCCGCACAGATATCGTGCTTAAGCGCGATGCATCAGGCAGGCCGTATGTCGATTCGCTGCCGTTATTTATAAGCGTCTCCCATTCCGGAAGCATTGCAGTCTGTGCTGTGAGCGACCGACCTGTGGGCATTGATGTTGAGCAGATAAAAAAGCGCAGCTTCAAATTGACAGACAGGATATTTTCAGAGGACGAGATTGCCTATATAAGCGGCTCAGCAAAGCGCTTTTTTGAGGTATGGACCGCAAAAGAAGCATATGCAAAAATGACCGGCGAAGGAATTAGAGCCGTACTGCGCGGCATTTATACCGATATAAAAAGCGGAAATGTAATGGGTGAAGCTTTAAGTGTCACCGAATATAACGGTTATATATGCTCGGTAGTAACAAAGAAGGATCAGGATGTGGGGGTTATTTTTTGAAACAGTTATCACAGTATGCTTCAAAAATAATACGCCCTCCCGTCATTTTTAAACTGATACTGACTGCGGTTTCAGCCGTGCTTTTGGGCTTTACATTTGCGCACGGCATCGAGCACACAGTGATTGCATATGTATCATATGTTGTGTCTGCATACACCCTGACCGTGATCATTGCCGGGATGCCGGTCGTTTTCAGAAAAGGCAGATATATACTTGCGAGCAATCGCTATTCCTCCCGTATTATAAATGACCTGGAACTGAGGACAAGGCTGTCCCTCTACTTCGGTCTTTTTATCAATATGGTCTATGCTATGTTCAAGCTTTCGACCGGTATTATGTACCGGTCGTCATGGTTCATTTCGATAGCGGCATATTATTTCATTCTCGGTATAATTAAATTTTTGCTGCTATTGGGAGTACGGACGTCGTCCAAGGCGGCAGAAAACGACCGCAAGAAACGGTCTGAGCTAAGATACTGCCGCTCAACCGGACTGCTGCTTCTGGCGCTCGACCTTGCGATGGCGGCGATAACGGTCAACATGATACTGCGCGACAAGCGCTACCAGTACCCCGGCATGGTAATATACGTTTCAGCCGGGTATACTCTTTACCGTCTGATAGCTTCGACTATAAACGTCATAAAGTACAGAAAAATCAGCAACCCTCTTATGTCTGCCGCAAAAGCGCTTGATTTTGCAACCGCGCTTATGGCTATATTTGCATTGCAGACTGCAATGCTGACCAAGTTCGGAGGAGCAGGCATTTATGTTGCCGTGTTCAACTCGCTGACCGGCGGCATCGTCTGCTTCTCAGTCCTTCTTATAGCTGTGTATGTTATAATCAAAGCATCGATTGACCTTAAAAAGTATAAAATAATAGGTACATGACCGGCTGCAAAAGGAAACCGGCATTTTCGTTTTAGGCAAGGCACAAAAAGTATTATCTAAGATAGCGGTACAGTGAAAGCTGTGCCGCTTTTTTTGCATTACCAGGCTTTTTAAAGCTCTGCGTACCGAGCCTGCCGCCAAAAGCAGCCCTTCATTGTCGGCGATATTTATATTCCCGAAGACAGCAGCCGACTCTGCCTAAATTCAGTATTTACAATATCAGATATTAATGATATAATGTGTGAAAATAAATATTAATGTTTGGTGTGGTAATCGTTATGGTGTATACAATAACCGATTTTGGCGCAAGGGTAAGTGATCTGTTACAGACCGGGGCTATTCAGAAAGCTATTGACGAATGCTTTTTAAACGGCGGCGGCGAGGTTGTTATTCCGGCTGGTGTTTACCGCACCGGCGGATTGCGCCTGCGCTCGCATGTTACTCTGCATTTGCTTTCCGGTGCAATATTGGAGGCAAGCGAAGATCCTGAGGATTATGCCACTTTGGAGAATGATACGCTGGAGCCGGTAAAGTGGGATGACTTTCAAAACGGCGTCAGCCTTTCGGCACAACCTCTATCACGCTGGAATCACGGTATCATACGCGCGGTCAATGCTACGGATATAGGAATAAAAGGTGAACCATATTCATGGATTGACGGAAAAAACTGCTTTGACCCAGAAGGTGAAGAGGGCTACCGAGGACCGCATGGGATTAACCTCTGGCTCTGTAAAAATGTTACGCTCAGCGGATACACCATACGGAACACCGGCAACTGGGCGCACGCTGTTTTTCGTTCGGAGAATATCAATGTTGAAAATATTACGGTGTACGGTGGGCATGACGGCTTTGATGCATTTTTATCGAAAAATGTCAACATATCAGACTGCCGTTTCTTCAGCGGAGACGACAGCATAGCCGGCTACGGGAGTGAGCATGTCAGAGTACAGGATTGTATTCTTAATTCCTCCTGCAGTGCAATACGATTCGGCGGAGCAGATGTTATCATTCAACGCTGCAAATGCATTTCACCGACAGAATTTGCCTTTAGAGGTTCTCTACCTCTTGAAAAGAAAAGACTCGGTGCAATGGCAGGACATGATGTGCCGCATCATACGCTCACCGCATTTTTATATTATTGCGACAAGCGATTCGGCGAGCTGCCGCTGCCGCGCATGGGAAATATTCTTATAAGGGACTGCGTTTTTGAAAACGTGATGCAGTTATTCA
The DNA here is from genome assembly GCA_900539855.1 of uncultured Oscillospiraceae bacterium. Classification (GTDB taxonomy): domain Bacteria; phylum Bacillota; class Clostridia; order Oscillospirales; family Acutalibacteraceae; genus UMGS172. The sequence goes on from UQDO01000017.1 coordinate 9,462, forward strand.
ATATGGATTTTGGCAATCATATCTGGTGCTGCGGCAAAGCTCTCACCTCCATTACCTTTGAAAATTGCAGAGCGACCGGGCTTATGCAGCCGATTTATATACACGGTGATCCGGAAGACCCGATAGTATTCAATATTATAAACACAAAGCTTTCCGCATCAGCTGAAACTGATTCCGAAATATTTATGGATGCTGAGTTTTTTGATACTATTCACTTGGAAAATGTGAAGCCGGACGGATATGCGGATCTCGAAATAATTTTACGTTCTGACGGAAAATTGGAAACGTCAGGATCTGCCAAATTCAAAGTAAAGAAAGGCGAAAGCGGAAAATCCGCTTTTGCCGGAAGATAGGGCATTTAAATAAATATTTCAAATATTAAGTTCCTTAAAAATGAAATGCTTTTGTATAAAGCATAAAAAGACAGTATAAGCTCCTGAACAAGTCCAAAAACGGACAATAGAAAAAACAACCTCCTATGTTAGAATTAAAACAACTACCATAGGAGGTTTTGTTATGGCAAGAAAATTTAGATGTATCAAAAATTTGTGAAAATGAACTAATAGAGCATATAGAGCAAGATCACCGCAGAGCGGCAACTCCACAGTGGCCAAGGCTTCCAATTTGCACCGTCCGCACAATTTGGGGCACTTCAAAGTTTATGGCCGCTTTGTTTTATACATACACAGCGGTAAATTTTAGTTTAGCGGTATGAGGAAACAAATAATTATTTGATACGTCGTAGGGAACGACCTATGTGTCGTTCCTTAAAACCTAATGAAACCGCGCGGAACGACACTCAAGGCTCGTTCCCTACGTCTGTCAATTAATTATACGAACACCATTCACCTATAAACTAAAATTCACAACACAATGACGACATGAAAAATCGGCAGGAGTGGGGCTCCTGCCCTTAAGTCCGTCAATCAATTGTACTAACGCTCTTCGCCGCTAAACTAATATTTTATTACAGAACGCAGGCGTTAAACACTATTTACTTTATTATAACGTATTCTATTTGACAAAATGGCGCCTTGACATTATAATATACATATATAATGTGTCGTTTTTTGGGGGTGTTTTTTATGCAAACAACCTTTGATAACTATGACAAACAGCTTTTCTTTGCCAAAAGCTATATACATGCCTTTTACTGTGATCTGAAATATACGGAATATCACAATCACCGCTTTTTTGAGCTTGTATATGTCGTGAGCGGATCGGCTGTACATATTCTTGACGGCGACAGCCGCATTATAAGCACCGGCGACTATATGATAATGGACTACAATTCGTATCACGAGTACCGTGCATCAACCGACGATTTTGCAGTCATTAACTGTCTGTTCCTGTCAAAAGCCATTGACAGCACCATGCCGGAATCGCACGATTTTCCGGATCTTCTTAAAAGCTGTCAGTTCAGATTCAATAAAATAGTAATGAGCAGCACGCCGACAAACAGATTTTTTCATGACGACACCGGAAAAATTAAACTATTGCTTACCGAAATGTGCGAGGAGTGCGGAAATAAGGAAACCGGATATCTCGACTATATGCGTTCGCTTCTGATACAAAGCATAATAATCACACTGCGCGGCATTTCCGATTTTAAGATCAACAACTATTCACCCAATATTGCAAAGGCAGTAAGAATGATCGAGACCGGATACGGTCAGCCGCTTATGCTTTCAGATATCGCCAGAGAATTATATTTAAGTGTCCCCTACCTCAGCATAAAGTTCCGGGAAGAAACCGGGGTGTGCTTCGGTGAATACTTAAAACGCGTCCGCATACAGAACGCGTGCACACTGCTAAATTCGACCGATATGAAAATAAAGGATATCGCAGAAAAGGTCGGATATAATGATTACAAGCGTTTCGGTGCGATATTCAGAGAAATAGTCGGCACATCCCCCGGCAAATTCAGAACAGGAAAAACAGAAGCTCCGTAAAACACGGAGCTTCTGTCATTTTACTTATTCAGCTTGTCCGGATGACGGGCAGCTACAACCGAGAATGCATCATTGGCAATGTCAGCCGCAAGTGCAATATCTTCATCGCTCAAAGCGGCGTTGATGAAGTGATTGTGATGAGACGCAAGGAACAGACCTCGCGAAACGCATTCCGCGACCCACTCCTGGTGAAGCATCAGGCTGTTGTCGTTCGCGATCCTCAGGTAGAACAGCGCAGGCTCACCTGACACAACAAGATCAAATCCGTTTTCGGCAGCCGCCTTTTTAAAGGCTGATGTCAGTTTTTCGCCTTTTTCGCGGAACAGCTTTGGCGTGTTAAGACGTTTCATTTTGTCAATACATGCAATGCAGGCGGCAAAGGGCACCGCGCTCATCCAGTATGAGCCGGTAAATGACAGCGACGACGCAGCGGTTTTTAGAAACTCCTGTCCGCATGCTGCCGACATATTGTACCCGTTGGCAAGGGCCTTGCAGAAGCAGATTATATCAGCCTTTATACCATAATAATGATCGCTTCCGGCAAGGTCAAGCCTGAAACCGGTGCGCACATCATCGAATATAAGCACTATTCCGTTATCGTCACAGAATTTTCTGACCGCCTGCCATTTTTCACTGGTCGAGCAGACATTGTCATAGAAATTACCGTGATCATATGGCTGTGCTATCAACGCTGCGATATCGCCCTTGTTATCGTCAACCGCCTTTTGCAGCGCCTCCATATCAAACCACGGAACGATTATGTTGTTGGCAACATCCTCAGGAAGGATGCCCGGATAGTCAGCCTTCATTGCCCACGGGTCATTACCGTGATAATATCCCTTGAAAAATATAGTTTTTTTGCGTTTGGTATGTGCTCTGGCGCACATTACCGCAAAGGTCGTGGCGTCTGTGCCGTTCTTCATAAAATATGCCCAGTCCGCGGACGCTACTGTGTCAACAAGCAGTTCTGCACACTCGACCATTTTATATGACGGTGCAGTCGTACAGTTGCCGTTTTTCAGCTGTTCCATAGCTGCGGCATCAACGTCCGGATCGTTGTATCCGAGCACATTTGGTCCGTAGGCGCACATCATGTCAATGTATTTATTGCCGTCCATATCCCAAAAATAGGTTCCGCTCGCCTTGGAGCTTATAAGCGGCCATTTATCAAGCGGAAGAAACAATCCCTCAGACGGTCCTAAATGTCCATAAATTCCTGATGGGATAACATTCAGAGCGCGTTCGAACCACTCTCTGCTCTTTACATGTGAATATTCAGGGTATTTGCTCATCCTATTTACCTCCCTTAGCCCAGATAAACCGAAACACGGTCAAGTATCCGGTTGACATTATCGACCATTGACAAAACACCAGCCAGTTTTATATTGCCCTTGCACATTTCGTTTATAGTCGACACCTTGCCTGCAAAAAGTCCGTTTGCAAGCTCGATACTCGAAAACTCCATAATAGCGCGCGGAGACTCAGCCGGCGCTTTTATGGTGGTAAATTTGTGGTCCTTGACCCTTATCGTTATGCTTGCTTCCCCTTTGATTCCAAGCGAAATATCACCGTCGACCGTACCGTCAGCCGATACCTTTGCGATACTGTCAGAATTGGCAAGCGCCGATATGGCTCCGGCAATAACATACATCGTCATAAGGGTGTTGAGCCTGAAGAACTCCTTATCTTCCATCGCTTCCCCGGACGGTCTCAGAACCTCGTCAAGTCTGTTTGTCAGCGCAGTAAACGTACCGGTCAGAAATTTCAGCAAGGTCACAATGCCTTTTACCGGAACTCCGGGCTTGCTGTTTGCTATCATATCATTGAATTTTTCCGGAGATGAAAAATTCATTTTGCATCGGGCGCCAAGGCTGCCCTCTGTTATCTTACATCCTTTATTTGTAAAATGAAAGGTACGGCAGGGGCCGCCCTTTACGTCAAAACAAACCGACACAGGGGTTTTAAGCGCACTCAAAATCTGTCTCGACTTACCGTCAAGCTCGCAAAGGTTTTCCAAAGCGCCCAAAACGCCGTACATATTGACATATGCCAGTGCTTTCTGTTCCGTCATAACAAACACTCCTTATATTGGCCTTAAAACAAAAAGCCCCCGAAATCATGCTGGTCGCACGAAAACAGGGGCTGCATAATGTGCGGTCCTTAAAAGTTACTCGGTGAAGCCTGATTCTACAAGTGCAACAAGACCCTCAACCGCCTGCTGCTCATCGCTTCCGTCAGCGATAATGCGGATAGATGTGCCGCCAACTATTCCGAGAGACAGCACTCCGAGAAGGCTCTTTGCATTGACGCGGCGCTCGTCCTTCTCGACCCAGATCGACGACTTGAATTCATTTGCCTTCTGGATAAAAAAGGTTGCAGGGCGTGCATGCAGACCAACCTGATTCTGAACAACAACATCTTTAACAAACATTATCATGCTCTCCTTTTACTTAACTGTGCATCAGCCACGGCACGATGCAGCAAAAAAAACGATCAAAACGCACCGAAAGTCACATTGATACCGATAAATGCACCGCAGACAATATAAGTTGTCTTAATGGCACCTTAATTTGTCTTTATTATACCACATAATGTGCTTTAGTCAACGATTTGTGTCAGGCTCAAAAAAAGTTTTCGTAAACCGACAAATTTGAACAAATTAAAAACTTTCGGTTTGGTGAAATTTCACACAATTTTTTTACATATTTCGACACAATGATACATTCAGCAGCCCTCATTATTCTTATTCATCAAATCGGGACGCATCTTTTTAGTCACTTCGACGGACATTTCATCGCGCCACTTTCTGATATTAAGGTGATGTCCCGAAAGCAGCACCTCCGGCACAGCCACGCCGTGCCACACTTCGGGGCGGGTATACTGTGGATATTCGAGCAGCCCGTTGAAATGGCTTTCCTCAGAAAAGCATACCTCATCAGACAAAACACCGTCTATCATCCTGCACACAGCGTCGGTCACAACAAGCGCCGGCAGTTCGCCTCCGGTGAGCACATAATCGCCCACCGATATTTCTTCATCAACTATCTCGTCTATAACACGCTGATCCACGCCCTCATAATGACCGCAAAGCAGCACTATGTGATCGTATTTGGAAAGCCGTACCGCATCCGGTTGACGAAATGTCCTGCCCTTCGGCGACATATATATAAGGTGCGGCTTTTCGCCGCTTTCTTCACAAATATTTTCAAAGCACTTATATATCGGCTCGGCCTGCATAACCATACCCATACCGCCGCCATACGGCGCATCGTCAACGCGGTTGTGTTTGTTTCCGGCAAAATCGCGTATATTATGGCATCTTATATCCACAATTTCGGCTTTTCTCGCCCTGCCGATTATGCTTTCGGAAAGAACGCTTTCGCACATTTCGGGGAAAAGGGTCATAATATCAATCTTCATCGTCAAACATTCCTTTAATCGGTGAATAAACGATTTTTTTATTTTCAATGTCGACCGACTTCACAAACTCGGGATTATTGGGCACTAAAAAGACCTTACCGTCCCGTTTTATATGCCAGATATCGTTAGCACCGGTGTTTGACACATCGCATACCGTGCCGAGAGTCTCGCCGCCGGAAGCCGACACGACCTCGCAGCCTATGATATCACTTATAAAATATCTTCCCTTTTCAAGGCGACAATCAGACCTGTCTATATATAAACTACGCCCGCGTAAGGCTTCTGCCTGTTCGATGCTGTCAACACCATCCGCCTTTATAAGGCAGATATTCCCGTGCGGACGGGCGGAAGTGACAGCAATCACCTGCGTTCCGGACGCATCAAGATACAGCTTTTTGAAGCGGCAGAGAAACCCAGCACTGTCGCACCACGGATCAACGCGCATTTCGCCCCTCACGCCGTGCGTTCCTACTATTTTCCCTGCCTCAATATATTTTGCCGGCATAGCATTTTCTCCTTAAATTATCAAATTCCCCTCAAATGCAAAAGCGTTTGAGGGGACATTTCACCGCACATTACAATGCGGCAGCCGCAGATCAATCGATCTCAACGGCAACTTTTTCGTTGTTACGGTTAGCCGCAGCACGCATCACGACGCGTATCGCCTTGGCAATTCTACCCTGTTTTCCGATGACTCTGCCCATGTCGTTTTCGGCAACATGAAGATGGTATACTGTAACACCCTCCTCGTTGGGCTCGTCAACGGTTACGGTTATTTTATCCGGCTCAGATACAAGACCGGATACAATGGTAACAAGCAATTCTGTCATAATTTGTTTACTCCTGACGTCTCATTAAAGAACATTGTTCTTCTTGAGAAGATCTTTAACGGTGTCTGTAAGCTGAGCGCCGTTTGCGATCCACTTTTTAGCCTTATCGGCATCGATGTTGACGGTTGCCGGATCGGTCATAGGATTGTATGTTCCGATCATTTCGATGAAACGTCCGTCACGCGGATATCTCGAATCTGCAACTACGATACGATAAAAAGGAGCCTTCTTGGCACCTAAACGGCAAAGTCTGATCTTAACCATGGTCTGCACCTCCCAAAATTATGATTATATTTCATGGGAAACCCATAAATATCACATTCCGAAGCCGCCGAATCCACCCGGCATACCGCGCATCATTCTGCGCTTTCCGCCCTTTGAATTCATCTGCTTGAACATTTTCTTCATTGACTCATACTGCTTTAAAAGACGATTCACCGCCTCAACAGACTGACCGCAGCCGGCTGCTATACGCTTTTTCCTTGAAGCATTGATTATCTCCGGCTTTGTGCGTTCCTTATTGGTCATTGAAGTAATTATAGCTTCAATTTTCTGAAGCTGATTGTCGTCAATATCTACATCCTTCAGCTGCTTTCCGACGCCCGGTATCATGGCGAGCAGCTGTTTTAGATTGCCCATTTTTTTAATGCTGCGGAATTGTTCCAACAGATCGTTAAGGTCAAATTTATTGTCCTCTAATTTTTTTGCAGCCTCAAGCGCCTGCTTTTCATCGATCTGATTTTCCACCCTTTCGATAAGCGAAAGGACGTCGCCCATGCCGAGTATTCTCGACGCCATACGGTCCGGATAGAATTTCTCAAGATCGCCTATCTTTTCACCGGTACCTATAAACTTTATCGGCTTGCCGGTAACAGCCTTGACCGACAGCGCCGCGCCGCCCCTTGTATCACCGTCAAGCTTTGTCAGTATAACACCGGTTATTTCAAGCGTTTCGTTGAAGGTCTTTGCGATATTCACCGCATCCTGACCAACCATTGAGTCAACAACGAGAAGTATTTCATTAACCTCTACCGTTCTGCAGATACGCTTCAGCTCATCCATAAGCTCGGTATCTATATGAAGTCGGCCGGCGGTATCAAGAATTATAAAATCGTTACCGTGGTCCCTTGCGTGAGCAACGGCTTCCTTGGCGGTCAATTCGGGCTTTTGTGTTCCCTTTTCAAAAACCGGAACACCTATCTTTGCGCCCAGAACCTTAAGCTGGTCTATAGCGGCAGGTCTGTATATATCGCATGCCACAAGCATTGGTCTGTGGCCCTGTGATTTCAGCATGTTTGCAAGCTTTGCGCTGTGCGTTGTCTTACCTGAGCCCTGAAGACCGCACATCATGATAACGGTCGGTATTTTTGACGCGGTATTGAGGCGCTCATCGCTGCCGCCCATAAGTTCGGTCAGCTCGTCCCTTACTATCTTTATTACCATCTGAGCCGGAGTAAGGCTTTCCAGCACATTGGCACCGATACTTTTTTCGATAACTGAGTTGGTGAAATCCTTGGCGACCTTATAGTTAACATCTGCTTCAAGCAATGCAAGCCGCACCTCGCGCATAGCATCCTTAAGATCGCTTTCGCTCAGCTTACCTTTTGAACGCAGCTTTTTAAAAGCAGCCGAAAGTTTTTCGGAAAGACCTTCAAAAGCCAAAGATAACACCTTCTTTTCTTACATATTTTTTATAGCCTGACTCAGTACCTCAAAGTCTTTTTCCTCTTTCGAACCGGAATACTTTGAAAGCAGCTCTTTGACCGACGAAGCTTTTGCGATAAATCCGACAGACTCTTCAAATTTTCTGAGCTTTGATACCGCCCGGACTATCGCGTCCCTCGCGCCCTGTCTCGTTATATTCTCATTGTCGGTTATTTCGGAAAGCGAGAGATCGTCGCAATAATAATATTCAACAAGTCTGCGCTGCTTTTCAGGCAGCAGACCGCCGTAATAATCAAGCAAAAGAACCACGCTGAGATCCTTACTCATGTCACGGCACCGCCATTCATTCTTTAGTGACCTTTGACATTATACAGCACAGCCACCTATCTGTCAAGTATTTTTCTTTACATTGTAATATTTTTTATCTTGACAAGCATTTCTATATGATACTATACTAAAAACATAAAGTACAAAATAATAGCAACAGGTGTTTTATGAATAAATTCAGATTCAGGAGAGCTGTCTGTCTGCTGCTTTCGGCGGCCGCACTGCTTCTATCCCTTTCGGCTTGCAGCCGTGAGGACTTCAATATGTTTTTCGGCATAGAAAAAATGCCGCAGAATATCGATCCGCAGAAAGCTTCGTCATATTCCGAGCTGCTTACCGTCAGGAACTGTTTCAAAGGGTTGACAAGACTGCTGCCGAACGGAGACGCAGAGCTTGACATAGCAGGCGGATATACCGTGTCAGATGACGGACTTATGTACACATTCGCACTAAAGGAAGGTCTGACATGGTCTGACAAATCGGATGTAACGGCTGATGACTTTGTTTTTGCTTTTGAGCGAGCAAGCAACCCGGACACCAAAGCACCGCAGGCGGATCTATTAAATAACATAGATTCCGTATCGGCTGACGACCGGCTGACGGTTGTTTTCCGCTTGAAAAAGGCCGATCAGAACTTCCTTGCAAGGCTTACAAATCCCGTATTTATGCCGTGCAGCAGGACTTTTTTTGAAAAATGCGGCGGCAAATACGGTCTTAGCCAAAAGTACATAATCACAAACGGAAACTTCAGAGTAAAATCATGGTCAGACGGCAGCTTTGTACGCCTTGTAAGGGTCACTGCAGGTTCTAAAAAGCAATCTGTGGCAAACAGCGTATATCTCTCGGTCTCGGCAAAGGGTAAGGACTGCGTATCGCGTGTAGCTGACAAGGAGGTCGGTATGACGGTCGATTCCGGGTCTTTTATTTACTCAAAGGATATATCCTCTTTGTCATCATCGTCGGAATACCGCACGGCATATGCCATTGTTTTCAATAAAGATACAGCCGTAGGATCAAATAAAAATATAACCGATGCCTTTGCAATGGCAGTGCACCGGGAGTATTATATGTCGCGGTGCAGCAAAGAAATAAGGAACACCGCTTCAGTTTTTCCGGATGACGCAACAATTTGCGGAAGGGACATTTCAGAGCTTATCACCGTCCCCCAATATATCTATAATTATGACCCGGAGGCTGCAAGAAGCAGCTTTTTAAAGGGCGTATCCGAGCTGAATAAAAAGACATTTCCCTCGGTTGAGATACTGGCGGTTGACGATCCGGCGTCAAGGTCGGTTCTCAATGATGTTGTATCAAAATGGCAAAGCGATCTCGGTGCGTATGTAAACATAAAAACAGTCAAGGATACGGCTGCGCTTAGTTCATTGGTCTCAAATGGCGATTACACGGTGGCATTTATTCCTATGCCGACCGATGCTGTTGAAGCGGCAAAAGCCCTGGCGTCAGGCGGAAGTATACATATCGGAAACGATGAGCTTGACAAGGCAGTAAGCAAAATCGATGATACAAAACCTGTTGATGAAATTTCATCTCATATAAACGATGCAGCATTGATCTTATCGGGAACTTCACAGGTCATACCTATAATAAGCACGCCGACAACGCTGCTGTGTGATAAAAAATATCAGAATGTCACATATTTCAAAACAGACATGACAGTCGATTTTTCGGCAATTTATAAAATAGGCTGAATAACGCAGCGCTCCTATGAAATAATAATTCTGAAAGGAGCGATAGATATGAACAAAAAGGACAGAGTTTATCCGCCAAAAAAGACAGAGCCGGACGATACGGTCGGCACCATCTACTGTGGGGAAAACAGTGAAGAATACAACAACATAATGTCGTCAAATGATGCACTTCCCTACATGTCGCCTCTGCCGCCGTACAGGCGCAAGCCCGACCCACCGATAATATGATCGTAAATATTTAAATGCCTTGCAATCGGTGTTGATGAGTGCAAAAAGCAATATCAGGCAAACAGTCTCATGCTGTGGGAGCAAGGCTCCCACAGCTTTTTTTACAGACATTACAAAGGTAAATTTTAGTTTAGCAACATAAAAATATATTGACGGACGTAGGGCAGGGACTTGCTCCTGCCGTTTTGTATTTGCTTATTTAACCGTTAAATTTTAGTTTATAGGTGAATGGTGTTCGTATAATTAATTGACAGACGTAGGGAACGAGCCTTGAGTGTCGTTCCGCGCGGTTTCATTAGGTTTTAAGGAACGACACATAGGTCGTTCCCTACGACGTATCAAATAAATTATTTGTTTCCTCATACTGCTAAACTAAAATTTATCAAATCACATTAAAGCACCGGCAAAACATTCTGTTTTGCCGGTGCCCCTATAATTTATTATTTACAGTACCTTTGAAAGGAAATCCTTAAGGCGCGGATTTTTGGGCGAACCAAAAAATTCTTCAGGTCTGCCCTGTTCAAGAATCACTCCACCGTCAATAAAGACAACGTTTGTGCCAACCTCTCTGGCAAAGCCCATTTCATGGGTTACGACCACCATGGTCATTCCGTCCTCAGCCAGCTTTTTCATAACGTCAAGCACCTCGCCGACCATCTCGGGATCAAGGGCTGAGGTCGGCTCATCAAAAAGCATGACGTCAGGACGCATGCAAAGTGCTCTGACTATGGCGATACGCTGCTTCTGTCCGCCCGAAAGCTGCGAAGGATACGCATTTGCACGGTCGGCAAGACCTACCCTTTCAAGCAGATCCATAGCGTGTTTTTCAGCCTCAGCCTTGCTTTCTTTAAGCAGCTTCATGGGTGCTATGGTCAGATTTTTAAGCACGGTCATGTGCGGAAAAAGGTTGAACTGCTGAAACACCATACCCATTTTCTGACGATGCACATTTATGTTTATCTTAGGGTCGGTAATATCGGTGCCTTCAAACAGTATCTGACCGCCGGTAGGCTCCTCAAGCAGGTTCAGACACCGCAGAAACGTTGATTTTCCGGAGCCGGACGGTCCTATAACGACCATCACGTCTCCCCTTTTTATCTCGGCATTGATACCGTTTAAGACGTTTATTTCACCGAAGGATTTTTTCAGGTCCTTTACCTCTATCAAAACTTCGCCGTTAGTGCTCACTGTTTCTCAGCCTCCTCTCAAGCATTCCTATAAGCTTGGTCAGAATTATAACTATAACAAGATAAACTATCGCGACCGTAAAGAGCGGCATGAAATACGAATAAGTACGTCCGGCTATAGTGTTGCCCGCTTTGGTAAGATCAACAACACCGACATATCCGGCAACAGACGTCTCCTTAAGAAGTGCTATAAATTCATTGCAGAGCGTGGGCAGCGCATTTTTGAGCATCTGCGGTATCACAACATATACCATAGTCTGGATATAGTTGAAACCGAGGCTGCGTCCGGCTTCAAACTGACCGTTGTCGATAGACATTATACCGCCGCGGAATATTTCGGCAACATACGCGCCGGAATTTATTCCGAACGCAATTATAGCGACCGGCACGCCGTTGCGCATTGAAACGAATATAACAAAATAGGCTATCATGAGCTGGACCACGACAGGCGTTCCGCGTATTACGGTAAGATACAGCTTGCAGACGGCATTCAACAGCCAAAGCACCGCATATCCCACTCCGCCGCGGCGGCGCATTTTGTCCTTATTCTTGTCGTAAGTTGACCTGACCGCAGCTACAAGAATACCTATTATTATACCTATGAGCAAAGCGCCCAGGGTTATTTTTATGGTGTTTGAAAGACCGGTCAGCATCTGCTTATAACGGTCTTTTTCGAGGAAAACAAATTTGAATTCCTCGATAAGCTTACCAAGCCATGCCGGTACGGCGGCTGTTAAACCTATCATGTTTCAGCTCCTCCTTATGCACCGCAAAAGGGCGGTTGTTGCACCGCCCTTTTATATCGGGAAAAGTATTATACTCAGTCAGCCTTTATATACTTGTCTACTACCTTTTTGACCGAACCGTCGGCAATAAGCTCCTTCAATGCAGCGTTGACCTTGTCTTTGAGTGCATTGTTGCTCTTCGAGAAGCAGATGGCGTAATCTTCAACAGTGAACTCGGTCTCAAGGATCTTGAGTCCGGCATTTGCTGCAACAAATGCCTTAGCAGGCTCGTTGTCGATTATGACGCAGTCGATCTTACCGCTCTTTAAAGCCTCAACAGCAACTGCGCCGCTGTCATAGCCTATTACGTTTTCCTCACCGTAGCCGCCGTTTTCGGGAGTATCAGAAGCGTAGATGTAGCCGGTTGTACCCTGCTGAGCGCCGATCTTCTTGCCCTCAAGATCATCTATGCTCTTTATGTCGCTGTCCTCCTTGACTATTACGACCTGAATGCCTGTCGCATATGAATCAGAGAAATTAACCTTTTCTTTTCTTTCATCGGTGACGGTCATACCGGCCATACCCATGTCATACTTGCCTGACTGAACGCCGGGGATGACCGAATCAAACTGAACGTCAGCTATTTCAAGCTCAAGTCCAAGCTTGTCGGCTATAAGCTGTGCGACCTCTGCGTCGATACCGACTATCTTGTCGCCTTCCTTGTACTCATAAGGCGGGAACTCGGCGTTGGTCGCCATTATAAGCTTTCCTTTTTCCGCAGTGAGCTTGCTTCCGCATCCGGTCACCATTGCCGCAACTGCAAATACCATGCTGATGCAAAGAAGCATCGAAATTATCTTTTTCATAATTTATTCCTCCGTGTTTTTTCGTTTTGCCCAGTATAGCACCGAATGAATAAAAATGCAAGTCTTTTTTGAATGTTTGTATATACTCACAAATATTTGCCTTTATGAAGCCACAATATTATCATATTTATGCAGGTTTATGCATAATTCCACAGATTATACTGTATAAATATTATCTTTGTATTCAAATATCACCGCATCGTACGCCTTTAAAAGGCTGTTTACAGAGTCTTTGCCTTTCACCGTCCACAGCACGGTTGTGACACCAGTCATCTTTCTTATAATGCGAAGCAAAGCCTGATCCTTGCAGCGGCAGTCATATGCTATAAAATCCGGACGGGTCAAAAAGCCCGAGAGCATCACTGCTCCACGGGACAGAAAAAAAGCAGTCACTCTACCGCAGTCCGGCGGTATGCCGGGCGCTAAAATTCCGCGGACGGTACTATTTCTGTTCCTTCTGTACCACATAAGGACAAGCGGATCAAACGACTCTACCGAATATTTTCCGCTATAGCCCGACAGCACGGCATCCGCAGCTCTGCACACCTTGCCTGCGTTGCCCTTATATGTCTTTATCTCAACTATCAGCGGAACGGCTCCTGCCACTGCCGAGAGCACCTCAAAAAGCGTCGGGATCTTCTCATTAGTACCCAAAAGGCAAAGCATTTTTATCTCTGACAGCGGCATTTCTTCCACTATATCACTGCATCCGCACATTCTTTTGAGGCTGCTGTCGTGTATTACTACAGGCACACCGTCCTTTGATATGTGAACATCCAGTTCTATACCGTAACCGCATTTAACGGCTGCTTTAAATGCTGACATGGAATTTTCCGGGATGCTGCCGCTGTTATCAAAAAGTCCCCGGTGGGCAAATCTTCTTCCGCCGAGCTTTTCTTCTGTCGTTTGGTTTTTCATCCTCGGCAACGTAATAAAGATCAACAACAAAAAGGCGGCAAGAACCGCCACTGCCGCATATAAAACGACCGACATCTTACCGCCTCCTATCAGAATACCGAAGCTATCGCCTCGTGCAGATTTCTGACACCTATTATTTCAATGTCATGATCCTCAGGTCTCAACTGCCGTAAGCACGCTCTCGGCACAAGGCACCTTGAAAAGCCGAGACGTGACGCTTCGCTTATCCTGGCGCCTATTCTCGACACCGATCTGACCTCACCCGAAAGCCCGACCTCGCCTATTGCCACAATATCGTCCGGCACAGGCTTGTCCGTTATTCCGGAAACGAGCGCAAGCGACACCGGAAGATCGGCGGCAGGCTCGTCGAGCCGCAAACCGCCTACTATATTAAGATATGTGTCCAGATTGGAAAAGCGGTATCCGAGACGCTTTTCCAGCACCGCAAGCATAAGGTTCAGACGATTAAGGTCAAATCCCGTTGACATGCGCCGCGCGTTGCCGTAACCGCCCTGGGACACAAGGCTCTGCACCTCGGCAAGCACCGGTCTTGAGCCCTCCATAACACAGGCGATACAGTTGCCGGAAATGTTGGTGTTTCGCTCTGACAGAAGCGCCGCAGACGGATTTTCGACCTCGCGCAGTCCGTCGTCGCCCATTTCAAATACGCCTATTTCATTGGTCGAACCGTATCTGTTTTTAACTGCTCGGAGTATGCGGTAGGCATAGTTGCGCTCTCCCTCAAAATAAAGCACTGCGTCAACTATATGCTCCATGACCTTAGGACCGGCTATGGCTCCGTCCTTATTGACGTGACCGACTATGATGACCGGGATATCAAGACTTTTGCCGGTCCTCAGCAGCGCGTTCGTACATTCGCGCACCTGAGTTACGCTTCCGGACGACGACTGTATCTCGGCGTGGTTCATGGTTTGTATTGAGTCTATCATAACAATGTCCGGCTTGTTCTGCTTTATATATTCGCATATAGTTTCGACATCGGTCTCGGTCATGATAAGCAGACTGTCGCTGTTGACAGAAAGCCTGTCCGCGCGGAGCTTTAACTGACGTGCCGACTCCTCGCCCGAAACATAAAGTACCCGTTTGTCACGGCAGAAAGTGCCGCACACCTGCATTAAAAGTGTTGATTTTCCTATACCGGGATCGCCCGATAAAAGAACGACCGAGCCCTTCACCAGTCCGCCGCCAAGCACCCTGTCAAGCTCCCCTGTACCGGTCTTATAGCGTATCTCGTCGCTTTGTTCTATCTGGCTGACCGGCTTGACACTGCCTGTATCGCGCCTTATAAACGATGACGCCGACAAAGATTTCGGCGCCGCCGTTATTATTTCCTCATTCATCGTATTCCATGCGCGGCACTGCGGGCACTGACCCGACCATTTAGGGCTGTTGTAGCCACACTCCGAGCACACGAACGATGTTTTTATCTTTCCTGCCATTAGCTTCACTGACCTTCAAAATAATAATCATTTATACCGGCAGCGATAGCCGCCGCCATTTTCAGCTGATATTCGTCGCTTTTAAGCTTCAAAAGATCATCTGGATTGCTTATAAACCCACATTCGGCTATGACCGACGGTATAACAGCATGGTAAAGCAAATAGATATCCTTTGTGGTCTTTTTGACCACACGCTTGTTGTCGGTCTGAACACCGGCTGTGATCGACCGCTGTATACATTCCGCCAGCTCCTTTGAGCCGTCGACCTGCGAGTAAAAAACCTGTGCGCCGTGCGGCTGCGGTGAAGTGTATTTATTCATATGAATACTTACAAACAGCGCGTCCTTATATTTTTCGGTAAGCCGCAGTCTTGCCTTTATGTCGCTGACCTTCTGCGAGCGTTCGGTGCCCTTGTCATCGGCGGTAGATACATCCGTATCTCTTACAAGGACGGTATCATAGCCCATTATCTTAAGGACGGAATCAAGCTTCAAAGCGACCGAAAGGTTGAGGTCCTTTTCAAGCGTTCCGTCGGGAGCAACCGCGCCGCCGTCAAAGCCGCCGTGTCCGGCATCGATTATCACCGTGTAACGCTGTGTTGCTTTTGCTGAAACGTTTGCGCTTTTTTCGCCTGTAACAAATAAACCGCTTAAAAGCACAAGGCACAGAAGCATCGCCACCGCTAAGGTAAACCTTTTAAGCACCGCATACCACTCCCATTTAAAGCTCATATAGAAATGGTATGACAGCCGCAAGGCTTATAGAACAAAGGTAAAAAGCGATATAAAACCTACTTGTTCTGCTTCGCGGCAAGTGCCAGAAACTTCTTGTCCGACTGTATCGCATGTGTTATAAAAGCACCGTCGCAAAACAGCGCGTAGGTCGTGACGGGAGCCGGAACGTTCCTTGCTGTCTTTTTATCGGTAATATGTATGGCTTTGAACGGAATATCGTGTTCCTTTGCGGTTTCAGCCACCCTCGGGACCCAGTAGAAGGTAAAGGGACATTGGTCGGTATAGTACAGCACAAATCCCTTTTCATTTATTTTCGGAGCCTTGGCGCACTCTTTGAATTTCGGCGGTTCTGCCTGGCTCACAAGCGGCAGATACATCAGTGTAATGCCGCAATCCGACGTGTCGGCGACGGTAAAGCCTTTATGCGACAAATGTGAAGGATCGGAAAGAAACTCTCTTTTCCTACCGTTTGCCGACAATATACAAACGCCCTTTTTGCCCTCTGCTTCAGCGTCGCTGATACATTTACGCAGCAGATCGTTGGAATATCCGTGTCCCTTCATGGAGCCTGCTATCCAAAGGCAGTTTATGTACATATATCCGTCCGCCTCTATCGGCACCCATGTGTTTTCGGCAGGAATATATTCTATAAAGCATTTACCGCGCTCCTCGCCGCGGTAAAATACAAGACCCTCGTCAAATCTCTGCTTCATCCATTCCTTTTTTGCAATGCTCTGTTTGCCCGACATGGCGCAGCATATGTGCTCTCTGTCAATGTTTTCTGCGGTTATTTTTATATAGTTCATTCAGGTCTTTTGCTCCCCACTTTCAATATGCCACAATAACATTATACCTGCCATTGAATTGACCGTCAAGTGCTTAGTTCTTAATTACAAAAATGTAAATTAATTGTAATCAGTTCACTCTTTATTTGAATTAACTTTTATGTGATAATATTTATGTAACAGAAAACATTATACTTTAATTAGAGGTGTCTGCTTATGAAAAAAACTATTGTAGTGTTATTGGCATGCCTTATAGTATTCATGACGGCTTGTGCTGGTCAGGGCAAAGATGCGAGCACGGGCAGCAAAAGCTCTCCGTCCGCTGCATTCCAAAGCGAAATTAAAGGAGACGGATCATATGAAAGCGATGCTTCCGCTGAGTCTCAACTCACAGACCAATCGTCCTTTGACAATATAGACGCGGCGTATAAATATCTGATCAATAAAACCAAAGCGGAAACAGACCCCGACGAGCTACGCTATATGGCTTACTTTTTCAAGGACATAGACGGCGACGGCACAGATGAGTTTTTGCTCAACAAAGGAGGTACAGTTAACACTATATACTCGTATAAAGATCAAAAAATAGTTTATATAGATAGCTTTGATTTTTTGACAGGCACGATCCGCATGTTTTCTTCAGATAATCCAAAATACCCGGGCATTTTCTGTTATACATGCGGCAACAGCTCCGATCATTACCAATACATGACCATAAAAGACGGTAAATTATCAGTGGAATTTCTTTGGCACGATGTGTATGGTTCGGAGCCGGGAGGCTATAATAACCGAAGCGGCGTTTATTTGACCGACGACACCGAAATAATAGAGGAATCAAAACGACTCTATGAAAGCGGAAATGATATTAAATGGACTAGTTTCAATTAGCACAAACGGACAAAGAGGCAGTAAATATGAAAAAAGTTATAATAATATTATCAGCATGCCTTATAGTATTCATGACGGCTTGTACCGGTCAGGGCAAAGATGCGAGCACGGGCAGCAAAAGCTCTCCGTCCGCTGCATTCCAAAGCGAAATTAAAGGAGACGGATCATATGAAAGCGATGCTTCCGCTGAGTCTCAGCTCACAGACCAATCGTCCTTTGACAGTGCAGAGGCAGCATATAAATATCTGATCAACAAAACAAAAGCGGAAACAGACCCCGACGAGCTACGCTATATGACTTACTTTTTCAAGGACATAGACGGCGACGGAACAAATGAACTTTTTATCAACAAAGGAGGTACAGCTAACACTATATACTCGTATAAGGATCAAAAAATAGTTTATATAGATAGCTATGATTTTGTGACAGGTACGATCCACATGTTTTCTTCAGATAATCCGAAATACCCGGGAATTTTCTGCTATACATGCGGCGGCAGCGCCGATCATTACCAATACATGACCATAAAAGACGGTAAATTATCACTGGAATTTCTTTGGCACGATGTGTATGGTTCGGAATCGGGAGGCTATCATAACCGAAGCGGCGTTTATTTGACCGATGATACCGAAATAATAGAGGAATCAAAACGACTCTATGAAAGTGGAAATGATATTAAAAGAACTAGTTTCAATTAACATAAACGGACAAATGGCGGTAAATATGAAAAAAGTTATAATAATATTATCAGCATGCCTTATAGTATTTATGACGGCTTGCGCCGGTCAGGGCAAAGATGCTAGCGTGGGCAGCAAAAGCTCGCCGTCTGCTGCTAAACAGACTGACAGCCCGATCTCAGCAGATCTCAGCGAAACAGAACAGCGATTGATAAAGGTCATGAACAACACGGAAAACTTTTCGGATGAAAGCGGCTCAGATACACTTTTTGCTGATTACAAATTACCGTGGGCAGCCGACAAGATTTCGATAGTCGCTGAAAAATATGCCTTTGTCGATCTTGACGGCGATGGCATAAATGAACTGGCTGTAAAATGTACGAACGGTGGAATCAATATCATCCTTCATTACAACAGTGAGGACAATAAAATACATGGCTATTCCATCGGAGAGCGAAGCTTTATCGATGTCAAGACCGACGGTACATTTGCAGGCAGCGGCGGCGCAATGATAAGTGTTATCAATAAAATGTCGTTTGATAACGGAAATGTAGTGACCGCAGAACTCGCACTTAAAGACGAGATGTATAAAATATATAAGATTGACGGCAAAGATGTGACACAAAGTGAGGCGGCAGAATACTTAAGAAAATGGGATCAGATCGACAGCGTCAAATGGTCGACAGAGCTTATATCATAAAGCACCCTCTTAGCACAAAAAAGTCAAGATTATAATCTTGACTTTTTTGTGGATAATTAAAGCGCCATAGTTTTTTCTTATGTCAGCGCTTTATACCAATACTCAGCATTATTAACTCTCTCTTCTTCTCGTCTATATTGTGCTCTTGGTCTCTCGTAGTTATATATAAATACTCTTGCGAGATAACCTGGGCTGAGTACGGATCTTGTAAATTCCGAAAATGACATTTTATAATTCTTTGTTGGTATCCATTGCCCATCAGGATTTGCATAGACCTCATACAAAATGCGTCTTAATTGTGAATTCATACTATCATATTGGATGCACTCTTGATCAGCCCAATCAATATATTTTGATGCCGGAGTCCACTGAACCAATCCAAATCCCTTGCTATAGTCATATTCTTTCAAATCTTCCCAAAATCCCGGATTAATTGTACTTTCAACTTCCATGTTACCAAGTAGGCCACAAATTGACTGCTTTGTCCAACCCTTAGCTCTTAAAAACGATAATATATATTGAGCATTTGTTTTCATTTGAGATTTGTTAAGATAATTATTGCAAGAAAACACATTAGTAACATTCTCCGTTGTCAGAACTCCCGTGCCGTAAGAATAGTATGCAACGTCAGCCGACATATTCAGGTGATCGACCGCAACAGCATTATGTGCAGCTCCGTTTGATACATCTGTAAACATTTCAATGTCATCAGAAGGTATTATTGCTATGCTGTTTTCGGTTATCGCTATTGCTGCAATATCCGAATTTGCCGCCGCCTGTGCTTCTTCGGCAGAGCATTTTTTCCAAGCCATATAGCCCCCGGCTTTAAGCGTGTTATATATGTCGCTGCAATTTCCCTGCGGTAATGCCACGCCTAAATTGTTGCATATTTTTCTTACTGCTTTAAGCGATTCGCCGTCAGGCGATGATTCACGTTTAAGCGTATTAAAAATAATATTGTTGTATTGCCCTTTGCCCATATTAATCACCTTCCCTCATTATAAATTCCAAAATCTTTCCAGAACGCTTTCATCCCTTGCAATGACTGTATCAACGGTCAAAAGGTCGAACGTAACGGTGCCGAAACGCCATAGTTCTATGTCCTCTTTCTCCATGCCGGACGGACAATAGGGCGACCAATCCGATGGGATATATTTGTTCTTGGGCTCCGTAGCCCCGAACGAAGCTTTCATATGCGGTCTGAATCTAATTGACTCCATATAATGACTGCTCTGACGGTCAAAATTAAAATTTTTCGAGGAATCGGTGTTTCCTATAAACCCAGCCACATAGCCGTAGGTCACGAGCGCGTCGGTAAATCCGAGCATCCAGTTATGGTTTATGCTCCACTCGGGATCAATGTCGGCGTAAATAACTATACCCTTTCCTCTCGGCACTCCCATTGCCTTTGCAGCTTCTGCCGCACGCTGACCGTCACCGTATCCGTTGTTTGAGGATACCTGCGCCTCGGTCAGATCGTTATAAAGCAGGCAAAGGGCGCAGTCATTCTGCTTTAAAAATTCAATTTCATCAGGTGTGACAGCGTTTTTGCCCGTTATCGGTCTTCCCCAGAATTTAGGGAAGCCGTACTGCCTCATTACCCAGTCAAACATTCTGTATCCGTTTTTAAGTCTTGTATTAGACGGGATCAGAGAACTTATTCCTAAAATTGTATTCATATTTTTCCTTCCTTATATGTTTTTGCAGCTGCAAGCATATTATAAAAAGCAACGGCGACATATCATGTCATAATTACATAATATTTTAGCTAATTCCTAATTTACTTTTTATTAAGTAAAAATGAAAATTACTATTTTTCGGTATATTTATATTTACATTTGAAATATAAATGCGATAATATAAATATATTGAAGGAGGTGTTTATTATAAAAAAGTCTATTGCAGTATTATTTGCATTTGTCCTTTTGGTCTTATCAGCCGCCTGCGGTTCAAACAGCGGTGCTTCATCAGATAAGACCACAGCCGATGACAAGATTGTCACAAAGGAGCTTAACGGTTATAAAGTGCAGATCGAATACAGCACACCGGAGAAAGAGACCGCTCTGACTGTCACGCTGCTTAACAAAAGCGGCAAAGAGGTCCAGAAATTAGGTATACAAAATGAAAACCAGCGCTTTACAAAAGAGCCGGTCTACCTAATTGATGTAACATTCGACGGATATGCAGATCTCCTTATACCGTTTCAGCGGACCGCCGCAGCGCAGTATTTCATGGCGTTTATATGGAACGAGGAGGCAGCCAGGCTCATTTACGCCCCTACCTTTGAAACGCTGTCAAATGTCGCACTTGACAATAGCAAAAACGAAATTTTGTCAAGCTTTTCGGCTGACGAAACGACCTCATACTCAATAAGCGTATTTGACAGTTCGGTAAAAGACTTTGTGCTTCAAAAAAGCTTATACTATTATCCCGATGGAGACAATATGGTCTACAAAGAGGAAGAGCGGCATGACGGTACCATGCAGACCGTTTCTGAATTTACCGTGACGAACGGTGACGATCCTTACAGTATCGATCCCACAGCTGCCAAATACTACGACCAAAACTCGGACTGGCAGCTAAGCTCTGCAAAATGGAAGAAGTATATTGTACCTGTTATCTAAAAATCACAATATTAAGAATACTTCCTTAAAGCATCTGTTTTAAGGAAGTATTCTTGCCTTTTACTGTTTATTAAATGGGATATATTGTTTTGTTGAACAATTCAGACAAACAATTAAGTTATAATACGAAACAAAACCGCCGGGTCACCCGGCGGTTTTTAATATTATCCTAAACAAATATTTAATCAAAGAAGCCGAAATTGTCCGGAACATCAAACAGCAGCGCGCTGATGTCGTCATCGATCTTAAATGACGAGCCGTTTTTATATGCATAGAGGTCACAGATCTCCCTATACCGTTTCAGCGGACCGCCGCAGCGCATCAATACTCGGCACTTCCGGCTGTTCTCGGATATGGTATTACGTCTCTTATATTCTGAACACCGGTCAGATACATAACTATACGCTCAAAACCAAGACCAAAGCCAGCATGTTTTGTACCGCCGTATCTTCTTAAGTTTACATACCACCAATAGTTTTCTTCGTTCAGTCCGCATTCCTTCATGCGGTCGAGCAGTACATCCACACGCTCCTCACGCTGGCTGCCGCCTATTATCTCGCCGACGCCGGGGACAAGCAGATCCATTGCCGCAACGGTCTTACCGTCGTCGTTAAGACGCATGTAGAATGATTTTATTTCCTTCGGATAATCGGTCACAAAAACAGGCTTTTTGTATATCTGCTCGGTCAGGTATCTTTCGTGCTCGGTTTTAAGGTCGCAGCCCCAGTCAACAGGATATTTGAAGTCTGCCCCACTTTCCTTTAGCAGCTTTACCGCTTCGGTATATGTGACCATCTGATAATCGGAATTTTTAAGGGTGTTCAGCCTTTCAAGCAATGTGTTGTCAACGAATTTGTTGAGGAATTCAAGCTCATCGCCGCATTTTTCGAGCACATGATTGATAATGTGCTTTATCATATCCCACGCAAGTTCCATATCATCGGTAAGATCGGCGAAGGCTATCTCCGGCTCGATCATCCAGAATTCGGCGGCGTGGCGCGCCGTGTTTGAGTTTTCGGCACGGAAGGTCGGACCGAAGGTATATATATTACCGAAAGCCATGGCATATGTTTCGCCCTCAAGCTGTCCCGAAACAGTGAGGTTGGCTGCCCTTCCGAAGAAATCCTCCGACCATTTTACATTGCCGTCCTCATCCTTCGGAACGTCCTTCATGTCAAGTGTGGTTATTCTGAACATTTCGCCTGCTCCCTCACAGTCGGAACAGGTTATAAGGGGAGTGTGAACATATACAAAGCCGCGTGAGCCGAAGAACGAATGAATAGCTAAAGCAATTTCGCTGCGTATTCTGAAAACCGCAGAGAAAAGGTTGGTTCTGGGTCTTAAATACGCCTGCTCACGCAGATATTCAACCGTGTGGCGCTTTTTCTGAAGCGGATAATCGGGTGTTGAAGCACCTTCAACCGTTATATTTTTAGCCTTTATCTCGAACGGCTGCTTGTTTTCCGGCGTCAGGCAGAGCGTTCCCTCCACAACGACCGACGACCCGACATTCAGAGCAGCTATCTCGTCATAATTACTGAGGTTTTCCCGTTCAAACACGACCTGCGCGCTTTTGAATGAGCTGCCGTCGTTAAGATCGATAAATCCAAACGCCTTGGAGTCGCGCAGCGATCTTATCCAGCCGCACACTGTGACCTCTTTGCCGCCGAAAGTGTCGGGAGCATTATAAATGCTTTTAATAAGTGTTCTTTTCAAGACCATCCACTCCTGATTTTTAAAAATAACTTACCTTGACACGCTTGCCCATCTTTTTAAGACACTCGGACAGCTCTTTGACAAGGTTCATTTTTATATTGAAATTAATGGGAAGATCGGGATTCTGGTGTGCAGGATTTACAGCCCTGCCCACAAAGAAGTTGATATCGGTCGCTTCCTCGAACAGGAGCCTGCATATCATTGAGGCACCATCGCGCTTGTATCCCCACTTTTCATATTCATTGTTATCTGCAAGGTAATCCTTTGCGTACTGCAGCACCTTGTTGACCGTTATAACGCCCTCGGTGACAAGATCAACCCCCTCAAGCTCGGCAGTCGGCGGCACATCGGCAGCCTCATAGACGAGCGACGGGCGCAGCTCCTTTCCGAGATATTTTGCGGCGATTGATGACGTTGTACCTCCGCAGATTATATGCTTGCCCTCCTTTGAGAAGAAAAGCGACATCATACGGTCGCAGTCGTCCCTGTTTGACGGCGGACCGAACAGAAGATTCATAGGTACGCGTTTTCTTACCTTTACTATACAGGCGGTAGCGTCGTCTCCCGGCTCGTTGCCGTACAGCCTCATGCACTCGTCGATAAGGAATGTGGCAAGCGTCTTCGCAGTATAACCGACATGTATGATTGAGCTCATAAACTCGATTATTTCCTCTCGTTTCCAGCCGAAATTGTATGATTTACCTATTCCGGCATGCGGACAGCCGTCAGACATTGCAAGAATAATATCGTTTTCCATTAGCTTTATGCGTGATTTATATATTGTCTTTCCGCCTATGCTCATTTCGGTGGTTTCATAGTCGTAATTCTCATTGTTGCGGAAAAAGACGACCTTCGGATTATCGTACTGTATTATTTCGGCTTCCTCGTTGTCGATTATTCTTATTATTGTAAAAGTGGAATACGCAACGCCCCTTACCGAGCAGACCGGCAGCGTGGCTGCTATCGTGGCTACGCAGTCCTCAACCGACAAGCCCTCTGCCAGCATTGTGGAGATTATTTTTGAAGTAAGCGTCGAAAGTATGCTGGCTTTAACGCCGCTCCCCAGTCCGTCCGCAAGAACTATGACCTGCGAATTATCGTCGCTGTCAATGACCTCGACATGATCGCCGCACAGCTCCTCGCCGAAATGGTTTATACTTTTGTAGCCTACGTCCATAAACAGGTTATTCATTCTCTATGGACTCCTTAAGCTTTGTCAGAGCTATTTTGGTCTCAGCCGCAGTTTCACCGAGCAGTGACGCTATTTCCTGAACTATACGCATCTGCTTGTCAACGACCTTGTCAGCCGTCTCAATGGTCTGCCTGCTGATGCTTTCCTTCTTTTCCTTGTCTCGTTCCTCGGCAGAAATATCGCGCATGTTGCATATGATTACGTTATATTCCTTATCGTATATGACGCTCAGATCGACATACCTGTCATATTCAGCCAGATACCGTTTTTCGGAATAGACATTCTTACCAGTATCTCTGACATCCATAAAAACCTTGGGGTCAAGTATTCTTATGACCTTGTCGCCAAGAATATCAGACGCGGCATGGATGTTGGTTATATTACAGGCGGCGCGGTTGATCTGCTGGACCTCCAGCTCCTCATTGAGAACTATTAGACCGTTCTGCGAATTATTTACTATCGTATCAGAAAAACTCTCAGCCTTTTCCTTTAAATACGGCAGACACATTGAAACATCAGCCTTACCCTGGAATATGGCGACAGCCTTATCACGGCAGGTATTATATCCGCATGAACCGCAGTTAAGCTCGTCCTCAGGTTTATTTTTGCCCATTTTACGCAGTATAGCCGCAATTTCGGTTTCCGAGGGCTTGCGGTCATGCTTGCCGATAAATTCTATCGACTTTGTGAGGTCGGACGGCTGCGGCTGTTCGACCGGAAAATCCTCTTTTCCGGCAAAGTCGGTCACCGCTTTATAGTCCCTCACCGGTGAACGGTGGAACTTTTCCATTACCGGACCGCCTATGCAGCTGCCCGGACATGCCGACATCTCGATAATGCAGTTGTGCACGTCGCCGTGCTCAATATCACGCAGTGCCGCAATGCAGTTTTCGGTTCCGTCAACCGAAATATATGTATAGCCGCCGATGCCCTGTTCCATTGTTTTCAGTACACCGCCGCCAGTCGGGAACAGTCTTGCCCTGCTCTGCTCCTGTTTAGCTTCGTCCTTTTGAAGCTCTATGCCGGCACTTTTCAGCCATTTTGTAAGGTCCTCAAAGGTAAGTACCGCATCGACATATCCGGTATAATGTGCCGCCTCATCCTTTTTTGCAACGCACGGTCCTATGAATACGACCTTTGCGGCAGGCACACGCCGCTTTATATCGGCGGCATGCGCCTGCATTGGAGAAAGCACGGGCGCCAAATATTTCAGCTCAGCCGGGAAATACTTCTGAATAAGCAAATTGACCGAATGGCAGCACGATGTGATCAGAATATCGGGCTTCACATCTTTGAGGATACGCTCGTATTCACGCTTTACTATGGTGGCGCCGACGGCAGTTTCCTCAGCATCGGAAAATCCCAGCTCCTTAAGCGCTTTTCTCATTGACTCGATGCCGACGCCGTCATAATTAGCCACAAACGACGGCGCAAGGCTGACGATCACGGGGTCCGATGACTGCAAAAGGAAATTCACCTTTTCGGTCTCATCAACGATCTGCTTTGCATTTTGCGGACATACGACAAAGCATTGACCGCAAAGTATACATTCCTCGCTTACAACATGCGCCTGGTTGCCGGAAAAGCGTATTGACTTTACCGGGCAGTGTCTTATGCACTTGTAGCAGTTTTTACAGTTAGATTTTTTGAGTTCCAGACAATTAGACACTTTTTTCTGACCTCCAAAGCTATGTAACTTAATGCTTTACCTTTGCAAGAACATATTTGTCAAATATCTCAGCGGCATTTTCGGGAGATACCGAGAAAAACTCATCGTCGATGCTGACACAAACGCCCTCTTTGCACCGCCCCATGCAGAATGTACCTGCAAGCTCTACCGCGTCTTCAAGTCCGTTTTCCGTAATCTTTGACTGGAAAGTTTCAACAACCTGCCTCGACCCTTTTAAATGACATGAAGAACCGATACATACAGTTATTTTCATTACATTTCTCTCCTAAACAAGTATTTGTTATTTGCCGTCACACAGTGCAGCGCACAAGCCGGCAAATGAATTACAGATCAAGCCCGTCCTCATAAATGACGGTGATACCGAGCGATTTTGCTTTGTCGAGCTTGCTTCCGGCATTTTCACCGCAAAGAACGATATCGGTCCTTTTAGAAACCGAGCCGGTTACCTTTGCACCCGACTTCTGCAGGATTTCGGTCAGCTCATCCCTCGTATAGGCGGAAAAAGTGCCGGTTATGACTACTGTTTTCCCTGCCCATTTTGAGTTTTCTTCGGTTATCTGCTCGTCAGGCGTTAAGGAAAGCAGACTGAGGATGTGCTCAAACTCCGCACGCTTTTCCTTGTCGGCAAACCATTTCTGAAGTTCGTCATTCATGATAGAACCGAAGCCTTCTATCTTTGAAAAATCATATCCGTCATCAACAGCGTTTAAAAGCTTTTCTGCGTCTCCGCCGAAGGTTTTGGAAATATCGGCAGCAGCGCTTTTGCCTATGAGCGGTATATTCATGGCCACAAGCAGATTTGACAGTTTTGTGTTTCTGGACGCTTCTATAGAACTGCACAAATTGCCGAATGATTTTTCACCGAACCCGTCAAGAACCGTTATTTCATCACGAAATTTTGGCAGTGAATATATATCGGCAGTTTCCTTTATAAAACCTTTCGCAACAAACTTTTCAAGCGTTGCTTCCGACAGCCCGTCGATATTCATTGCCTGCTTGCTGACAAAGTGTGTCAGCTTTTTTATTATATGACCGGCACATGAGCTGTTGGTGCAGTAAAGCACCTTTATAAGCCTGTTGTCGGCGTTGGTCTCCTTTATCTCGGTCCTTTTGCCGCAAACAGGACAATTTTCGGGATACTCCACGGTATAGCCATCCCTGTCTCCTGTTTCACCGGCGGTTATGTTTTTTTCAATATGAGGTATTATCATATTGCGCTTTGAAACAATAATCCTGTCCCCCGGTTCAAGCTCCAGCCCTTCGATAAATGTGATATTGTGCAGCGACGCACGTTCGACCTTTGTGTTGTCTATATCGACCGGGTCAAAAACAGCCACAGGTGTCAGCTGACCGGTGCGGGATATATTCCATTCGGTATGTTTGAAAACTGTTTCGGCTGTAGGATCGCCGAATTTATAGGCTATTCCGTCCTTGAAATGATGTGACGTCTTACCGAGCGAACGGGCAAACTCAACATTATCGTAAGAAAACACGATGCCGTCTATAGGCAGTCCGTTTTTTGCCGCATCAGCTTTAAGTGCGTCTATTTCAGCCTGCACCTTTTCCTTCCGATCACCAACGGCAAGGGGCTTGTGGAGGTTGCTGCCGAAGCCGAAGCTCACCAATTTTTCGAGCCTGACGCTCTTAAGAGGTATGTCGTCAAGACCCTTTAAGACATTAAACGGCAAAAAATTAACGCCGCGGCGGCTGCAGATTTTGGAGTCAAGCTGTCTTACCGAGCCTGCGGCAAGATTTCTCGGTGTTGAATATCTGTCCTCGTCATTGTCTATTTCTTCGTTTATACTTTCAAATGTGGGTATATCTATAAACGCTTCGCCTGTGACAGTAAGATCGTCCGTGTAAGGTATCGTCAGCGGTATATTTGTGAAAACGCGCGCGTTGTGGGTGATTATCTCACCCACAGTACCGTCGCCCCTTGTAGACGCTTCTGTAAGCTCGCCGTTTTTGTAGTCAAGCTCGACGGTCAGTCCGTCAAGCTTAAGGCTCAGAAAGCCGTCGCCTGCCTGCAGCATTTTTTCAATATCACCGGCGTCCTTGGTTTTGGCGAGACTCAGAAGCTCGGTCGGATGAACGACCTTCTGAAGCTCACTGACCGCTTCAAATCCGGCGCGCTGTGTCGGAGAATCAGGCAGTATTACACCTGTTTTGTTTTCAAGCTCCTCAAGTTCGTCAAACAACCGGTCATACTCCGCATCGGAAAGAGAGGGAGTACTTCCGTTATAATATTCATCACAGCATTTATTCAGAAAGTCGACTAAGTACTCTATGCGTCCGGCAGCGGTTTTGTCCATAAAGCTAAAGCTCCGATCAATTATCAGTATATTTATAGTTATTATAGCCCAAAATTGCCCTAATGTAAAGCAATTTCGGCAAATAAAATTATAAAAACTGTATGTGTTAAAATGATGTGACCCAATAAAAAGAGAAGTTAACTTCCAAATATG
>UQDO01000018.1 GCA_900539855.1 uncultured Oscillospiraceae bacterium
CATTTTCTTCTTTTTTTAAAGAAAATGGGTCATATCACTTTACAACGCAGATTATTTTTTAAAATATCGCGCATTTTAGTAGTGACAAAAGAGAAAGCCTGTGGTATAATCAATTTAATAATGCTTTGGAGTGTAATTATATGAACGTTCAGTTTATAAAAGAGGTCTGCGACGTTATGTCGCCTTTCATGTCAGAACACGGATATTCCGCAAAAGATCAGGATACAGGCTGCTTTAAGGGTGAATTCAAGGCCTATAAGGTTGCATACAACAGCGAAGCGTCTGAGTTTACGCTGTCGGTAGCACCCGTGGGTGAGGACGGCAACCCTTCGGAATACTCACAGCTAACCTCGTGGTATTTCAACGAGGAGGATCACGGTGATAATGACACCGCCTGCATAGGCGAGGATTTTGTAAGTGCCGTCGCCGCCGATAACGGCGTAAAGCTTATAAAATCGGTCAAGGGCGTTGAGGAGGTAGCACTCCCCACAAAAGCTGCCGCCGGCACCGCTCCCGGTGTTGAGGCATTCGCACAGAAATTCCTTGCAATGTTCCCCCAGTATAAGGATGCATACAAGGAAAACGTTGCAAAATACGGTGAGTTCCTTTATGTCGACTTTTTCAAAAGATACGGCGTTGAGAAAATGCAGGAGCTTATGAAGGACGAGCAGAAGAACAAAAAAGCGCTCGGCAAGTACTGGGGCATGCTCGGCACAATGCACTACGAGGGTGAAACCGTGGTCGGCGATATAATATGCGCCGTTATAATCGCCGGCACATTCGGGAACGATCCTGCCGCCTTTGACGCCGCAGCCGAAAAATATCTTGGGGATTATCCCTTCCTCAAAACTGCCGGTGCCGCAGCGGCACGCAATTATAAAAAGGATAAAAAACTGCGTCAGGCTCTGTCATTCTGACAAGACGGTGGGTGGAGAATATGGCTGATAAAAACAAGAAGGAAATGAAATATATATTTGTGACCGGAGGCGTTGTTTCTGGTCTCGGCAAGGGCATTACCGCCGCTTCGCTCGGGCGTCTGCTCAAAATGCGCGGCTACCGCGTTGTGGCGCAGAAGTTCGACCCTTACATGAATGTTGACCCCGGCACCATGAATCCGATACAGCACGGCGAGGTATTTGTCACCGACGACGGTACCGAGACCGATCTTGACCTCGGTCACTACGAGCGTTTTATCGACGAAAATCTCAACAGATATTCAAATGTCACCTCCGGACGTGTAAATTACAATGTACTTACCAAGGAACGTTCCGGAAAGTATCTCGGTGAGACGGTTCAGATAATACCGCACATCACGAATGAGATAAAGCATTGCGTCTACCGTGTCGGCGAGATCAACGACGCCGATGTCGTCATAACCGAGATCGGCGGAACGGTCGGCGATATTGAAAGTCAGCCGTTTTTGGAGGCAATAAGACAGGCTGCAACCGAAATAGGCAGAAAAAAGTGCCTGTTTATTCACGTCACCCTTGTTCCGACCGTACCGGGATCTACCGAGATGAAGTCCAAGCCGACACAGCACAGCGTCAAGAAGCTGCTGTCCTACGGTATTCAGCCCGATGTCATAATCTGCCGCTGCGATGAGCCGCTGCCGCAGAATATTAAGGACAAGATATCGCTTTTCTGCAACGTAAAGCCGGAAAGGGTTATCGAAAATATGACCGTTCCGGTGCTTTACGAAGCACCGACCATGCTGGATAGGAGCAATTTCTCACAAATAGTCTGCGACGCGTTGGGACTTGACGCTCCGGTAATACCCGAGCTTAAGGACGAATGGAAAAACATGATAGCCAGCATCCATGCCTGCAACAAGACGGTCCGCATTGCGCTCGTCGGCAAGTACGTCAAGCTGCATGATGCGTATATATCGGTCGTCGAGTCGCTCAAGCACGGCGGATATGTTCACGGAACCGATATAGATATCAAGTGGGTTGATTCCGAATTTATAACCGACGAAAACGCCGCCGAGTATCTGGACGATGTTGACGGAATAATCGTACCGGGCGGCTTTGGAAACCGCGGCATTGAAGGTATGATTGCCTCCGCTAAATACGCAAGGGGAAACAACATACCGTACTTCGGAATTTGCCTCGGCATGCAGATATGCGTTATCGAATATGCCCGTCATGTCTGCGGACTTGCAGACGCGAATTCAAGCGAGATCGCGCCGGAAACCACCAATCCGGTAATCGATATAATGCCTGATCAGAAGCACATAACCGAAAAGGGCGGCACCATGCGTCTCGGTCAGTATCCCTGCAATGTCATACCCGATTCAAAGCTCATGGCTGCATACGGCGAGGACCTTATATATGAGCGGCACCGCCACAGATATGAGTTCAACAACGACTACCGCGAGGTGCTCACCGCGGCAGGGCTCAAAATTGCCGGTATATCTCCGGACAAGCGTCTTGTCGAGTCGGTAGAGGTGCCGGAAAATCTCTGGCATGTCGGTGTCCAGTATCATCCGGAATTCAAATCGCGCCCCAACCGTCCGCATCCTTTGTTCCGCGATTTTATAGGGGCTGCCCTCAAAAACAAAGAGAGCAAATAAAAACAGTACATAAGAAATATCGGCTGAAACAAAATGTTCCAGCCGATCTTTTTTATTTAGCGACAAAGGTTTTGCTGCCATAAAGGCGAAGGAACATTCACGGCTCGGTCGTTGAAGGCTCAGACGATGTATCCGATCCGTCCGGCTTTGAAGGTGCTGCCGGATCTTCCGGTTCATCGGGCTCCTTTGAAGGCGTTTTTGACGACGTGTCCGGCTTACTCTCAGCCGAGGACGCAGCCGATGACGACTGTGCTGACGAAGATGTCGGTGACGATGACGATGCGTGTGATGGAGATGCGGACGACGTCTTTGACGGCGTTCCCGACGACGCAGCCGGCGTTGAACTTACAGTTCCCGTGCCGTCGTGCCAGCCTGTTTTATCAATACCGTTGAGCTTCATATACTCCTCAGGCAGCAGCTCCTCATAGAACAGTGCATTTATGACCTTTCCGGCATATTTATAGTTATAATACACCGTGGAATCGCCGTTCACCTTATAATCGGCATTTATTATAAAATCATCGTGCGGTATACGCGCCTGTATCATCGCAGGCTTTTTTGAAAGGAAATACGCAAGCGACAGCAGCTGATCGTTGCTCAGCGAAGTCTTGACATAAGGAAGCAGCTTGTTTACAAGTGCCGGATAGGATGTAACATCCATTTTGAGTGCCTTTTCAAGCAGCTGCTGCATAACATAGCGCTGGCGGTCGGTCCGTCCGAAATCGTCATTGACGCCGTTGAAATTTTTGGCGTGTCTTATTCTTGAATATGCTACCGCCTGAACGCCGTTCAAATGCTGCATACCTGTTTCGCTTATATAATAATTCTTTGCGTCAAGCCCCATGTACTGGCACTGTTCATATATCATATCATTGATATTGAACCTTTTAACATGCAGCTCGGAGTCGGTTATTTCGGCTTCTATACCGCCCACCGCCTCAATTATATCGGACATTCCGTAGAAATTGACCGTTGCATAGTTTGCGATATCAAGGCTGAAAAGCTGATTCAGCGTCTTGACGGCAAGCTGCGGTCCGCCGGTCGAATATGCGGAATTTATTTTTCCGTATCTTGTCTTACCGTTTTTGCCTTCAATGGGCACAAAACTGTCGCGCATTATAGACACCAGCTTTATATCGTTATTGAGCTTGTCCACACTGAGTATCATTATGGAGTCGCTCAGTCCCGAATAATTGCCCACCTTGCGCGAGTCAACGCCGAAAAGAGCTATATTGAATATGTTTTCGTTTATGGTATCGGTAAAACCGAGATCGCTGTTTGTAAGGCTGCTGAAGGTATCGTCGCGGTCAATCCTGCCGAGAACGCTTGATATATACCCAACCGCAGCAGCTACTGCTATCACTATACACAGCACGACCGACAACGATGCAATGAATATCGCCTTCTGCGGCTTTTTGAGCCTTGACCACCAACCGGCAAAGCCCTTTTTCCCTTTGCGTCTTGCGCGCCTTTTCTTTCCCGTACTGTAAGAATTAAGATCTATGTTATCACGACGGTCTGCCATGCATTTCATCCCCTTTTAAGGTTTATCGCATATTCATTTTAACACATGCCGCGTGCTAAATCAACAAAAACAAATCACGGAGCAGTCTCAAAAAGACCGCCCCGTGATGAACTTTGAATTATTTGCTCAGATATTCGTCTATTGATTTGGCTGCCAGCTTTCCGGCACCCATTGCCGAAATGACCGTCGCTGCACCGGTAACAGCGTCGCCGCCGGCATAAACGCCCTCCTTTGTGGTTGCTCCGGTAGCTTCCTCAATGATTATTCCGCCGCGCTTATTTACATCAAGTCCCTTTGTGGTGGACTTGATAAGCGGATTGGGCGAAGTGCCTATTGAAATAACGACCGTGTCAACATCAAGCACAAATTCGCTGCCCTCAATCGGTATCGGACGGCGGCGGCCTCTTTCGTCAGGCTCGCCAAGCTCCATTTTTATACACTTCATACCGGTGACAAATCCGTTTTTGGGGTCACGGCGGTCATCCGGGTTGTTGTATCCGAGTATCTCAACAGGATTGTTAAGGAGCTTGAACTCAATACCCTCCTCCATGGCATGCTCGACCTCTTCCTTTCTTGCAGGAAGCTCGTCAAGCGAACGGCGGTATACGATATATACCTTCTCGGCACCGAGTCTCAACGCGGTACGCGCGGCATCCATGGCAACATTTCCGCCGCCTACGACGGCGACCTTTCCGCCCTTCATTATAGGCGTTACGGGATCGTCTTTATATGCCTTCATAAGGTTGGAACGGGTAAGAAATTCGTTCGCGGAATATACGCCCTTCAGTTCCTCGCCCGGTATGCCCATGAAATTCGGCAGTCCTGCGCCCGAGCCTATAAATACCGCCTCATAGCCCATATCAAATATCTCATCAATGGTCAGCGTTTTTCCGACCACCATGTTGGTCTCGATATCCACACCCATAGAGGAGAGGTTTTCGACCTCCTTGCTTACTATGGATTTCGGCAGACGAAACTCAGGTATTCCGTAGACCAGAACGCCGCCGGCTGTGTGGAGTGCCTCAAATACCGTGACCTTGTAGCCCTTTTTGGCGAGGTCGCCGGCACAGGTCAGTCCCGAAGGTCCGGAACCTACGACAGCCACCCTATGCCCGTTATCGGGAGCACATTTGGGAACGGCATCTGAATGTGCGTTGTGCCAGTCGGCAACAAATCTTTCAAGGCGTCCGATACCTACCGGCTCGCCCTTAATACCGCGGACACATTTGCTTTCACACTGCGTTTCCTGCGGACAGACTCTTCCGCAAACGGCAGGGAGCGACGATGTGCGGCTTATGACCTCATAAGCGCCCTCAAAATCCCCTTCCTTTATCTTTGCTATGAACTCAGGGATATGGATATTTACAGGACATCCCGAAACGCAGGGCATGTTTTTGCACGAAAGGCAGCGCAGCGCCTCATCCACCGCCATTTCATCGGTATATCCGTTTGTAACCTCAAGGAAGTTATGCGCCCTGACAGCCGGCTCCTGCGACGGCATAGGGTTCTTTGTAAGTCTCATGTTTGGCTTCTGCATTTTACTTTGCCTCCTTTGCAAAAAGGTTGCAGGTCTCTTCATACGCGTGACGCTCAAAGTCACGGTACATTGCACCTCTTGACATTGCCTCGTCAAAATCGACCTCATAACCGTTGAAGTCCGGACCGTCGACGCAGGCAAACTTTGTGACGCGCTCGCCGTCACGGTGCAGTGTCAGACGGCAGCCGCCGCACATTCCCGTACCGTCTATCATAATAGGATTCATGGATACCGTGCAGGGTATTCCGGTAGGTTTGGTCGCGGCAACAACAAATTTCATCATGATCAGCGGTCCTATAGTTATGACCTCGTCAAATTTTTCGCCGTTTTGGAACATTTCGTCAAGCGGCTGACATACATTGCCTTTTGTGCCGTAGCTGCCGTCGTCGGTCATGACAAACAGTCGGTCGGAAGCCGCTTTGAATTCGTCCTCAAGTATCAGAAGATCCTTTGAGCGGAAGCCTATCACCGATGTGACCGAGCATCCCATTGCATGAAGCTTTTCGGCTATCGGGAGCGCTATCGCGCATCCGACGCCGCCGCCTACAATGCACACCTTTTTAAGCCCTTCGGTATGGGTCGGAACGCCTAAAGGTCCGACAAAATCATGCAGGCAGTCACCCTGCTCCTTATGGTTCAGCTTTTCGGTAGTGGCACCGACTATCTGGAATATTATTTTCACAGTACCCTTTTCGCGGTCATATCCTGCAATGGTCAGCGGAATACGTTCACCGTCGGCATCGGTACGGAGTATTATAAACTGTCCGGGCTCAGCTTTTTTGGCGACAAACGGAGCTTCTATCTCCATCATGGTCACCGTAGGATTGAGCGCCTTCTTCGTGACTATTCTATACATATCGTTCTCCATTCTGCCGCTTTTCCGGTTTCATTGCCGTAGGTACCCCGGTCTTGCAGCGGCGGCAAAGACCGACCCATATAATATTAGCACACCCTGTACAAAAAATAAAGTGCAATATTTTAACAGAGGCAGCATCTTCACAAAAAACGGCTGCCGCATCATAAAATGCGGCAGCCTTGAAAGTCTTATGCAGCCGGCCGCTTAAAAATCGACCTCGGTGTCATAATAGCAGCACTTGAGCAGCTTTTCCATTTCCTCAACACTCGGCTGACGCGGATTCGATCCGGTGCAGGCATCTGCAATGGCGTTGACTGCAATATCATGCAGTCTCTCAAGGAATACTTCCTCGGGTACAAAGCCTTTCTCTGCCGGATAGCTGTCCGGTCCGTAATGTCCGATGCAGTGCGGAATGTTGAGCTCGTCGTTCATCTTACGCAGGTACTTTATAAGTGCGGCGATCTTCTCATCGTCGGAAGCCGACCTATCGCAGATACCCATGTAATCAACTATAACGCCGTAACGCTTCTTCGCGGTCTCATCCTTTGCGTTGAAGGCAATAACCTTCGGCAGGTACATTGCGTTAGCAGCGCCGTGGATGATATGTGAGCCGTAGTCCGCAAAAGCGGCGCCGGTCTTATGAGCCATCGAGTGAACAATACCGAGCAGAGCATTCGAGAAAGCCATACCGGCAAGGCACTGTGCGTTGTGCATCCTGTCTCTCGCTTCCATATCGCCGTTATAAGACTTTACGAGCGAATCCATAATCATTTCGATGGCGTGGATAGCCAAAGGATCGGTATAATCGCTGTTGGCAGTCGAAACATAAGCCTCTATAGCATGGGTCATTGCATCCATACCTGTATGTGCGACCAGCTTCTGCGGCATGGTCTCTGCAAGCTCAGGGTCAACTATTGCAACGTCAGGTGTGATCTCAAAATCGGCTATCGGGTATTTGATGCCCTTTGAATAGTCGGTGATTATTGAAAATGCAGTGACCTCGGTCGCGGTACCGGAGGTAGAGGAAATAGCGCAGAAATGAGCCTTTCTTCTCAGCTTCGGAATACCGAACACCTTGCACATATCTTCAAATGTGATATCGGGATACTCATACTTTATCCACATAGCCTTTGCGGCGTCGATAGGCGAACCTCCGCCTATAGCAACTATCCAGTCGGGCTGGAATTTTTCCATTGCGGCAGCACCGCGCATTACGGTTTCAACCGACGGATCCGGCTCGATGCCTGAGAATATCTCGACCTCCATACCGGCCTCTTTAAGGTAGCTCTCTGCCCTGTCAAGGAAGCCGAAGCGTTTCATGCTTCCGCCGCCGACGCAGATCATAGCCCTTTTTCCTTCAAAGCTCTTGAGAGCCTCAAGTGAGCCCTTCCCGTGATAAATATCTCTCGGTAATGTAAATCTTGCCATTATATTACTCCCTTTCCGGCATATCGCCTTCATCTGTCTATATTATAATTCCCTCTTTCATATATTTGAAATATAAAAGAGGAATATAGATATTCTGTTATCGATATAGCATATACAGAAAAAGGTGACATTCAAAGGGCTGTAAAAATAAAAAATCTAAAAAGCGTTGTAGAATATCTACAACCGGTTGTGCACTCACAGTTCAATGTCTATATAAAATTTTATATATCTGTATATAAAAAATGCACTGCCTTTTTTCAGGCAGTGCATTGAAAGATCTGTGATTAATCGCTTACATACGGAAGCAGTGCAACATAACGTGCGCGCTTGATAGCGGTAGTAAGCTCACGCTGATGAGCGGCACAGGTGCCGGTCACACGACGCGGAAGGATCTTTGCGCGCTCTGAGACAAACTTGCGGAGCTTTGCAACATCCTTATAATCGATGAACTCTGCACGGTCAACGCAAAAATGGCAAACCTTCTTGCGCGGCTTGC
Source organism: uncultured Oscillospiraceae bacterium (assembly GCA_900539855.1). Taxonomy (GTDB): domain Bacteria; phylum Bacillota; class Clostridia; order Oscillospirales; family Acutalibacteraceae; genus UMGS172. Next base: position 8,415 of record UQDO01000018.1, read on the forward strand.
GGTGCATGGGTCTTTCGTTCTTCTCCATTTTAAGGCGACCTCCTTTAGAATGAAATAAGGCTAAAAGCCGTAGTACTTAAGATCAGAATGGCAGGTCGTCATCAGACGCGATCTCGGCGAAATCGCCTGACTCGCTGTTCGAGAACGACTCGGGAGCGGCAGCTGCTGCCGGTGCCGCATATGCACCTGCATTGCCGCTGTCACGCTTGGACTCGACAAATTCGACATTATTCGCGACCACCTCATAGGTAGTGCGGTTGTTGCCGTCCTTATCGGTGAATTTATTCATACGCAGCGAGCCTTCAATGCCGATGCGCTGACCCTTTTTGAAATAGGTCGTGATAAATTCAGCGGTCTGTCTCCACGCAACTATATTGATGAAATCAGCCTGTCTTTCTTCGCTTGATTTTGCTATGCGGCGATCAACCGCTATAGAAAATCTCGTCACCGAAATATTGCTGTTCGTGTGACGCAGCTCGGGATTATCGGTAAGTCTGCCGACAAGTATTACAACGTTCATTGAAACACACCCTCCCTTATTTGCTGATGACCATTGTGCGAAGAACACCGTCGGTGATCTTGGCAACACGGTCAAGCTCTGCCGGGAACTCGGTATTGCTCTCGAAGTCTACTATAACATAATAGCCTTCAACTTCGTCGTTGATCGGATATGCAAGACGGCGCTTGCCCCAATCATCAACGTTTTCGACGGTACCGTGCTCGGCAATGAGAGCCTTGAACTTCTCCGCGAGAGCGGCTGTAGCCTCATCTCCCGAAACAACGGAGAAAACCATCATTGCTTCATACTTCTTAGTTACCATACGTTTACACCTCCTTATGGACTTGTGGACCTTGCTGTATTACAAGATCAAGGATACTATTTCCAAATCAATAGCACAAATATTATATCAGCAGAAGCTACGCTTGTCAACAATTATTTTTTTGAAAAACCGGCACACCATGCTGATTTTAGGCTGACAAAAATCCGGACCGCCTGTATCGGCGGTCCGGAACCCGTTTTAATAGTTATCAGTTGAGGGTCAGATTGCCCTTGCCGTCCTGTAACCTGTAGAGATATATCCAGTCGGTTATGAACTTGTTGGTGTTCTGCCACTCATCCGGAGTGCAGTTTGAAATATCAAGACCGTTGTTGTCACGTCCGACCGAATACGAAAGCATCGCATACATTGTGCTGTTTACAAATGCGTCGATATCGGCTTCGGTGGTATTGGTCTGATAGGAGAAGAATACCTCACCGTCTATCATAAACGTCATGGCCTCGTCGGTCCAGAGGAAGCCATAGGTGTGGAACTCATCGCTGAGCTTCTTGCCGTCCGGGCAGATGAATTTCTTTTCGTTTGAATACTTCCCGTCGAGGGACGTGTGCTCCATTCCCATAGAAGATCCCAAATTGGTAGGCCATGCATGGCAGTTGGCAGCGGTTATGCTGGCGTTGCCGAAGCACTCGTTTACATCAATTTCAGGGCTCATATACATGTAACCCGACTTGCCGCAAAGCCAGAGCAGCGACCAGAAGCCGTCGCCGTCGGGTACAAGCGAGCTTTTTTCCATGTATCCGTACTGATAGCGCATTTTTCCGCTTGTGCTTACTGTTCCGCCTCTGTAATCGGTATCGGATTCGGTGCCGATTATATAAAGCATGCCTTCTTTAAGGAAAACGTTTTCCTTTGCCATGCCGGAGAACTTGCCGTTCTTGCCCATACGACCGAACTCATTGCCCTCCATTATGTACCATTTTGTGTTGTCGACCTCGTTCCCGTTAAAATCATCATACCACTGCGGGGTGTAGGTCTTGCTGAGATCGTAGCCCGAAATGGTTGTGGAATAGCTGCCGGTAACAGACATGGTATCCTCAACATTTCCTTTTTCGATGAGCTTGGCAAACTCTGAAACTGCCAATGCAACGGCATGCGGCGAACCACCGTTCAAGTATATCTTTTTGCCACTTACCTTTATAATGTATTCGTCGGCATTGGTTGTAGCGGCGGCGTCTCCGCGGTTGGTGTCGCCCACTAATATTTCATACTCGCTCTCGGCAAAATCGCCATCCTTTTTGACTGCCAGCTTATAACCGCTGACCTTGAGCAGTTCGTCTACCATGTTGTTTATCTCGGTCTGGGCAAGATATGAGAAATTATAGCTCGGTCTTACTATGGTAAACAGTCCTGCCGGAGCTCCGTTTACGGCAGATTCGACGAAATCACCCTCAGCCTTGCAAACATATTCTATACCGCCGTCAATACCTTCCTTTTTAAGGAAGTTTGCGATAAAGTATTCGGCAGCGGTCTGCAATTTATCGACGCTCTGCGAATATATAACTATCTTTTTGCCTATGGTGGCAATTATGTAATCGTCATATCTTCCGCCGGTCTTATCCATTAAATAGGCCTTTGCTTTTGCGGTCTCCTCACGGTTGGTGTCGCCTACAAGTATTTCGTAAGCGTCGGTGCCGTCCTCATTATCCATGACGTTCTTAAGCGAACCGAGCTCGGTCTTGACCTGCTTGAACAGATATGCCGAAACAGCGGTCAGTTTGCTGTCGTTACCCTCCGGACGGACTATTTTGTAGCGCACGTCACCGGAATCATCGTACCAGTTGACCTTTTCTCTTGAAAAGATGCCCTCATCGGCACTTGCCGTATAAGAGCTGTCACCACCCGACGACGAGTCGTTTTTCTTGCCGCAGCCGCCGAATATGCCGACAAGCATTAACGCGGCAGCAGCCAGACAGAGCAGTTTCTTCCATTTCATTACTTATTTCCTCCTTATAACTTGACATTTTCTATAAAATGCGTTTACAGTATATCATACATTTTATTGATATGCAACATCAATTTGTACAAATAATAGAAGAAAAATGTAAAAAAAGTTCCCGGATTTATTTTGCTTAAAGTGACTCCTTATATATCTTCGCGATTTTCAGCATGTCTTCAAATGCCGCCGGCTTGTTTTCGGGATTGCGCAGCAGCGCCGACGGATGATAGGTTCCTATAAACATAATGTTTCCTTTTTTTATCAGCTGACCGTGCTGCCTTGTGACCCTGAAATCGGGGGAAATAAGGCGGCAGGCTGCAATTCGTCCGAGGCAGACTATCAGTCGCGGTCTTATTATTCTGACCTGGTTTCTCAGATGCTCTATACAGGCATCCTCCTCAGACTGCTCAGGGTCACGGTTATGCGGCGGACGGCACTTTACTATATTTGCGATATACACCTTTTCGCGTTCTATTTCGGCGGCAAGCAGCATTTTATCGAGCAGCATACCGGCTTTGCCTACAAACGGTCTGCCTGTAAGGTCCTCGGTCTCGCCGGGTCCTTCGCCCACAAACATCACTTTGGCGTTTTCGCTTCCCTCACCGAAAACAACGTTGTGCCGCGTCTCTGACAGCTTACACGCGGTGCATTCATCACATTCAGCCTTAAGCATTTCAAGATCCAAGCATATCACCTCACAAATTATTATACAGCAATATGTCAAAACTTCAAGAAAGCCTTTAAATGTATCTTGAAAAATCTTTACAATGTGATACAATAGGAATGAATTTTAAAGGAGGATGTTATTATGGCTAATGAATTTTTGGTTGAAATTTCAGCACGTCACGTTCATGTGACAAAGGAGACTCTCGAAGTACTGTTCGGCAAGGGTTATGAGCTTACCGTCAAAAAGGAGCTTTCACAGCCCGGTCAGTTCGCGTCAAATGAGCGCGTTACCGTCGTAGGCCCCAAAAAGGAGCTTGCAGGCGTTTCCATACTCGGACCGTGCCGCAGCGCCGATCAGGTAGAGCTTTCGGCTACCGACGCAAGGTCGGTCGGCATTGCCGCTCCCATCCGTGAGTCGGGCGATGTCAAGGGCAGCGGAGCATGTAAGCTCGTAGGTCCTGCAGGCGAGGTCGAGCTTAAAGAGGGCGTTATAGTTGCCAAGAGACATATCCACATGACCCCCGAGGATGCCGAGAAATTCGGAGTAAAGGACGCACAGATAGTAAAGGTCGCAATAAACACAGCCGAAAGAAGCCTTGTTTTCGGTGACACCGTCGTCCGCGTCAGCCCGAAATACGCCCTTGCGATGCATGTTGACACCGATGAGGCAAATGCGGCTGCCATTCCGGGAAGCTGCATGGGTACAATAGTTGAGTGATCCCATAGGATTATATATACACGTTCCCTTTTGCGTTTCCAAATGTGCCTACTGTGATTTTTATTCGGCGCCTGCCGGTCACACAATGCTTGACCGGTATACCGATGTTTTGTGCCGGCACATAAGCGAGGCGGCAAAAAAGCTGAACAAAAAGGCAGATACGCTTTATTTCGGCGGAGGTACGCCGTCGCTTTTAGGCGGAAAAAGGCTCTCGGAATTGATAAGCGCTGCAAAGTCTGCTTTTCTGACCGATGACGCAGAGATAACGATTGAGGCAAATCCTGCCGAACATCTTTATGACGATCTTCTGATGCTGAGGGCAGCCGGTGCCGACCGGCTGTCTCTCGGCGTTCAGTCGGGTGTGGAATCGGAGCTGGGAGCCATTTCAAGAAGGCACACCGTAAGCGATGCCGAAAGAACCATAAAGGACGCGAAGGCAGCCGGATTTCGCAACATTTCGGTCGATCTTATGCTGGGGCTGCCTTATCAGACCATGCGGTCACTTGAAAAATCAATAGAATTTGCCCTCTCGCTCGACGTTCAGCATATTTCCTGCTACATATTGAAGCTGGAGCCGGGCACACCGCTTTATAAGCTGCAAAAAAGCAGCCCTGCAAGCCTTTCGCTGCCCGACGAGGACACGGTGGCTGACATGTACCTTTATATGTCCGAAGTTTTGCGGCAAAACGGCTTTCTGCACTATGAAATATCTAATTTTGCCAAGGCAGGGTACAGCTCGCGTCACAACCTCAAATACTGGAACGACCGTGAATACTTAGGGCTCGGTCCTGCGGCTCATTCCTACCTGGACGGCAAGCGCTTCTATTTTGAACGCGACACCGAAAAATACCTTTCGTCACCGACCCCCGTTTCCGACGGCAGCGGCGGAGATCCGGCGGAAGCGATAATGCTGAGGCTGCGCCTTTCATGCGGAATAGATTTACCCGAGCTGCGGCGCCTTTTAGGCAGTGTGGATACCGCAAAGTTCCTTGCAAAAGCCGAACGCTTCAGCAATGCCGGACTTGCCGTTCTTGACAGTGCTCATTTTGCGCTGACTGAAAAAGGATTTCTTGTATCAAATGCCGTGATCGGCGAATTACTGTATTTTGGAGAATAGGTATGAAAAAGTTTTTTTCTCAATTCAAAGAATTCATAAACCGCGGCAATGTCGTTGACATGGCAGTCGGTATCATGATAGGTGCCGCCTTCAAAGCGATCGTTGACTCGCTGGTCAATGATATGATCTCCCCGATATTGGGATTGTTTATCCGTTCCGATTTCAACAACCTCGCAGTTCATATATTCGGGGTGGATATCAAGATCGGTTCATTTATAATGTCTATACTCAACTTCATTATAATAGCATTCATTCTTTTTATAATCGTCAAGGCGATAAATTCGTTAAACGATCTTAAAAAGAAGCATGACGGTCCCGAGCCGGAGCCCAAGCCCACAACCAAAACCTGTCCTTTCTGCAAAAGCACTATTGATATAAATGCGACACGCTGCCCCAACTGCACATCGGAGCTTCCCGAAGAAGAGGTAAAGGAAGAAAACAAGGAAACCGTGGACGCATAAATTTATAAAAGCCAAATGCCGGAGCTGACTTTCGTCAGTTCCGGCATTTTTGCATCATGCGTTCGCATGTTCATCCTTTACCACGGTAAATTCACCGTCTTTGAAGGTGCATACGGCGCTGTCGCCCTTTTTAAGGGTGGAATCAAGTATTCTTTCGCTTAGCATATCCTCTATCTTCGTCTGTATGGCTCTGCGGAGCGGTCTCGCACCGTAGGTGTCGTCATATCCGGACGACGCTATCTCCTTTACCGCACTGTCATCAAACCGCAGATCAATGCCGAGTGATGAAAGTCTGGCTGAGAGAGACGCCAGCATCTTTCCGGCTATCTCACGTATTTTATCGGCAGTCAACCTGTTGAATATTATGATGTCGTCAACACGGTTGAGGAACTCAGGTCTGAATGCCTTTTTCAGTTCGTCGAGTATCTTCTCCCTTGCCGCTTCCTCGCCCGTTTCGGCAGTCGTCCCAAAGCCGAGCGCCTTTGCCTTTTCGGTAAGATGCCTTGCACCTAAATTTGAAGTCATTATAATGCAGGTATTCTTGAAATTCACGGTGCGTCCTTTCGAGTCGGTCAGCCTGCCGTCGTCAAGTATCTGCAAAAGGATGTTGAACACATCGGGGTGCGCCTTTTCTATTTCATCAAACAGAACTACCGAATACGGTGACCGGCGTATCTTTTCGGTGAGCTGTCCGCCCTCTTCAAAGCCGACATATCCCGGCGGCGATCCTATAAGGCGCGACACCGTGTGCTTTTCCATGTATTCCGACATGTCAAGCCTTATCATGGCATTTTCGCTGCCGAACATAGCCTCAGCCAGTGCCTTGCAAAGCTCGGTCTTGCCCACGCCGGTGGGTCCGAGGAAAATAAACGAACCTATGGGGCGGTCAGGGTCTTTAAGACCAACTCTGCCGCGGCGTATCGCCCTTGCGACCGCCGAAACGGCGGTACTTTGCCCTACAATGCGCTCGTGCAGAACCTCCTCCAGCTTTAAAAGCCGTTCGCTTTCGGTCTCGGTCAGCTGGCTGACCGGTATTTTTGTGGTGGCGGATACAAGATCGGCAATATCCTCAGCCGTTACCCTCTCACCGGAATTTTCATTTGCCGCCGACCATTCGGTCTTTCTGCCTTTAAGCCGCTCGCTAAGCTCACGCTCTTTATCGCGCAGTCCTGCCGCCTTTTCATAATCCTGTGCAAGGATAGCGGAGTTTTTTTCCTCGCCGACCCTTTTAAGCTCCTGCTCGAGCTGCTTTACCTCATCGGGAGCAGTTGACGCGTTAAGGCGTACCCTTGATGCCGCCTCGTCTATAAGGTCGATAGCCTTGTCGGGCAGATAGCGGTCGGAAATATAACGTGCGGACAGCTTCACCGCCGCATCGATAGCCTCGTCGGTTATCTTTACCTTGTGATGCGCCTCGTATTTGTCGCGCAGTCCCTTCAGTATGGCTGTCGCGTCCTCCTCGCTCGGCTCGCCCACCGTAACGGGCTGAAAACGTCTTTCCAAAGCCGCATCCTTCTCAATGTTCCTGCGGTATTCGTCCAAGGTAGTGGCGCCTATCACCTGAAGTTCGCCGCGGGCTAAGGACGGCTTTAAAATGTTGGCGGCGTCTATAGAGCCGTCAGCCGACGCTCCGGCACCGACTATGGTGTGTATCTCATCTATAAACAGAATAACGTCGTCCGACGACGTCACCTCGTCAATGGCATTTTTAATGCGCTCCTCAAAGTCTCCGCGGTACTTTGTACCGGCTATCATTCCGGTAAGATCAAGGGCAATGACCCGTTTGTCTTTCAGAATATCCGGTGCGTCGCCCGATGCTATTTTAAGTGCCAGACCCTCCGCAATGGCGGTTTTGCCGACGCCCGGCTCACCTATAAGACAGGGGTTGTTCTTGGTCCTGCGGCAAAGTATCTGTATCACACGTTCTATCTCGTTTTTTCTGCCTATGACCGGGTCTATCTTTCCTTTTTTTGCAAGGGCGGTAAGATCCCTGCCGTATTTGTCGAGCGTTGGGGTCTTTTTTTGTTTTCTGTCGGTTTTCTGCCTGTCGTGCCCGTCGTTCTGATCATCGGGAAGCGACCCTGACGCCTCGGCGGCGCGCTCTGACAGCGTGGCGATATCGACACCGAGATCGCCGAGGAATCGTATGGCGTAGTTGTCGCCTTCGCTGAGTATTCCCATAAGTATATGCTCGGTACCCACAAATGTGTTGCCCATCTCACGCGTACCGGCAACCGCGACCTCTATTACGCGTTTGGCGCGGGGTGTAAGATTTTCGGGCGACAGCCTTGTGGGCGAACCGGTCCCTATATTGCTCTTTATAAGCTCGGTCACCTTCTCTTTTGTCACACCCACCTCCGACAGCAGCTGCGACGCGACCGAGTCCTCGACCGATAAAAGTCCCAGCAGCAAATGCTCGCTGCCAATGTATGTGTGTCCGAGCTGTTCCGCCCCGATTATGGAGTAATTCAGCGCAGCGTTTGCTTTACCAGTAAAGCCTCCGAAATTATATCTCATAGGTCAAAGCCCCCTTATTTCGTTATCCGGTCAATATATATTTTTGCCGGGTAAATATAGATTTAATATCATACTTCTATGCCTTTCAGCAGTCCTCTCACCGAGTCTGCCCTTAAAACGTCCGTATCATTCGAAGCAGAGCTTCCTTTTTGCAGCGTCAGTGTCGCAGGCTGCATTGATATGAAAATATTGAATGGCTGCACACCGTACGGCAGCGATATCACTCCGGCTCTCTGTCCCAGCATTATATCCGATACCCTGCTCATCATCTCGGCAGTGCCGAGCTTTCTTGCGTATTTCAGTATTCCGAACGACCGGCAGCATATGTCGGCAAGCGACACTTTGTCGGCAGCAGCCATGAGTGCGGCTTCCCTGCCCGTTATCTGGTTGGCAATGCTGACAAGCCCCTCAGCCGCGCTGCTTTCCGATGTTCCGAGAGTCACCTGATTTGACAGCTGATAGACCGACGCCGTCGCCTTGCTGCCCTCGCCGTAAAATCCGCGGAATACAAGCCCCAGCTTTCCCATTGCCGAGCTTATGGTTCCAAGCTCGCCGCTTTTTTCAAGCATCGGCAAATGCATCATGACCGACGCGCGCATACCGGTGCCGAGATTGGTCGGGCAGGCTGTAAGATAGCCGAGCTTCGGGTCAAAGGCTATATTCAGAACGCCCGATATGGCATCATCGACAGCGCTGCATATACTCAGTGCGTTTTTAACGTCAAGTCCGCCTTTTATGACCTGTACCCTTATGTGATCTTCCTCACCTATCATTATGCTGACCGTACCATCCTCGGACAAAAACAGTATTCCGCTTTTGTCCGATGACGCAAACTGAGGACTTATAAGGTGCTTTTCGACCATCGAATATATCTCGACCTCGCTTATATCGTCCATATCTATGCGCTTATATTTTCCGCCGGGGAGCGAAGCTCCAGCCACAGCCCTTGCTATGCTTTCGTTGACGCTTCTTTTAGCGCTCATTTCAAGACGTGACGGGAAAGGAACGCCGTCAAGATTTCTTGCAAGACGTATACGGGTGCTGAGCACAGCGCTTTTATTTTCACCTTCGTACCACATTATTTATCACCCTCCAGACCCTTTATCTCGTCGCGGAGCAGTGCTGCTTTTTCGTATTCCTCGTTTTCCACCGCGGTTTTCAGCTGTATTTTAAGTTCTTCTACCCTGATCTTTTCAGTGTCGGCAGTGCCTTCCTCACACCTTTCAGGTCTTTTCGGCACCTTGCCTGCGTGGGTCGTGGTGCCGTGGATCTTTGCAATGGCAGGACGCAGCTGCTTTTCAAAAAATTTATAGCACCTCGCGCAGCCGACCCTGCCTGTTCTCGATATTTCATTGAAGCTGATACCGCAGCAATCGCAGCGCGGAGTATCCGCTTCTTCCTTTGTATCTATAAGCGACGACAGTATCTTGAACAGCTCGCTTCCGTAAATATCGGTCACCTTCAGCGACTCGGCACACTTTTCGCATAGATACGAGTCGTTCACGACACCGTCAACGACCGAGCGTATGTGCCGGGTCGCCTCGCGCTGTTTACATTTCTGACAAAGCATAAAATCACCTCAAACCTGTGACAGCAGCATCTGTTTCACGGCTGCCGCCCTTAAAGCATCTCTGAGACCGACCGGTACATTTGACATCACCTGTGATGATATTGCCGAATACATAAGTCTTGCCGCAGTGTCGGTAAGCAGTCCGCCCCGGCGACAGTTGTCAAGTATCACCCTTGCGGTATTGTCGTCAAGCTCCTTGCCTATTATATTGACTATATGCATAATGGCGGAGGATTTATCAAGGTGTACCCTCGTAATTTTTATAAATCCTCCGCCGCCCCGGCGGCTCTCAACTATATACCCTTGCTCGGGGACGAACCTTGAGGATATGACATAATTTATCTGGCTCGGCACGCAGCCGATATGCGAGGCAAGCTCGTTGCGCTTTATTTCAGCCGATCCGTCACCCGATTCATCAAGCATCCTGTTTATTTCATCGGCTATAACATCACTCAGTCTCATTTCTTTCTCCTTTTGCCGCTATAATCCTGCGTCAGCAGATATTTTTTACTGATATGATTGTAGCATAAAAGTCAAAGATAGTCAAAGTCAAATTTTCACCTGTTGCATATAGTCGGTGCCCGAAATTTTAATTTACATAGTCTTTGCTTCGGTTTTCTCGGATTTTTTACGGTTTTCTGAATATTTCTGATTTTCGTTTCTTTCACACTTTCCTTCTTTCATCATAGTATGTCATAGAAGATCGGAAAGGAGGAAACAAACACATGTGTAACGGCTTTGGCTCAAATAACTGCTGCTGGATAATCATACTTCTCATAATCGTATTCTGCTGCTGCGGTAACGGATGCGGCAATGGAAGCGGTTGCGGTAACAGCGGTAACGGTTGCGGTGATTGCGGCTGCGGCTGCTGATCCCCTTCTCCTTCAGAAGTTCCGGGCGCCCCTTATAAGGCGGCCCGGAATTTTTTTATATTGCTGTTTTTTTCACTTGCATAATCGCTAATATTAATATAATATAAAATGTATGGGATATTGTGTCTAAATAACGACGCAACAAAAAAATATTTCAATTAATAAGGACCTGTTTTAAATATGGAATACCTTAAACGCACATGGGCTGAGATAGATCTTGATAAAGCCCTTGATAACTGGCAGCATATAAAGGCTGCCGCGAACGGCAGATACATAATGCCTGTAGTAAAGGCGGACGCATACGGTCACGGTGCGAATATGCTGGCGGCGCTTTATGAGCAAAACGGTGCCGAGGGCTTTGCCGTTTCAAACATAAACGAGGCTATAAAGCTCAGAAAATTCGGTATTGCAAAAAACATTCTTGTGCTCGGATTTACCCCGGTCGAATATATTGAGCAGCTTTATGCCTTCAACATAACGCAGACCGTTTACTGTGCAGACTACGCAAAAAAGCTGTCGGCGGCTGCCGACTCCAAAAATCTTGTTATAAAGGTGCATATTAAGCTCGACACCGGCATGTGCCGCATAGGCTTTGACTGCCGCGGAGACGGCGGCGATGAAAAGGAGCTTTCGGAGCTTATCGATACACTTTCCCTGCCCAGCCTGCATTTTGAGGGTATATTCACGCATTTTTCCTGCTCGGACAGCGTTGATGACGGGGACATAAGCTTTTCAGACGGTCAGTATGACCGGTTTATAAAGACCGTAGACAGGCTGACCTCACTCGGTCACACCTTCAAATATGTGCACTGCTGCAATTCGGCGGCGTCGCTGCTCAGAGACGACGAGGGAAATCTTATAAGACCGGGCATCATACTGTACGGTGCAGCACCGGCTGCCGGGCTGCCGCTCGGCTACACTCCGGTGCCGGTCATGTCGGTAAAGTCGTCTGTATCAATGGTCAAAACGCTTTTTGAGGGCGACGAGGTAAGCTACGGCAGAACATATAAGGTATCAAAGCCCCTTCGTGTCGCCACGGTGCCGATAGGATATGCCGACGGATACCCGAGGGCAATGTCGGGCAGCGGCAAGGTGATAATAAACGGCAGCTACGCACCGGTCATAGGCAGGGTGTGCATGGATCAGATGATGGTCGATATAACCGGAATTGACTGTGTTGATATCGGGACACCGGTGACCGTAATAGGCACTGAGGGCGATCTTTCGGTATCATTTGACGATATTGCCGCAGCCTGCGGTACGATATCGTACGAGATAATGTGCAACGTATCTATAAGAATGCCGCGCGTTTACAAAAAGGACGGTAAAACCGTTGAGGTTATTTATTTAGGAGGTACCCTATGATGATAAAGGAGCGCTACCATAATGATCCCGGAATCACAAGACTCGGCACAGAAGCACCGAGATCTTATTATGTACCTTATTCCACACCGGCTGAGGCCCTTGAAAATTCGCGTGAAAAAAGCGGACGGTTCAAGCTGCTTTCAGGCTGCAAATGGGCATTTTCCTATTACGACTCGTTTGAGAACATTCCGGATAATATAACCGACGCGTCTAATGACACTTCAAAATGGGACCGGCTTTTTGTACCATCTAACTGGCAGCTTCACGGATATGACTCACCGCAGTATACTAACATACGCTACCCATTTCCGGTCGATCTGCCGCGTGTGCCAAAGACCACCCCTGCCGGCGTTTATTCGACCGATTTTGTCATTGAAAATGATATGGATGTTTTCAATAAATACATTATATTTGAAGGTGTAGACTCCTGTCTTTACCTTTATATAAACGGGCAGTTTGTCGGCTACAGTCAGATATCCCACATGGCTGCCGAATATGACATCACTAAGTATCTTCATACCGGCAAAAACAGGCTGACCGCAATAGTCAGCAAATGGTGCGACGGATCATATCTTGAGGATCAGGACAAATGGCGCCTGTCGGGTATTTTCCGCGACGTTTACCTGCTTTTCAGACCGAAAGGTCATATAAACGATATTTCGCTGAGGACCGATATTTCCGAGGACTACCGCACCGCCACAATAAAGCTTGATATCGACAGTCCCGTTTCGGGCGACTCGATCGTGACTATTTTTTCTCCCTCTGGCGACAAAATGGAAGCAACGATGTTTTCAGACGACGGTCATGCCGAATTTACCGTCCGCGATCCGCGGCTGTGGAGCGCCGAATATCCGGAGCTTTACACCTGCATTATAGAAAGCGCAAGCGAGTTTATAACGGTACCGGTCGGTATCAGAGAGATAAAAATAGAAAACGGTGTCATGCGCTTTAACGGCAGGGCGATAAAGCTTAAAGGCGTAAACCGCCATGATTTCAACGCAAAGACCGGCTATGCCTGCTCAGTCGAGGACATGAAGCGTGACCTTGTGCTCATGAAAAGGCACAATATAAACGCCGTTAGAACCTCGCATTATCCGAACGATCCGAGATTTTACGAGCTGTGTGACAAGATGGGCTTTTACGTCATGTGCGAGGCTGATTATGAGGCGCACGGGCTGGGTTGGCCTGCATATGCCAACCGCAACGGCGGCGGCACAAAAATGGCGGTCAGGGGCACAATTGCCGACCGTCCCGAATGGGAGCATCAGCTTTGCGAGCGCGTGTCGCTGATGGTCGAAAACTTCAAAAATCATCCGTCGATAATTGCGTGGTCAATGGGCAACGAAGCAGGATACGGCAGAAACGTGGAAAAAGCTCTCATTGCGACCAAGCAGCGCGATGACACGCGTTTCACCCACTACGAGGGCGCGCCCGGCAACGCCGATATGACCGAATTTATGAAGCTGTACCCAGCCCCACTTGACACGGTCAGCAAAATGTATGCGTCGGAGCAGTGGTGTGAGGATTACTGCAATGCGGCACATGACGCAGGCTTCAGCAAGCCGCTTGTGCTTTGCGAATACAGTCACGCCATGGGCAACGGACCGGGTGATCTTAAGGATTACTGGGATATCATAAACGCCCATGAAAATTTTATGGGCGGATTTGTCTGGGAATGGTTCAATCACGGACTGTACGCCGGCAAAACGGCTGACGGGAAACCCCGTTACCTCTACGGCGGCGATTACGGCGAGAAATACCATGACGGCAACTTCTGCTGCGACGGGCTTGTTTCCCCCGATATGCACCCAATGCCGGGGCTTAAGGACTATAAAAATATTTTGAAGCCGTTTTCGGTAACACCTGTAGATCTCAGCTATGGTGTGTTCGAGATAAAGAACGAGTATGATTTCAGCTATATGTCAAGGCTTGACGGCTCGTGGGAGCTGACAAGGAACGGTGAGGTAGTAGCGTCGGGCACTATAGGTTCACTTGCGATACCGCCCAAAAAGAGCGAGCGCGTGACCCTCGGCTACAGCGTACCGAGCGACGGCAGGTGTTATGTAAGGATCTCTTTTGCCTCGTTCGGAAACATCTATGTGCCGGACGGCGAAATAGTCGGGTTTGAGCAGTTCAAACTTCCGACCGAAACGGTGCATGCCGAAAAGATCTCGCTCGGCACGGTACATTTTGAGGAAACGGGCAGAAAAATAAAGCTTTATTCCGACAGCTTCTGTTATATTTACGACAAGGATTGCTGCGCCTTCTCGGAGCTTTCGACAGGCAGAAAAAGCATCCTGAAAAAGCCTATGAATTTCACGTTCTGGCGTGCACCTATTGACAATGACCGACATGAAAAAGCAAAATTTATAGGAGCCGGTTTCAATGATGCAAAAGCTTATGAATACAACACCGAGATAACCGAGCACGAAGGCGCGGTGTCGGTCACCTCGCATTTCGGCATGCTGTCGACCGGAAAGTATCCGATTTATAAAATGACCGCCGAATGGACAGTATTTTCCGACGGCAGGATAGCGCTGCACCTTAATGCCGAAATGGGCAGCGGACTTACATTTGAGCAGTCGATACCCGACGGTTCGCTCGACGACATTTATGCAGACACGGGTGTGTTTGTAAATTACATACCGCGTTTCGGAATTGAAATGGAGCTTGAAAACGCCTTTGACACGGTCGAATACTTCGGTATGGGACCGGGCGACTCCTATATCGACCGTCACAACTCCTCGTTCATGGGCAGGTTCGAAAACAGGGTTGCACGCGAATATACCAACTATATTATGCCGCAGGACTGCGGAAACCACTGGAACTCATCGTTTGCCTACGTTCATGACACAAACGGCGTCGGCATCGCCGCATGTGAAGCGGACGAACCGTTCGAGTTTTCCGCAATACCATTTAATTCGGCGGAGCTGACCGACGCGAAGCACAGCTTCGAACTGCCCCAGTCTTCGAAAACGGTATTCACCGTCTGCTACAAGGTCAGCGGCGTCGGTTCAAATTCGTGCGGTCCCCAGCTGCTGCCAAAGTACCGCTTCAAGGATGAAAAATTCACCTTTAATATTGAGTTCAAAGTGACCGATAAGCCTTTAAACTGCTCGGATGAAATTTAAAATCCGCTAAAACATAAATAGCAAAAATATCGCCGAAGGCAACCTGCCTCCGTCGATATTTTTATACCTGTCTGTTTAATTTTTCCGTCAGCAGTGCTTCGCGGTATTCGGTAGGACTTTGTCCGGTATACGCCTTGAATGCCGCCGAAAAGGCAAGCGGATTTTGATATCCTACCGACAGCGCCACCTCTTTGACTTGAAGCTCACTCTGTCCCAAAAGCGATTTTGCGCGCCGCATACGGGTCATTATCAGATATTGTTGGGGGGATACCCCGATGTGCTTTTTGAACTGCTTGCAAAGATATTTCTCACTTAAGTGTACCGAGTCTGCCACCTGCGTCATTGTGATATCGTGTGCATAATGCCGCTCTATAAACAGCGCTGCGGTTTTTGCGGCATTGTATAACGATTCACCCTCGGTCACGCCAAGCATCGGCAGCAGCGCACAAAGCACGCTCTTAGCCGGAGCATCCGAGCCTGTGTCCGCCTTGCAGATTTTAAAGCCCTGCTCCAGAATAGCAGCGGCAAGCAAAGGACACTGCACGGTAAATCGGGTATGTCGGGTAAGCGGAATGTTCCACTGTGACAGAAAAGGCGCGATGTGATCGCCGTCAAAGGCTATCCAGTAATGACGGTAAGGCGGTGTCAGGCGGAACCTGTGAAGATTTTCCTTTGATATCAGAAACGCCTCCCCGGCACCGACGTCAAAATCGTCGCAGTGACAAACGCCCTCAATAATATAATGTAAAATATATGTGCTGCGCACCCACGGTCCAACCGTCCGCGGCGTCGTCGGTGCGGAATAGCCGAACTCGGTCACATACCAGTCGGCGCCGTCGGCAGGGAAAAAACATATTTCAGACATAAATCATCGCATCTTTCTGTGGCGCAGGATGTAAATAACAATCAGCGAACATTTACAAAGCGCCTTTGTGTTTTTTTGCGTGATCTTCACGCCGGTTTATGATCAATCAATAAGTTTGTAAATTCTATGGTCTGTCATCATAGACAGATAAATATAATCCGGATGATTCCTGATCCTGTAAATTTTTGAGTGGTCTTTGGAGTCCGTCCACTCGATCATTCCAAGACATCTTCCGACTTTAAGATCAATGACCTCATAAGTTTCCTCATATATCTGATCTTTGTAATAAATTTTATTGCCCGTAAGATAGCCTACCGTTCGGTTACTTCTAATGATATAAAATGTGACTAAAAACAACAACAGAACAATAATTAAAGATATTATAGCTAATATCCTGGCTTTCTTTATCTGTTCTAAAGACATAATATCACATGCTTTCTTTATTATAGTACAAGCATACCATGCCGGGAGCGATAATGCAATATAAAAGCGTGATTTTTATATGTAAAATCAGTCTTAATTATGATAAATTAGCGATATAAGGAGTGTTCACAACAGACATATATTTTAAATCATTCATATCGGATGTGATACTTTGAAAATAACATTTTTAGGTCAGGCAGGGCTGCTTTTCGATCTTGACGGTGTGACCGTTATGATCGACCCGTATCTGTCTGACAGCGTAGAAAAGATCGATCCACAAAACAAGCGCCGGCAGCCGGCAGACGAAAGCGTTTTCGACATAAGACCCGACGTTCTGATACTGACGCATGATCATCTTGACCACACCGATCCCGAAACACTCGGAAAAATATTCGGAAAGCATGACGGTATATGCGTTCTGGCGTCCGGCAATGCGTGGAGCACGGCAAGGCGCTTCGGCGGTGGGAATAATTATGTCTGCTTTGACCGCGGCACTGTCTGGACCGAAAATGGCGTACGCTTTGTGGCGGTCCACGCAGAACACAGCGACGACAGGGCAATAGGCGTTATTATTGCCTATGGCGGCAAAAATTATTATATTACCGGCGACACGCTTTACAATAAAAAGGTTATCGACGATATCAGAGTCCCAATAGACGTCGTGTTTTTGCCTGTAAACGGCGTCGGCAATAACATGAACATGACCGATGCGGCGCTTTTTGCCGAAAAGATCGGTGCCGGTGTTGCCGTTCCGGTGCACTTCGGGCTGTTTGACAGTCTTGATCCTGCAAACTTCGCCTTTAAAAACAAGGTGATACCTGAAATATATAAGGAGATAAAGCTATGAAAGTAACAGATGTAAAACCGTTTGTGGTCGATTGCTTCAGGACGAACTTTGTGTTTGTCAAGATCTACACCGACGAGGGCGTGACCGGCGTCGGCGAGGGAACGCTTGAGTACAAGGAAAAGGCGTTTCTCGGAGCTCTTGAGCACATCAAGGAATACCTTGTGGGCAAAAATCCTCTCGACGTTGAGCAGCATTTCCACAATATCTACCGTGACGCTTACTGGCGCGGCGGTCCGGTACTTATGTCGGCACTGTCGGCTGTTGAAATGGCACTGTGGGACATTTTGGGCAAGCACCTCGGTGTTCCGGTCTACAGGCTTATTGGCGGCAAGGTCAATGATAAGGTGAGGATATATGTCAACGGCTGGTTTGCCGGTGCAAAAGAGCCCAAGGAATTTGCCGCAAAGGCAAAGGAAGCCGTAAAGCGCGGAGTGACCGCGATGAAGTGGGACCCGTTCGGAAAATCCTATCTTAATATTTCGAACGAAGCGCTCGACAAGGCGCTGCGCTGTGTCGCAGCAGTCCGTGAGGCGGTCGGCAGCAAGGTGGATCTGCTCATAGAGGGTCACGGCAGGTTCAATATCCCTACCGGCATAAAAATAGCAAAAGAGCTTGAACAGTTCAAGCCAATGTTCTTTGAGGAGCCCACTCCGCCCGACAGCCTTGAGGCATTAAAGGCGGTAAGAGACAAGTCTCCGGTCGCGATATCGGCAGGCGAAAGGCTGTACACCCGTTGGGATTACCGCCGCTTCTTCGATATCATGCCGGCTGATTACATTCAGCCTGACATATCCCACGCCGGCGGTATAATGGAGCTTAAGAAAATAGCTGCCGAGGCGGAATGCAGATACATACCGTTTGCTCCGCACAATCCGTCGGGACCGGTAGCCAACGCCGCCACATTGCAGATAGCAGCCAACACGCCCAACTTCTGCATACTCGAAATAATGTACAGCGATGTTGAGTGGCGCAGGGATATCACAAACGAACACTTAGAGTATAAGGACGGGTACATCACCATACCCGACAAGCCGGGACTAGGCATTGAGATAAACGAGGAGGAGTGCTTAAAGCATCCTTACAAGCCCCACACCTTAAGACATTATGACGGAACTCTGACCGACATCCGCCCGGCAAAGTCGGAATTCTATTTTTAAAAGAGGAGAAGAAGCATGAAAAAAGCAATGTTTGTAACCGGCGGTACCGTAGGTACCGGCTTTGCCACCGCGGAAAAATTCGCCGAAAACGGATATGCGGTAATAATAACGAGCCGTAAAGAGGAAAAGGCTGCCGAGGCTGCAAAGAAAATATCCGAAAAGTACGGAGTCTTTGCCAAAGGCTACGGTCTTGACATCAGAAACGAGCAGGCGGTCATTGACATATTCAATGATATAGACAAAAACGACTGCTTTGTAGAGACCGTGGTGCTCAATTCAGCCGATATGGGCTTCGGCACCGATCCTGCAAAGGGCATGGATTTTTGGAGCGTGCCGGTCGAGGAGTTCCAGCGCGTTTTTGAGACCAATCTTGTGTGGAACTTCACGATAGTCCGTCAGGCAGCTATAAGAATGAAGGAGCACCATAAGGGCGCGATAGTATTTTTCAGTTCGAACACCGCTTACCGTGCGATACCCAACCGCAGTGCCTATTCAGCATCAAAGGGCGGCATAAACGCAATGTCAAGGGCGTTTGCCATTGATCTGGGGCCGTACGGAATACGTTCAAATGTCGTACTTCCCGGCACGATCAAGACCGCACGCTGGGTCGAAATGGGTTCAAAGCAGATAGTAAACGGTACGCTTACACCGATAGGCGATATATCCGATTTTGAGGATATCGCAAATGCCGCGTTCTATCTCGGCACCGACCTTTCAAAAAATGTCACCGGCACCGAAATAACGGTCGACGGCGGCATGTCCTGCCAGCTTTATCCGCAGATCTTAAACGAATTAAAGCGCAGGGAAATGGAAAAGGATAAATAATAAAGCAAATGAAAAAAGCGCTCCGAAATGTCGGAGCGCCTCCTTGTTTTTAGAGACAGGTCAGGTCACCGTTCAGCCCTGACGCGATATTTGAGTTCGAAATTCTCGGTATTTGAGCAGAGAATTATGATGCCCTCGATGAAAGCGATGAGAGCAGGAATACCGGTCCAGCAGAAGAGTATGCAGAGCACACCCATTCCGATCTGTCCCAGATAGAATTTATGTACGCCGATGCCGCCGAGAAGAAGCGCAAGTATACCTGCAACGATCTTGTTTTTTACAGGCCATGATTTTCTCGGATCCTCCTGGACATAGACCGTCTGAGGCTGAGCCTGCTGCTGAGGAGCGCTCTGAACAATGATCACAGGCTGCGAAGGAGCAGCGTTCTGCTGTGCCGCGCCCTGTGCCGCAGCTGCCGGAGCTTCAGCCGGAATAGCTGCACCGCAGTACTGACATGTAGTAGCGCCGTTCTGTGCGGGAGCTCCGCACTGAGGACAAATGTTTGCCATAAAGATACCACCCTTTGACTCAAAATTTTATTTACAAGGTCAGTATATCATATGCATATGCTGTTTTCAAGAGCTAATTGTTATTTTTATTGACAGAACTTTTTAAATATGATACCATTATAGTGTAAATAAACAGGGGGTATGATAATGGCTATTGCGGAGGTATTGAAGTTTGATTCCACGGCTGATATTTTTGCCTGGAAATATCCTAATTCTGAGCTTGCCACATGGTCTCAGCTCATAGTAAATGAGTCGCAGGAGGCAATGCTTTTAAAGAACGGTCAGGTGACCGATGTTTTCGGTCCGGGAAGGTATGTTCTGTCAACCGATAACATTCCTGTCCTTCAGAAGCTCATCAATATTCCTTTCGGAAGAAAATCGCCGTTTTCGGCAGAGGTCTGGTTTATAAACAAGGCGTTTTCGCTCGATATAAAGTGGGGCACGGCTTCGCCGATACAGATACAGGATCCGAAATACAATCTGTTTGTACCGGTGCGTGCATTCGGTCAGTTCGGAATAAGGATAGCCGACTCAAAGCGGTTCCTTATCAAGCTGGTCGGCACCATGAAGTTCTTCAACAGAAGCACACTTACCGATTATTTCAAGGGTCTTTACATAACGAGGGTAAAGGACAGCATTTCATCGAGCCTTATAAACGCGAAGATATCCGTTCTCGAGATAAACGCTCATCTGAATGAGCTGTCAGACGCGCTCAGCCGTGAGCTTCGCGGTGAGCTTGAGGAGTACGGTATAGAGCTTGTGTCGTTCTTTGTGAATGACATAAATGTTCCCGAGAGCGATCCGGCTGTAAAGCAGCTCAAGGCTGCGCTTGCAAAGCGTGCCGAAATGGATATCATAGGCTACAACTATCAGCAGGAAAGAACCTTCGATACGCTTGAGACCGCGGCTGACAACAACGGTGCCGCAGGTGCCGTTATGGGTTCGGGTATAGGTCTCGGCGTGGGCTTCGGCATAGGCGGAGCCATAGGTGATCAGGCAAAGAGCCTGCGTGACAATGTAAATTCGCAGAGTGATGCTAAAAAGTGCCCGTCATGCGGCGCTTCGGTACCGGGATCGGTGAAATTCTGTCCGGAATGCGGCAGCGATATCACCGGTGCCGCAGGGAAAATAGTATGTTCAAACTGCGGAAGCTCATATCCTAAGGGAACAAAATTCTGTCCGGAGTGCGGAAACCGTTATAATCCCTGCCCCAAATGCGGTGCGGATGTGCCTGACGGCGCTGAAAAGTGTCCCGAATGCGGCGAGGGTATGCCCAAGGCCTGCCCGGGCTGCGGACATATGGTAAGCGCTTCACAGAAATTCTGCCCCGAATGTGGCATGTCGCTGGTTAAAAAGTGCTCGTCGTGCGGCGCGGAGCTTGTAAACGGTGTGAAGTTCTGCCCCGAGTGCGGCGCTAAAAACGAATAAAGGTGGCTAAGATATGAAAAACAAAAGTGTTGCTTTGATATGCGGTGCTTTGATAGCATTGGTCACGGTCGTTCTTTACATGCTCCTTTGCAATAATATTTTCAGTGCTGCCGTAAGCTGGATAGCAGTCGTATTTACCGTCCTTTCCGAGGCGGTGACCACTGTTGCCTTCGCCTTTTCCGGCGGTGAGCCGAGGCGCGTCGGCGGTGCCGTAGCCTCTCTTATACAGACGATCATTACGATCGTCACATCCGTGATATTTATAGGTATTCCGTTTATAGGTCTTATGCTGAGGCCCTACATTGCGATATATGCCGTCACGTTTGTGATATCAGCAATAATGCTCATCGTGCTGTTCAATTTTGCAGACACGAAAAAGGCTGAGAATGTAAGAACGGCAGCTGCAAAGATGGCAGTGATACGCTGCAGGACGATAGTGCAGTCCATGATCAATTCCGATACAGGCAGAGAGCATGCCGATAAGCTGCGGCTGCTTGACGAGGACCTCAGATTTATGGATGACTCGGTCAGCGATCCTATGGATGAACAGATACTTTCACAGCTCGAAGCATTGGCGAACGGGTATACCGCCGACGGCTTCCCGTTTGACAACACCGTAGCTCACATAAGAGACACCATAAAGCAAAGAAATTTTGTTGTTAAAAGCTATAAATTAAAATAATTTAAAGCATACCGTTTTGCTGTAGTTAAGAAGCTTTCAGACGGTTCTGAATACAATACGATAGCTATTCCGGCTTTTATTTATTGTAAAAGCGCTTTCCTGCAGCATCTCTAATGAGTTTTGGCAGTCTTAGCGGAACTGCCCGTGGCTTTGAAAAGATAAAAAATACAATAAATCGCATGATTTTTCTCTTAAAACATAGCGGCAGAGCTGATTGCAGCTCTGCCGTTTGTCTTTCATATTTTGTCTTTTATAAACTTCAGCGCACGTTTTATGTCGTCCGCAGGATCTGCGCCGGTCTCCCTTTCTATTGTAAGAAAACCGTCGTACCCGATTTCTTTCAGTGCCGCAAAATAGCGGTCGAAATCAACCTTGCCCTCGCCCGGCGGTGTCTCAAGGAAGTAATCCGAAAGTCTTAAATCCCCTATTCCTCCCTCGGCAAAGTAATCATATATTACCTTAGGGTCGGCCTTTTTTAGCATCACGCCGTCCTTCACATGGGTGTGGACTATGTAGTCCTTAAGGGTATATACCGCTTCCACCGGATCGTCGTCCGTAACCATTACAAGGTTCGCCGGGTCAAGGTTGACTGCAATTCCGCACGGCAGTCTGTCGAGGAACTTTTTCAGCCTTTTTGCCGGCTCGGGACCGGTCTCTATCGCAAAATATGCACCGTTTGCAGCCGCTATCCCGGCAAGTCTTTCGCACGCTTCCAGCATGACTTCATATTTTTTTGAAGCGTCATCATCCGGCACGACGCCTATATGCGTTGTGACGACATTGCAGTCAAGCAGCCTTGCCAGCTCAATTATTTTTTTGGATTTTTCTATTTTTTCGTCATTATCCTTTTCAACTGAAAATCCGTATCCGCCAAGGTCGCCGCAAAGCGCCGATACCGAAAGTCCTGAGCCTTTTATAACAGATTTTATTTCCCTTAACCTGTCATCTGTCATGGTCTCAGGGTCAAGCAGACCGCTGACGGCATAAAGCTGTACTCCGTCTGCCCCGAGTTCCGCACATTTTTCAATGCTCTCCCGAAAAGGCAGGCGCAGGCAATCGGCTATAATACCTGTTTTAAACATCGGATGATTCCACCCCGATCCATTGCCCCGGAAGGCTGAGAGCTTTTATTCCTGCTTCTCGCAGAGCCATTATTCTTACCGTATCAATATGCGGTACGGGCACCTGCTTTGTGCGGTAAAACTTCACCAGCTGCTTTATAAATTTTCCGAAATAGTCGCTTTTCACTTCAAACGCGCGCTTTCCTCCGTCAAACGAAAATACAGAATAAAACGGTGCGCCGTGTAAAAACTGCGTGATATTCGCTGCCCTGCCGTCGCAAAACTCTACGGATAAAGTGTGCCATTCGGTACCTTTTACCGCAATAACGCGCTTTGCGTCAGCCTTCATGAGCATCATAAGCGGCTCTAAAAGATGAATTGAGTAGGTCTCAAAATCAAGCGGACCTATGAGTGTCGCAGCCTTGATATTTTTGTCGGCAAGCTCGCCGTATTCCGCCGCAAATCTCAGAGCAGAGGTCGACCAGCAGGGTGTGTTTACACTTTCACCGAGGGCGAAAATGCGCTTGGCGGCAGCGGCAGTCGGCGCAAAAGTCTTGTCAATGTATGTGGGTTTTTTTGACATGAGCGGCAGCCGTGACAGTTCCTCGTGCAGCTCGCAGTTGTCAGGTGAGAGCACCGCTATACCGTCCGATTTTTCAACCAGCTCCTCTATACTTTTGCATTTTATAACGCCGTATTTTTCACACCATTCGTCGGTCGTCATGCCGTTCGGTTTATCCTTTACGGCATATGCATATTTAACCGTCAGCTCGCCGCCGGACGCCTCGGACAGCATCTGCGGATAATTGTTTGCGTGCCATTCGTCAAGGTAATAATCGATAAATCCGATGTTCATATGCCGTCACCTCACAGCACTATCTCGCGGTGCGCGTCGGAAGAGTCGTATATTGCCTGCATTATCCTGGAAGTGATGACCGCATTGTCGATATTTGACGGCAGATGCTCCCTTGTGAACAGGCTGTCAACAAATGCATTTATCTCATTCTCATAAGCGTTTCTCATTTTGAAATCGGGAGTGTATTTCACAAGTGCACCATGCTCCGCCGTAAATACATCGAAGTTGCCAAGATATCTGAGTCTTATACCTGCCTTATCACCGCAGAAATCAATAAACATTTCGTTTTCGCCGATGTTCTGCGCCCATGCGCCGTTGAAGGTCACAACCGGTCCGGTGGTCCTTATCATTCCGGTGACCGAGTCCTCAACGTCATAAATTCCGTCCGCTTTGGGCGGACCTGCCCACATATCCTTGTAAGTATAACCGGCTATATCCTTGCCGAGCTTTGAAAATGCCTCGCCGGTAACGGTGAGCGGTGTGGGGTCGCCGGTGCAGTACATCACAAGATCAATGAAATGTACGCCCCAGTCTATAAGCGCTCCGCCGCCGGATACCGCCTTGGTCGTGAAATCGCCGCCAAGCCCCGGTATTGAACGGTTGCTGCGGAAGCTGATGTAAACATGAAACACCTCGCCGAGCTTGCCTTCCTTTATGTAATCGCGTATCTTGTTTACCGCATCATTGTAGCGGTTTACGACGCCGATGTTCAAAAGTCTGCCTGTTTCCTTTTGCGTTTTCTGCATGAGCAGCGCCTCGTCGAGCACCCTCGCAGCAGGCTTTTCACACAAAACATCCTTGCCGGCTCTCAGAAAATCGCAGGCAATAACGGAATGCATGTTGTTGGGCGTGCAGACCGACACCGCGCCAATCTCACTGTCTGATAAAGCCTCATGATAATCGGTTATCGCCTTGCCAACCCCATATTTTTCAACGGCAGCCTCTGCTTTCTCGCCTATAATATCGCAAAAGTATTTAATTTCGACCTTCGGGTTTTTCATATATGCCGGTATATGCTCCGAATTTGCAATGTTTCCGCAGCCTATGACTGCAACCTTGATCTTTTCCATAATATCATTCTCCGTTCCGCCGAATTTTAATTCACGGCTGATTTTATTATGCACCGTGAAATCAATAATACAATGCCATGTCACGGCATCCTTATTGTCAAAACTTAATATTGACAATAAAATTTAATGCCGTAAAATGTATATATAAGGCTTTGCCGCAAAATTTAGACTACAGGGTGTAAAAAATGACAATAAACAAAAAACGGTATCATATAGACAATACCTTTTTTACGTCGCCTCTGAAATTCGGCTGCTTTGAGCTGTATCAGCTCTGCGATCTCGCCTGCAGTTCCGACTATGAAGTGCCTGAGCATACTCAGGTATGCCATGAGATAACCTATATCGTTTCCGGAAAAGCGGTTTTCGGCAGGAACGGCAAGGCATTCCACGTTTCGGCAGGCAAGCTGTTTATAAACCGCATAAACGACCGTCATTTCATTGAGTCGTCAAAAACCGATCCGGTACGCTTTGTCAATTTTGCGTTCAGATTTGACAAGGAACACCCCGATTATGAAAAATTTATACCGGTCGAAAACTTTTTCCTTTCAATAAAAGACCCTGTAGCAGAAGATCTTTACTGCATCTTCAACACCTTTTCAATGCTCATAGCCGAATTTTCGCACCACAGCAGCCTCGGCGAAATGGTGCTTGAATCGTATTTTACGCAGATATTGGCTTACACATACCGCAGCTTTATGATGGAAAAGCAGCGTGCATATTACTCAGCCGATAAAAACGGCGCACACCCGATCGTTTACGAGATTATAAATTACATTGACACCAATATAGGTTCGGGTGCCGAGCTGTCATATTTATCACGGTACCTCGGCTACAGCTACGGGTATCTTTCAAAAGTTTTTTCCGAAACAATGGGCATAAATATAAGGCAGTACTACAGCAAAAAGCGCTTTGAAAAGGCGTGCGAGCTGCTGCGCTCCGGCTGCACCCAACGGACTGTCAGTGAGAAGCTCGGATTTGCAGATCCGCAGACATTTTCAAAGGCTTTCAAAAAGTATTACGGTTTTACCGCAGGCGAATATTTATCGCAAAATCATGACGCGGCGTCAAGCTGATCCGCCGATACGCTTTCCGCCTCCTCAAGCATATTTTCCGCAAATATTGCGTAGCCTGAGGTGCTGTCGTCAACAAACACATGGGTCACAGCCCCTATGAATTTGCCGTTCTGAATTATAGGACTTCCGCTCATTCCCTGCACTATTCCTCCGGTTTTTTGCAGCAGTTCCTTATCGGTCACCTTTACGACCATGTTTTTGATTTTGCTGTCGTCGTTATGGTATATTTTCACTATTTCGCACTCGTATTCCTTAGCGCCGTCGGAGTCAAGGGTTGTAATAAGCGTCGCCTTGCCGACAGTGATTTCCTGCTTCATTGCAACCGGCATTACACGCTCGGATGCAAAGCCGCAGCAGTTGACGCCGTAAACACCGGTTATGCAGTTCTTGGCAAAGTCTGCTATCTGACCTCCGGAAAACACGCCCTGCAGCTCTCCGGTGACCTCCTTTTGCGATTTTTTGATGCCTACGATATCGGCGCCCAAAAATTCTCCGCTTTCAAGCGGTATCAGCTTTTCGGTATCAGAATCGCATATACCGTGACCGAGTCCTGCCGCCACACCGTATTTTGGGCTGTAAAAGGTAAGCGTGCCAATACCGGCAGAGCTGTCTCTCACCCATATTCCGGTGAGCCATTTGTTTTCGTTTGATGACAGTGCCGGATGCACCACCGCTACCACCGTTTTTCCGTCTCTTTTTAATGTAAATTCGATCGGAGCCTGTCCGTTTTTAGCTATCAGTTCTTTTACCTGCTCACCGGAGGCAACCTCGGTATTTCCTACTTTTAATATGCTGTCGCCGATCCTTATGCCTGCGTCGGCAGCAGGATTTACCGCACCGGCTGCAGTTGCGACATCATTGAAGCCGACGACAAGCACACCTTCGGTGTATATTTTTATTCCGAACGGCAGTCCCAACACCTGAACCTCGTTTGCACTTGACACCGTGACATGCACCGATTTCACAGGTACGATGCCGAAAAGCGAAACCGTCGTGTCGTATGACGAAACGCGTCCGGCGCCGCTTTTCTGAACTGCAACGCTGTTTTTGGCAATGCGGTCATCGCAGAAAAGCAGGTCGTTATCGGGAAATTCAAGGCCGCCCTCGCCGGTCACGCAATAAGTATCGGACAGTGTAATATCATAGTAACCAACCAGGCAAAACACTGCAGTCGACATAACGGCAAGCAGTGAAAAGACCATACCAACTACTCTTTTCATTTTTAACGCTCCTTTTTTTAAAATTCATATGTTTTTATTGTCCGTAGTTTTCGGAGCATCAGTCTTTATAAAAATTACTCTTAAAGGCACTTATAAACAGCAAAAATCCCAGTTGCCCAAACGGGAGAATTACTTCCGGCCTTTTCCTTATGCACCTTCAATTTCTAAGTATAAAGCAAAATTTTAACTGCCGAAAAATGATGAGAAAAATCCACTTTTTTTGCGGCGTCCCTGTCCTAAGCCGTCAAAATTCACAAGTATTGAATCCTCGCCTATGACCTCAATGCTTTCCCACGGGACTCTGCAGTCATTTTCTCTGCCGAAAAGTCCGAAGCAGCGTTTTCTTCCGAATATCACGATCGACACAAGCTTGCCTGAGCATGTATCAACCTCAACATCGCCGACAAATCCGAGTATGGTACCGTCCTTTATGCAAACGACCTGTTTTTCCCGCATTTCAACCAGTCTGCAGCACATAAATATAATCCCACCTTTGTTTAGGCTGACACAAGTCGGCCTAAGCGCAATTCTACACATAATATCTATGTGCTGCCGATGAATCATATTATTCGTTTTTGATTTTTTCTATAACTCCTTTTTCGATTCTTGAAACCTGCGCCTGAGATATTCCTATTTCCTGCGAGACCTCCATTTGGGTCATTCCCCTCATAAAGCGCAGGTCAAGTATTTTCTTTTCGCGCTCGCAAAGCGACGATACCGTGTCTCTGAAGGATATTTCATCGAGCCAGTCCGAATCATCACATTTATCGCCAAGCTGATCGAGCACATACACTGTGTCGCCGCTGTCGGAATATGCCGACTCAAAAAGCGAAACCGGTTCGACGATACTTTCGAGTGCCAAAACAACGTCGCTGACCGGGAGGTTCAGTTCCTTTGCTATTTCGTCAACGGTAGGTTCTTTTTGATTTTTTGAAATAAGTGCCTCTTTTACCTGCATTGCTTTATATGCAACGTCCTTTATCGATCTGCTGACTCTGACAGGATTGTTGTCGCGCAGATACCTGCGTATCTCGCCTATTATCATGGGCACGGCATATGTGGAAAACCGCACGCCGTGTGACGGATCAAAATTATCGATTGCCTTTATAAGACCGATACATCCGATCTGGAACAGGTCGTCCATGTTTTCCTTGCGGTTTGTAAAGCGCTGAATAACGCTCAGAACAAGTCTCAGATTTCCCATTATCAGCTCATCCCTTGCCGACATGTCACCTTCCCTTACTCTTTTCAGCAATTCATCCTTTTGTGACTCCTTAAGCACCGGCAATTTACCGGTATTCACACCACATATCTCGACCTTGTTATATTGCAAAGTTCTCGCTCCCCGATAATTGTTAATAGAATTATTACCGGGAACTATCATGGAAATACTCAAATCACGGTTGTAAAAAATATATTTGAATGTATGTATATTTTAAAATTTGCCGCTTTCAATTTTAAGCTTTAGAAGTGCACGCCGGACGCCGGCGGACGGCTCCGCCGTCAGTCGGCGGCACCGCAGACAATGCATCAGCAAAATAAAGCAAAAAAATTGCGGTGCCCACGCCGCATAAAACGCGTGCGTTTTATGCGCCGGCGCCCGGCAGCTTTAGACATCAACATTTTAAATAGCCCTTGCAAGTTAAAAATAAATATGGTACTATATAGATAATGTTGATGAAAGGAGAGCGGACTATAATGCATTTACAGGAATCGGGCGAGATGTATCTTGAAACAATACTGGTTCTGTCGCAGAAATCGGACGCCGTGCGCTCTCTTGATGTTGCGGAATATATGGGCTTTTCGAAGCCAAGCGTCAGCCGCGCGGTCGGGCTTTTAAAGAGCGGCGGCTATATAACGGTTGACCGCGAGGGGTATCTGTCACTCACCAAAGAGGGGCTTGAGATCGCGCAAAAAATATATGACCGGCATAAGTTGCTGACCGCGTTTTTGATAAATATAGGTGTTGATGAAAAAACCGCAGCCGAGGATGCATGCAAAATGGAGCACGACATCAGCGACCTGACATATGAAGCCATCAAGAACCATCTTGCAGGTAAAATCTGATATTCGTAAATTTAAGACCCGTGATATTAGAAGTCCCAAGGACTCTTGATATCACGGGTCATTCTCTGCTAAGATAAATTTTAGTTTATCTGCGTAATGAAATATTGACAGACTGAGCCGAACGAGCCCCAAGTGCCGTTCCTTAATAAACAACCTAAAAACTAATTGACACTTCGTAGGGCAGGGGCTCGTCTCCTGCCGTTTTTAACGCCCATGTTATATAACGATAAATTTTAGTTTATGAGCGTAAGAAACCGAAAATCTAATTGTGCATTTGTAGGG